>DATAWZ010000115.1:0-5711 GCA_036266975.1 Solirubrobacteraceae bacterium
CGCATCCGCCGCGCGCTCGGCCTGCGCGCCGAGCCCCAGCCCGAGCTGCCGGTCGAGGACCCGCGCCATCAGGGGCTGCCACGCGACGCTTTGCGGCGTTTCGAGGCTCTGTTGCGGCGCGAGCTGGAGCGGGCTCAGATCGAGCGCACCGGCAACCTGCCCCCGGCCCGGCCACTGGGCGAGCTCGACCGGGCGCTGCCGTCGGGACCGCTGGCCGACCTGGCGGCCGTGCACCGCGTGGTGATCCAGCTGCGCCGGCGCCTGGCCACGCAGGGGATGCAGGCGCGCGGGCACCGCCGCCACGCCCACGTCGACGTGCGGCGCACCATGCGCGCCTCGCTGCAGACCGGCGGCGTGCCCGTCGAGCTCAAGGTCCGCCCCCGGCGCCCGCGCCGGCCCGAGATCTACGTGCTGTGCGACGTCTCCACCAGCGTCACCTCAGCGTCGGTGTTCTTCCTGTCCGTGCTGCACGCGCTGCACGACACGTTCCGCAAGATGCGCTCGTTCGTGTTCATCGAGCGCATCTCCGAGGTGACCGACATCTTCGCCCGCGAGCGCAGCTTCCGGGCGGTGAGCGAGGCGATCGGCCGCGACGCCGGGGTGGCCGACATCTCCGGCTACACCGACTACGGCCGCGTGTGGTCGGAGTTCCGCGAGCTGGTCGAGGACGACCTGCACCCACGGGCGACGGTCATCGTGCTCGGCGACGCGCGCACCAATGGGCGCGACCCGCGCGCGGACATCTTCGCCCTCCTCGCCGCGCGCGCCGGGCGCACGTTCTGGCTGAACCCCGAGCCGCGCCTGTACTGGAACTACGGGGACTCGGTGATCGCCGCCTACGAGCGCTACTGCACCGCGTTCGAGTGCTGGACGATCGGCCAGCTGGAGGAGTTCGTCAAGGCGCTCACCCGGCCCGACGCGCCGGCGCCGCAGTCCACACGCCGCTGAGCAGCGGCGGCGGGGATGGTTGATCCCTGATCCCTGCATAGGGAGGATCAGGCATCACGCGTCCCGCGATGCGGCCGTGGCGGGCGGCTGCGATCATCGTCCCGATGCCCGTCCAGCGCGCCTTTCGCGGCCAGAGCGCCGAGGACCGTGTCGCCGAGCGCCGCCAGCGACTGCTCGACTCGGCGTTCGAGCTCGTCGTCGAGGGCGGCTGGTCGGCGGTCACGGTTCGGGGCGTCTGTGCCCACGCCGGGCTGACCGCACGCTACTTCTACGAGAGCTTCTCCGACCGCGACGCGCTCGCGCTCGCGGTCTTCGACCAGCTGGCGGCGCGCGCCGCGGTCGCCGTCCGCGAGGCGGTGGCCCGCACGCCCCGCGACGCGACGGCCCGCTCGCGTGCGGCGATCGACTCGTTCCTGGACGTGGTGGCCGAGGACGAGGTGCGCGGGCGCGTTCTGCTCATCGACACCGCCGCGGACCCGCTGTTGCGCGCGCGCCAGCGCGACATCGTGCTCGGCTTCGTCGAGCTGATCGTCGAGGAGGTGCGCGATCACTACGGGGCTGCCGCGCCGCGCGAGGAGGACATGCGCCTGACCGCCCACGAGCTCGTCGGCGCGCTGGGCGAGCTGCTGACCGCCTGGCTGCTGGGCGAGCTGCACGTCTCGCGCGGGCGGCTGGTGGCCCACTGCGCCGACCTGTTCGCCGCGGTCGCCGACCGCTGGGAGCGCCGGCCGCGATGACACGGCCTGGACGCCTGCTGGCGATGATCGCCGTGGCCGCGCTGGCCGCCGGCGGGGCCTTTGCGGCGGCGAGCTCCTCACCCCAGCCCGGGATGCGCTTCAACGCGAACGCCGCGATGGCGCTGATCCGCGAGCAGCTCGCCTACGGCCAGCGCCCGGCGGGCTCGCCGCAGCTGCGCGCGCTCGCCGACAAGCTGCGCCCGCTGCTGCCCGGCGGGCACTTCGAGCCGCTGCCCGACTGGCCCGGGCTGCGCGACATCGTCGGCCAGCTGCCGGGCGGCGAGCCGGCCGTGCTGATCGGCGCGCACTACGACACGCTCGCCAGCCCCAAGGGCTTCCTGGGCGCGAACAACGGCGCGGCCGGGACGGCGATCGTCATCGAGCTCGCCCGCGAGCTCGCCCAGATGCACCGGCCGGCGGGTGCGCCGGCAGTCGTCTTCGCGCTGTTCGACGGCGAGGAGCCGGCGAGCGGGCTGCCCGAGCAGTACTCGAACTTCTACGACACCGGCCTGCGCGGGTCGCGCGCCTATGTCGGCGCCCACCCCGACGATGAGCGCGCGATGATCCTGCTCGACTACGTCGCCGGCAAGGGGCTCCAGCTGCCGCGCGAGGAGAGCTCGACCCCCTCGCTGTGGGCCCGGGTGACGGGGGCGGGCGCCCAGGTCGGCGCCTCCTCGATCTTCCCGAACACCGTCGGGCCGGACATCATCGACGACCAGACGCCCTTCCTGAACCAGGGCATCCCGGCGGTGGACATGATCGACTGGCGCTACCCGGGGCACACGCTGCGCGACACCTACGCGGCGCTCTCCGAGCACAGCGTGCTGCTCGTCGGGCGCACGCTGCTGCAGCTGCTCACCACCCGCTGGCGGTAGGCGGCTGCCTGCCGACACGCCGCCGTCGCGCGTGCCGCGAGCCGGGAACTGGGCGCCGGCGCAGCACAGCTCGCGCCGCCGAGAGCGTGCCCAGCGACGATTGTGTGGCCAGCCGCGCATGACGCGGCTCACGCAACAACGCTCACCCCACCACCCCCGCGCCCAGCGACGATTGTGTCGCCAGCCGCGCATGACGCGGCTCACGCAACAACGCTCACCCCACCACCCCCGCGCCCGGCGACGCGAGCGTCGCCGATACCGCGGTTCGACGCCGCCGAGCCGTGGATGCGCTGCTCGACCTTCGAGGGCCCGCGCGTCGGGGGTCCCACGCCGCCACCCGGGAGAGACCCTAGACTTCCGTGACCGAATGGCCATTGAGCTGCAGCCGCGCGGCGCAGAGGCCCGCGAGGTGGCCGGGCCGATCGTCCGCATGCGAGGGGTGAGCTTCTCTCACGGCGCCCTGGCGGTGCTCACGGACATCGACCTCGAGCTCGCCGCCGAGGAAGTCGTCGCCGTCGTGGGACCCAGCGGCTGCGGCAAGACGACGCTGCTCGAGCTCGTCTGCGGCCTGCGCGCCCCGACGGCCGGCGAGCTGCGCGCCGCGCCGGCGGCGCTGATGCCCCAGCGCGACCTGCTCCTGCCGTGGATGGACGCGCTGGACAACGCCGTCCTCGCGCTGCGGCTCGCCGGCGAGGAGCGCCAGCGCGCCCGCGAGCGCGCGCGGCCGTGGTTCGCCGAGTACGGCCTGGCCGGCTTCGAGCGCGCCCGCCCCCACGAGCTCTCGGGCGGCATGCGCCAGCGGGTCGCCTTCCTGCGCACGCTGCTCTCCGGCCGGCCGGTCCTATGCCTGGACGAGCCGTTCGGGGCGCTGGACGCGATCACCCGCGGCCAGGCCCAGGAGTGGCTGGCCGCGGCCCTCGCCCACGACCCGCGCGCGGTGCTGCTGGTGACCCACGACGTCGAGGAGGCGGTGCTGCTCGCCGACCGGGTGCTCATCTACGGCCCGCGTCCGGGCCGCCTTCAGGGCGAGCTGGCGGTGACGCTGCCGCGCCCGCGCCGGCCGACCGATCCCGCGGTCGGCGCCCTGCGCGAGCGCGCGCTGCGCGTCCTGCGAGACTGGACCGGACCCGCCGGAGTCGCGCCCTCGTGAGAGCCAGACTGCTGGCCCCGCTCGTCCTCCTCGCCGCGGCCCTCGGTCTGTCGGCCTGCGGCTCGAAGGTCGACGTCATCAACCCGCCCCACCTGGCCACGGTGAGCGTGGCACTGGACGCGGTGCCGGGCGCCGACGAGGCGGCGCTGTACGCGGCGATCTCCAACCGCTACTTCGCCCAGGCCGGCATCACCGTCGTGCCCCGGACGGCTGCGAACCCCGGCGATCCGCTCGCCGAGCTCGCCTCCGGCCAGGTCAACATGGCGATCGCCGATGAGCCCGAGCTGCTGCTGGCGCGCAACGCCGGCCAGTCGCTGGTGGCCATCGGCGCGCTCGTCGATCGTCCGCTGGCTTCGATCATCGCCCCCGGCAACCAGCACATCACCTCGGCGGCCAAGCTCGCCGGCAAGCGGGTGGGCACCGGCGGCCTCCCCTTCCAGACCACGCTGCTGGACGCGATCCTCCGGCGCGCCGGCGTGCCGGTCTCCTCGGTCAAGCAGACCGACGTCGGCACGAACCTCGTGCGGGCGATGGTCAGCGGCAAGGTGGCGGCCACGTTCGGCGGCGACTGGAACGACGAGGCGCTTCAGCTCGCCGCGCTGGGCAAGCACCCGTCGGTGATCCCGGTCGACCAGGCCGGCGTCCCGACCTACGACGAGCTCGTGCTCGTCGTGCGCACCGGCGAGGCGGTCAACGACGGCGTCATGCTCCGCGCCTTCATGCAGGCGCTCAGCCGCGGCCAGCGCGCGGTGCAGGACAACCCGCAGGCGGCCGTCACCACGCTGGCGCCCGCCGACCCGACGCTCTCCGCGCGGCTGGCGCTCGCCTCGCTGAAGGCCACGCTGCCGGCGACCGAGGCCTCGGGCGGCAACCCGTACGGCTGGCAGAACCCCACCGACTGGCACGACTTCGCCGTCTGGATGCAGGCTCACGGCCTGATCCGCAGCGCCGTCTCCGACGACTTCGCCTACACCAACGAGTACCTGCCCGGCCAGGGCGTGCCGCTCACCGGCGTCAATACGCCGGACCAGTGAGCGCACCGGCGAGCAGATGCGCGCCGGCGAGCGCGCGCCAGCCGCCGTAGGGCGCGAGCAGCTCGCGGACCTGGGACTCAGTGGCCCGGGCGGCGGGATCGCCGCCGCCCAGCCAGCGCCCGACCGCCTTGAGCAGTCCCAGGTCGCCGGCGGCGACCCGGTCCAGGCGCCCGAGGCCGGAGATCGCGAGCACGTCGAGCGTCCAGGTCCCGATCCCCGGGATCGCGGCCAGCCGGCGCTCGGCCCGCTCGCCGTCGCCCTCGAGCTCGACCCGGCCGCGGGCGACCTCGCGGGCCGCACGCACGAGCGTGATCGCCCGGGCGGGCGCGAGGTCGAAGCTCTCCAGCTGCGCGGGGGCGGCGTCGGCGAGCGCGGCGGCGACCGGCGCGTCGCGCAGTCCGGTGCGCGCGCAGCGCCGCCCGAAGCGGGCGACCAGACGCCGCTCGATCGCCGCGGCGCGCTCGTAGTCGATCAGCTGCTCGCAGATCGCGAACGCGAGCGCCTCGAACGGGTCGGCGCGACGGTGCGCCCGCAGCCACGGGCGCCGTCGCACGCTCGCGCCGATCAGCGGGTCGCGCCCGTACTCGCGCAGGAACGGGCGCGGATCCTCGTCCACGCCGAGGAAGAAGCGCGTGCGCTCGAGCGCCCGGGCCGCCGCGGGCCCGTCCGGCGCCCACGCGCCGAGTACCACCCGGTCGGGCGCGGGCTGGGCCGCGCGGACGACGACCGGCTCGCCGAACGGGTGCAGGACGCGTTCGAGCACGCCGCCGGGTCGGCGGCGCACGACCCCGTCGCGGCCGACGAAGTGGGGCAGGCGGAAGGGCGCCGGCGGCGTGAGCTCGAGCCGAAGCGTCGCCGGCCCGGTCAACCGCCGCGGCCGCCGAGCAGGTGCACATCCACCAGCAACGAGCGGGTGGCGAGGATCTGCACGAGCTCGCCGGCGGGCGCCGGACGGCGGGCCGAGCGG
>DATAWZ010000116.1:0-2335 GCA_036266975.1 Solirubrobacteraceae bacterium
GAACACGAGCAGACCGAGCGCGAAGAACATCCCGATGTCCGCCACCGCCGCCAGTCCTTCGTGGAACGGCAGCAGCCCGTCTCGCGCGGGGAGCTTGGCGCCGCCGAGCGCCAGCCCGGCCAGGTACACGGCCAGAAAGCCCGAACCGTCGAGCGACCCGGCGGCGCCGTAGGCGACCGCGGCGGTCGCGAAGGACGCCACCAGCGAGAGGCTCGAGGCCGCGGGCCCTAGCCGCCGGAGCGCCTGGATCGCGAGCGCACCCACGATCAGCCCGAGTCCGCCGCCGATCGCGATCTGACGGACCAGGAACCAGATCGCGTCGAGCGCCCCGTAGCCGGGCATCCGGATCACCTCGATCATCACGATCACCAGCATCACCGACACCGGGTCGTTGAGGCCCGCCTCGCCCTCCAGGGCCAGCGCGAGCCGACGTGGGAGGCGCACGCCGCGCAGCAGCGAGAACACGGCGGCGCCGTCGGTGGGGGACAGGATCGCCCCGAGCAGCAGCCCCTCCGGAATCGAGAAGTGCAGCAGCCAGCCGGCGGTGATGCCGGTGATCGCCGCGGTTGCCGTCGTGCCGATCACCGCGAGCGACGCGGCGGGGCGGAGCACGGGGCGCAGTGCGCGGAAGCCGGTGGCGAGCCCTCCCTCGAACAGGATCAGCACGAGCGCGATCGTCCCGACCAGCTTGGCCAGCGAGTAGTCGTCGAAGTTGATCCAGCCGAGCCCGTCGCTCCCGACCGCCATGCCAAGCCCCAGGAACAGCAGCAGCGCCGGCAGGCGCAGGCGTGCGGCCAGGGCGGACGCGACCACGCCGGCGACGAGCAGACCGCCGCCGGCCAGGATCAGCTCCGCATCGCCCACCACGCCTGGGACGATGCCAGACGGCGGCCGGGTGCCCGGCGCTGTGCACGTTCATGCACAAACGTGCACGATCGTGTAGGATCCCGAAAATGCTGACCGATGAGCGACGCGGCGTGATCCTCGATCGGCTCCGCGAGCATGGGCGCGTGCTCGCGGCGGACCTGAGCTGTGAGCTCGGGGTCTCCTCGGACACGATCCGGCGCGACCTGCGCGAGCTCGACGAGGCGGGGTTGGTGCGTCGCGTCCACGGTGGCGCGCTGCCCCGTCACGGCGTGGGCGGGCGGGGTTCGTCGGTACACACGCGCGCGCGAAGGGCGCCCGAGGCCAAGGCGTCGATCGCGCGCCGGGCCGCGGCCTGCGTGTGCGACGGGCAGGTGATCGTGCTCGACGCCGGCACGACCACGCTCGAAGTCGCGCGCGCCCTGCGCCACGACCTGCGCGCGAGCGTGATCACGACGAGCCCGCCGATCGCGCTCGCGCTGGCCGAGCACCCGGGGATAGAGGTGACCGTGATCGGGGGAATTTTGCGGCCCACCGCGCTGACCACGGTCGGAGCCGCCGCGGTCGAGGCGCTGCGCGTGATCCGCGCCGACGTCGTGTTCCTCGGGGTGTGCGGGCTGCACCCTGAGATCGGGGTGACGACCGAGGACCTGGAGGAGCGCCACGTGAAGGCCGCGATGATCGAGGGTGCGGCCGAGGTGATCGCGCTGGCCGACCACGACAAGCTCGGCACGGCCATGCCGTTCGTGGTGGCGCCGCTGAGCGCGGTCACCCAGCTGGTGACCGACGCCGACGTCGACGAGCGCGCACTCGCGCCCTACCGCGCGCTCGGGATCGAGGTGCTGCGGGCGTGAGGGCCCGGGCCGGCGTCACGCTCGTGTTCTTCGTCAACGGCGCGCTGTTCGCGTCGTGGGCCTCGCGCATCCCCGCGCTGTCCACCCGGGCCGGCGCCTCCAACGGCGTCCTCGGTCTCGCGCTGCTCGCTCCGGCGGCGGCCGCGATCGTCACGATGCCGCTGGTCGGGCGGTTGCTGCCGGGACGCCCGAGCCGGATGTTCTGCCGGATCTCGCTGGCCGGCCTGATGGCCGCGATCCTGCTACCCGGTCTCGCCCGCGGCGTGCCGGCGCTGGCCGGCTCGCTCTTCGCCGTCGGCATCACGATCTCGGCGCTTGACCTGACCATGAACGCGCAGGGCATGAGCGTCGAGCGCCGGCTGGGGCGGCCGATCCTGTCCTCGCTGCACGCCGCGTTCTCGTTCGGCGGGTTCGCCGGCGCAGGGCTGGGCGCGCTGGCGGCCGGTCTCGGCGTGGCGCCGCTGCCGCATCTGGCGGCGGCCGCCGTGATCTTCGGCGTCCCCGGGCTGATCGCCACCGTGCCGATGCTCGCCAGCGACGAGGACTCCGACGTGCACGCCCCGGCGCTGCGCTGGCGGGCGCTGCCCACGCGGCTGGTGCTGCTCGGCATCGCCTGC
>DATAWZ010000117.1:0-34494 GCA_036266975.1 Solirubrobacteraceae bacterium
CGGATCGCGTTCCTGGTGAAGCCGAGGGCGATGAGCTCATCGTGCGTGACCACCCCGTGCTGCCGGGCGGCGAGCTGGGCCACCAGCAGGGGGGGTGGTGTACCTGAGCGTCGCTGTAGTGCGCTGGGGTACGCCACCCCCCTGATTGTTCGCCGCGCTTGGGATGGAATCCGTACGCGCATCGCGCGTCGCGCGACGCGAGCGGCCTACTCCTCCCGCCCGCGCGCCCGACGCACGGCCCGCAACCGCTCGGCGAGCCGCGCCTCGGCCTCGTCGGGCCGGTAGAAGCGCTCGCCCACGAGCCGCTCGGGCATCAGCTCCTGGGGGGAGACGTGCCCCGCATGCGAATGCGGGTAGTCGTAGCCGCCGACCTCCTGCCCCGGCCGCGGCCCCGAGCGCAGGTGCGGGGGCACCGGCGCGGCGCCGTGGGTGCGCACGTGCTCGCGGGCCGCGGACAGCGCGGCGCCGGCGGCATTGGACTTCGGCGCGAGCGCGAGCCACACCGCTGCCTGCGCCAAGGCGAAGTGGCACTCGGGCAGTCCGACGCGGTCGACCGCCGCCGCCGCGGCGACGGCCACCGAGAGCGCCGACGGATCGGCGCCGCCGACGTCCTCGGAGGCGAAGATCACCATCCGCCGCGCGATGAAGCGCGGATCCTCGCCGCCCTCGAGCATCACCGCCAGGTAGTAGAGCGAGGCGTCGGGATCCGAGCCGCGCGTCGCCTTGATCCAGGCCGAGATGTAGTCGTAGTGCCGGTCGCCGGCGCGGTCGTACCAGACCCCGGCCCGCTGCAGGGCGTCGGCCGCGCGCTCGAGCGAGACCGTCGCCTCGCCCGCGGCGGCCGCGGTCTCGGAGGCGAGCTCGAGCGCGGACAGGGCCACGCGCGCGTCGCCGCCGGCCCGCGCGGCGATCAGCGCCAGCGCGTCCGGGTCGGTCTCGATCGCCTCGCCGCCCGCGACCGCCCGCGCCAACAGCGCGAGCACGTCGTCCTCCGAGAGCGCGGTCAGGGCGTAGACGCGCGTGCGCGAGAGCAGCGCCGAGTTGACCTCGAAGGCGGGGTTCTCGGTCGTCGCGCCGATGAGCACGATCAGCCCCTCCTCGACCGCCGGCAGCAGGACGTCCTGCTGGGCCTTGTTGAAGCGGTGGATCTCGTCCAGGAAGAGGATCGTCGGCGGCTCGCCCAGCGATCGGCGGTGCGCCGCGCGCTCGAGCACGCCGCGGACCTCGGCGCGCCCCGCCTGCACCGCTGAGAGCTCCTCGAAGGTGGAGCCCGACGCGCCGGCGACGATCCGCGCGAGCGTGGTCTTGCCCGTTCCCGGCGGCCCGGCGAGGATCATCGAGTGCGGGCGCCCCTGCTCGATCGCCGCGCGCAGCGCGCTCTCGGGGCCGAGCAGGTGGGCCTGGCCGGCGAACCCCTCGAGCCCCTGCGGGCGCATCCGCACCGCGAGCGGCCGGCGGCTCCCCGACCCCGACTCCCGCCCCGGGTCCGGTCCGAACAGCGTGTCGCTCATGGCACCGCCCGTCCGAGCACGAGCACGTCGGCGAGCCGCCCGTCCAACCGTGTGACGCCCGGCAGCCGCCCCCACTCCACAAAGCCGGCGGCGGCGAACAACCGCACGCTGGCCTCGT
This sequence comes from Solirubrobacteraceae bacterium, assembly GCA_036266975.1. GTDB lineage: Bacteria > Actinomycetota > Thermoleophilia > Solirubrobacterales > Solirubrobacteraceae > DATAWZ01. The sequence continues at coordinate 1,630 of DATAWZ010000117.1, forward strand.
TGTGCGGGAAGACCTTGGCCACCAGCCGCTCCACGCCGCAGCCCGGCGCCGCCTGCAGCGCGTGGGCGAGCAGCGCGCGCCCGAGGCCGCGCCCCTGCGCCGCGGGGTCCAGGTAGCAGCCGACCTCGGCGGTCGCCGCGTACGCCGGGCGCGAGTTGAAGTCGTCCAGGGCGAGCCAGCCGAGGAGCGCCCCGCCGTCGTCCTCGAGCACCCACGCCGGCCGGCGCCGCGGGTCGCGCTCGAGCAGCCAGGCGCGTCGTTGCTCGGTGCTCACCGCGTACAGGTCGGCGGTCGCGGAGCGGCCGGGAATCGCGGCGTTGTAGATGGCGACGACCGCTTCCAGGTCGCCGGCGCGGGCCAGGCGAGGGATCATGCCGGGATGATCGCGCAGGAGCGGCGCCGTCGAGCGCGAAGTTCGAATGCCGTGCGGGCCGTCCTCGCCAGCCTCCCGGCGGCGCTGCTCGCGCTGCTGCTCACCGCCTGCGGGTCGCAGACCAAGCGGGTCACGACCACCGCGACGGTCACCGTGACCCGCACCACCACGGCCGCGACCACGCCGCCGCCGACGATGCCGACCGTCACGGTCCTGGAGACCACCGGGCCGGACTCGCTCGATCCCCAGGTGGGGACCAACTCGCAGTCCGACGAGGCCACGTGGCTGGCCTACACCGGTCTGCTCACCTACGCGCACGCCGACGGGGTGGGCTCCACGCGCGTGATCCCGGGGCTGGCCATCGCGCGGCCGACGATCTCCGACGACGGGATGACCTACACGCTCCAGCTGCGCTCGGGGCTGCGCTACTCCAACGGCTTCGCCGTTCGCGCGAGCGACTTCACCTACACGGTCGAGCGCGCGCTGCGCCTGCACTGGGCCGGCGATTCCTACATCGCCGGGAGCATCGTCGGGGCGAGCGCCTACGCGGCCGGGCACGCGTCGACCATCTCGGGCATCCAGACCGACAACGCGACCGGGTCGATCGTCATCCACCTGCGCGCGCCCTACGGCGCCTTCGAGAACGTGCTCGCCTTCCCGGCGCTCGGGCTCGTGCCGGCCGGCGTGGCGATGACCCCGATCGGCAACTCCCCGCCGCCGGGCGTCGGGCCCTACATGCTCACCAACGTCACCGGCAACGCGTTCAAGGCGGTGATCAACCCGCTCTACGCCGCCGAGGCGGTCCCGGGAATCCCGGTCGCCAGCGTCGACATCTCCGTGCGGATCGGCGGCAGCGCGCAATCGGACATCTCCCAGGTGCTCGCCGACGACGCCGACGTGCTCGACCCCTCGGTCCACCCCTCGCCCGCCGCGCAGGCCCAGCTGCGGGGCGCCGCGTCGAGTCGCTTCGCGATCCACGCCGCGGGCTCGACCGAGTTCTTCTTCCTGAACGTGCGCCGGGCGCCGTTCCTGAACCCGCTCGCACGCGAGGCCGTGATCGTCGCCCTGGACCGCCCCGCCCTCTCCGCGCTCGACGGGGGGTCGCTGATCCCGGGCTGCTATCTGATCCCGCCCGCGGTCGTCGGTCATCCGACCGCGCCCTGCCCGTTCGCCGACCCGACCGCGGCGGGCGACCTCGCGCGCGCCCGGCGGCTCATGGCCCGCTCGGGGATGCTCGGCGCGCCGGTCATCGTCAGCGGCGAGCGCAGCGAGCCGATGCGCGCCCAGACGCTCGCCTACGTGCACCTGCTGGGCGAGCTCGGGTTCCACGCCACGGCCAAGATCTTCCGCGACGGCCGGTACGCCGCGGCGATCACCGATGCGGCCGGCGGCCTGCAGACGGGCTTTGCCGTCTACGACGACGACTTCCCCAGCCCGATCGACTTCTACCGCCTGCTCGAGCACTCCACGCTGCCCGTCGGCAACGAGGATCTCGACCACGCCGACGACCCGTTCATCCAGTCGAGCCTGCGCACACTCGCGGTCGTCCCCACGAGCAAGCTGCGCACGGTCTCGATGAGCTGGCGCGTGCTCGACCGCTACGTGGCCCGGCGCGGCTACCTGGCCGTCGTCGGCTACGGCGAGGAGACCGAGCTGACCTCCTCGCGGATCGACTTCGCCGCCGTGCGATCGATCCCGTTCTACGGCCTGGACTGGACCTCGCTGCGCCTGAGCGCTCCGGCCGGCGTAGCATCAGCGTCGTGAGCGCCGTCACCGCCCCCGCCCTGGATCCGGTGACGCTGCTGGGAGAGCTGATCCGCTTCAACACGGTCAACCCGCCGGGCAACGAGCGCCCGGCGGCCGAGCACCTCGCGGCCGTGCTGCGGGACGCGGGCTTCGAGGTCTCTCTGTACGCGGCGACCGAGCAGCGCCCGAACGTCGTGGCGCGGCTGCGCGGGACCGACGACGGGCCGACGCTGTGTCTGCTCTCGCACATCGACACCGTCCTGGCCGATCCGGACGCCTGGAGCCACGACCCCTGGTCGGGCGAGCTGATCGACGGCTTCGTCTGGGGCCGCGGCGCGCTGGACATGAAGTCGCAGACCGCGGCCGAGGTGGCCGCCGCGGCGAGCCTGGCCCGCTCGGGCTGGCGCCCCGCCCACGGCGACCTGCTCGTCGTGTGCGTCGTGGACGAGGAGGTCGGCGGCGCGCTCGGGGCCGAGTGGATCTGCGAGCACCACCCGGACTCGGTGCGCTGCGACATGCTGCTCAACGAGGGTGGCGGCTGGCGCGCCGAGCTCGACGGCGGCCAGGCCCTGTACGGCGTCGGCTGCGCCGAGAAGGGCGTGTTCCGCTTCAAGGTGATCACGCGCGGCGTCGCGGGACACGCTTCGATCCCGCGCATGGGCGAGAACGCGCTGCTGGCCATGGCGCCGCTGCTCGCGAGACTGGCCGAGCGCCAGCCCACGATGCAGCTCGTCCAGGAGCCCCGCGCGCTACTGGAGGCGCTCGGCGAGTCCACCGAGGACCCGGCGGGCGCGGTCGCGCGGCTGCGCGGGCGCGACCCGATGCTCGCGCTCGTGGTCGAGCCGATGTGCGGCGTGAGCCTCGCGCCGACGCGCATCCTCGCCTCGGAGAAGATCAACGTGATCCCCTCGCGCGCCGAGCTGCGCGTCGACTGCCGGGTTCCGCCCGGGCTGGGGGAGGTCGAGGCGCGCGCCGCCGCCGAGGAGGTGCTCGGCCGCGAGGGCTACGAGCTCGAGTTCACCGAGCGGGTGATGGGAAATCGCTCTCCGATCGAGGGACCGTTCATGGATCGGATAAAAGAGTGGATCGCGGCGAATGATCCCGGGGCGTTGTGCGCCCCGTCGGTCCTTCCCGGATTCACCGACTCACGCACGTTCCGCGCCGCCTTCCCCGACCTCGTTGCCTACGGCTTCTTCCCCCACCGCCACATGACCATCGCCGGTACCTGGCCGCTGATCCACGGCGCCGACGAGCGCATCGACGTCCGCGACCTGCAGTTCGCGACGCGCTTCTATGGCGACATCGCGCAGGCGGTGCTCGGCGGCGACGCGAGAGAGGAGCGGCGATGAGCGCGCCCGCTGGGCGCCCGGAGCGCGACGACTGGGCCACGCTGGCCGAGGGGGCGATCGGCCTGGGCTGCGTGCTCGTCTTCATCAGCCTCTTCCTGACCTGGAAGACGCTGACGATCAGCGACAAGCAGGAGTACCACAGCTCGGTGACGCTGGGCTCGGCCAGCGGCCTGAACAGCTGGGGCATCCTCACGCTGGTGTTCCTGCTCGTCACGGCCGCCGTCTTCTTGAGCGGATTCGTGTCGCTCGGCAGGTTCCTCGAGCGCCTGCCGGTGCCGCACGCGCTCGTCTTCACGCTCGGCGGGGCCGGGGAGCTCGTCACGATCCTGCTCTTCTCCCACCACTACCAGGGCTCGCTCAAGTTCGGCTTCGGCATGGCCCTGGTGGGGGCGGCGATCACCTTCCTCGCCGGCGTTGTCGCGCTGCTGCGTCCGCAGGCGGCGTCGGCGCCGAGGCGCCCGTACGACCACAGCGCCCAAGGACCGAGCTCGGCCGGGTGAGCCCCGAGCCCCTGCGCCTCGGCGGGATGGCCCTGCGCAACGGGCTGCTCGTCCACGGCCCGACGAGCTGGGCGGTCGCCGTGCGCGATGGGCACGGCGAGGTACAGGTGGCCAGCGGACGCAAGCCACGTCTGCGCAGGGGCGGCTCGATCCCCGGGGTGCGCGGCGTGCTGCGCCTGGGCGAGGCGATGGCGCTGATCCCGATCGTCAAGCGCGCCCTGCCGGCGGTGCGGCTGCCGTTCCAGGACCCCACGGTGCTCGGCGTCGCCGCCGCGGCGACCGTCGTCGGCTCGCGCGCGCGGCGGCTGTCCGCCGCCGGCGGGATGGCCGGCGAGGCCGCGGCGGCGGCGATCTCGCTCGTGCCCTCGCTCGTCGCGCTCGGCGGCGGCGATCTGGCCGCCTACCACGGCGTCGAGCACAAGGCGATCGCCGCGTACGAGCAGGGCGAGCCCGACGCGGCGCAGGCGGCCAAGGAGCACGATCGCTGCGGCTCGCACCTGGTCGCGCCGATGCTCGCCGCCAACCTCGCCGGCGTGACGGTGCTGCGGCGCCTGGCGGCCCCGCCCGGGCGTCTGGCCCAGGGCGGGCTCGCGCTCGCCTCGGCCGGGATCGCGGTCGAGGTCTTCGCCTGGTCGGAGCGCCATTCCGAGAGCGCGATGGCCCACGCCCTGCGCCGGCCCGGGCACGCCCTGCAGCGGGTGATCGGCACACGCGAGCCGACGGCCGAGCAGCTCGAGGTCGGCGAGGCCGCCCTGCGCGAGCTGCTGCGCGCCGAGGGCGCGCCGGCGCTCGCGGGCTGATCAGTCGTCGAAGACGCCGCCCAGGCGCTCGGCGGCGTGCTCGCCCTCGGCGAAGCCGAGGTTCTCCGAGAGTCCCAGCAGCGTGTCGATGAGCTCCTCGCGCTCGGCCGCCGAGAGGCCCGCGCACACGCGCTGCTCGAAGGACGCGGCGAGCTGAACGGCCTGGCCGAACGTCTCGCCGCCACGGGGAGTGATGTAGACCGCCCGCGCGCGCCGGTCGGACGGATTCTGGCGGCGCTCGAGCAGCCCGCGCTCCTCCAAGCGATCGATCACCGCGACCATCCGGCTGGCCGGGATGTTCGCCCGGGCGCACAGCGCCTGCTGGCTCTGGCCCGGCTCGGCCACGACCGAGCGCAGCACCGCGAACTGGCGTGGCGCCAGCTCGAGTGGCTCCAGCGCGGCGCGAAACCCGTGGGCGACCGCGGCGCCGACGCTCGAGAGCAGAAAGCCGACCGTCCGTGGGGGCGGGCTCGGGAGCATGACAAGAAATTATCATGCTGAATCATTCTGATATGAATCGTTTCGCTCTATCACGGTTGCATCTTGAAACGGAGGCGACGATGGGCGAGCAGACCGATCTGCACGAGAACCGCTTCGCGCGGCTGGCACGCTTCGTGCTCACCCACCGCCGCCGGGTGATCGCCGTCTGGGTCGTCCTGTTCATCGCCGGCGGCGTCGGCGCCGCCAACGTCTCCCACCGGCTGACCTACGACTTCTCGCTTCCCGGCCAGCCGGGGTACGACACCGCCCGCCAGATCACCCGCCTGTACGGCAACGGCGGCGACGTGGACCCGTCGATCGCGGTCATCACCGTGCCGGCGGGGCAGCACGTTTCCGATCAAGCCGGTGCGCTCGCGGCGGCCACCGCGCGGCTGGCCGCCCAGGAGCCGCGGGTGCGCCTCGTCGACGCCGGCGCGGCGCCGCCGGACGCCGGCCGCTTCGTGACCGCCGACGGGCGCACGACCTTCGTGCTGATGTTCACCGCGCAGGAGCGCGGCCTCGGGGCCCCCTCGGCGCCGGCGCATGCCGTCGATGCGCTGCGCGCGCTCGTCCCGCCCGGCGATCAGGTGCAGCTGACCGGCCTGCAGCAGCTCTCCAGCGGCGCCTCCTCGAGCGGACCCGGGGTCCTTATCGAGACGCTGATCGGCGGCGCCGGCGCGCTCGCGGTGCTCGCCTTCGTGTTCGCCTCGCTGCTCGCGCTCGTGCCGCTGCTCATCGCCGCCGTCGCGATCCTCACGACGCTGCTGGTGATCCTGGCGCTCACCTACGTGGCGAACGTCTCCTTCGTGGTCGAGTTCCTGGTCTCGCTCGTCGGACTGGGGGTCGCCATCGACTACTCGCTGCTGATCGTCACGCGCTGGCGCGAGGAGCGCCACCGCGGCGCGAGCAACGAGGACGCGGTCATGCGGGCGATGGCCACCGCCGGACGCGCGGTGATGCTCTCGGGCCTGACCGTCGCCATCGGCCTGGTCTCGCTCATCGTGCTGCCCGTCCCGGCCCTGCGCAGCGTCGGCTACGGCGGCATGCTCATCCCGCTGGTCTCGGTGATCGTCGCGCTCACCCTGCTGCCCGCGCTGCTGGGCGGGATCGGCCCGCGCGTGGACTGGCCGCGCGTGCGCGACGAGCGCCGCGCGAGCCCGGGCTGGACGCGCTGGGCGCAGGTCGTGGTGGCGCGCCGGCGGCTCTCGGCCGTGGTCGCGATCGCCCTGCTCGCCGTGCTGCTCGTACCCGTCTTCAGCCTCACCACCGGCGAGACGAGCGCGGCGGCGCTCGCCCGCTCGGGGGAGGCCCACGGCGCCTACTCGCGCCTGCGCGCCGGCGGCGTGCCGAGCGGCGTGCTCACGCCGATCGAGGTGCTCGTGCGCTCGGACGCCGCGCCGGCGACGCTGCGCACGCTGAGCGCCGTCCCCGGCGTGGCCTACGCCGTGCGCTCGCGGTCGCCGAGATGGAGCCGGGATGGCACCACCGACCTGCTCGCGATCCCGGCCGCCGAGACGGTCAACTCGAGCTCGCTGCAGGTCGTGCGCGCCACGCGCGCGGCGATCGACGGGCGGCCCGGGGTGATCGGCGTGGCCGGCGACGGGGCGATCGAGCTCGACTACCAGCACGCGGTGTTCGGGAGCTTCCCGCTGATGTTCGCCCTGATCGCGCTGCTGACCATCGCCCTGCTGGCGCGCGCCTTCCGCTCGATCGTGCTCGCGGTCAAGGCGGTCGTCTTGAACCTGATCTCGATGGGCGCCGCGTTCGGGCTGATGACGTGGTTCTGGCAGGACGGCCACGGGTCGCAGGCGGTCTTCGGGATCAGCGCGACCGGGGCGATCACCTTCTGGGTGCCGCTGATGGTCTTCGCGTTCCTGTTCGGGCTCTCGATGGACTACGAGGTGTTCATCCTCTCCCGCGTGCGCGAGGAGTACGAGCGCACGGGCTCCACCGACCAGGCGGTCATCACCGGGCTGGGACGGACCGGGCGCCTGGTCACCAGCGCCGCGCTGATCCTCTTCCTGGCCTTTGCCTGCATGGCCGCCGCGCCCGACACCGACATCAAGGTGCTCGCCACCGGGCTGGGCGCGGGGATCCTGCTCGACGCGACGATCGTCCGGGCGCTGCTGCTGCCGGCGCTGGTGGCGACGTTCGGGCGCTGGAACTGGTGGATGCCGACGCCGGTCGCCCGCGTGCTGCGGATCGAGCCGGCGCCGCTCACGGTGGCCGGCTCATGAGCGCCGGGCGCCCGGGCACGGGCCGCTACTGTGCTCTCCTCGCATGACGACCGGCGAGAACGGCATCGAGGTGCAAGGGCTCGTCCGCGAGTTCAAGGGCGGCGTGCGAGCCGTCGACGGCATCGACCTGACGGTCGCGCCGGGTGAGATCTACGGCTTTCTCGGCCCCAACGGCGCGGGCAAGTCGACGACCACGCTCGTGCTCACCACGCTCCTGCCGCCCACCGCGGGCCGAGCCACGGTGGCCGGGCTGGACGTCGTGCACGAGGGCGCCGCCGTGCGCCGGGCGATCGGCGCCTCGCTGCAGGAATCGGCGCTCGATCCCTTCCTGACCGGCCGCGAGCACATGCGGTTGCAGGGCGCGCTGCACGGCCTGGTCAAGGACGAACGCGAGCGGCGCGGCCGCGAGCTGCTCGAGCGCGTCGGCCTCAGCGAGGCCGCGGACCGCAAGGTCGGCGGCTACTCGGGCGGCATGAAGCGGCGCCTGGACCTCGCGCTGGCGCTCGTGCACCGCCCGCGGCTGCTCTTCCTGGACGAGCCGACCACCGGCCTGGATCCGCAGAGCCGCGCCGCGCTGTGGGAGGAGGTGCGCCGGTTGGCCGGCGAGGACGGGGTGACGGTCTTCCTGACCACGCAGTACCTGGAGGAGGCCGACGTGCTCGCCGATCGCGTCGGCATCATCGATCGCGGCCGGCTGGTCGCCGAGGGTACGCCCGCCGAGCTGAAGGCCGGGATCGGGCGTCCCAGCGTCGAGGCCATCCCGGTCGATCCCACCGACCGCGACCGGCTGCGCGCGGTGCTCAGCCGTTTCGGCGAGCAGGCCGCCACCTCGCCCCGCGGCGTGGCCGCGCGCCTGCCCGAGGGGGTGGGCGACCTGGCCGACGTCGTGCGCGCACTCGACGCCGAGGGGCTGAAGGTCGCCGACCTGCGCCTGCACGCGCCGACGCTCGACGACGTCTTCCTGGCCAAGACCGGCCGCTCGCTGGAGGGCGCGGCCGAGCAGGCCGCCGAAGCGGAGGACGGCAGGCGATGAACCCCGACACGCTCGGCGTCCAGATCGCCACGCTCGCCCGGCGCTCGATGCTCAAGACGCTGCGCCAGCCCTTTCAGCTGTTCCCGATCATCTTCTTCCCGGCGATGCTGCTCGCCGTCAACGCGACCGGGCTGAAGGCCGCCACCCACCTGCCCGGCTTTCCGACCCACTCCTACATCTCCTTCGCAATCGCCGTCGCCTTCATCCAGGGCGGGATGTTCTCGCTGATCAACGCGGGCACGAACCTGGCCGAGGACATCACCAGCGGCTTCTTCAACCGCCTGGCCCTGACCCCGATGCGCCGGCCGGCGCTGATCGGCGGCCTGCTCATCGGCGTGGGGGCGCTCGGGGCGCTGCAGTCGGCCATCTACGTGATCCTCGGCCTCGCCGCCGGCGCGCACCTGGACGCCGGGGTGGGCGGCGCGCTGGTGATCGTCGGGCTGGGGGCGCTCGTCGCGCTCGGCTTCGGCGCGTTCGGCTGCGTGGCCGCGCTGCTGACCGGATCGGGCGAGGCGGTCCAGGGGCTCTTCCCGCTCGTCTTCGTGTTCATCTTCCTGTCCTCGTCGAACCTGCCCCGCAACCTGCTGCACACGGGCTGGTTTCACACCGTGGCCACCTGGAACCCGATGTCCTACCTGATCGAGGGCTTTCGCAGCCTGTTCATCGTCGGCTGGGACGGCGCCTCGCTCGCCCGCGGCTTCGGGGTCGCCCTCGGGGTGCTCGCGCTCGGCCTGGTCGCGGTCGCCCTGTCCCTGAGCAAGCGGATGACCCGGACGTGAACGAGCGCGGCGCATCGGTCTGGGGCGTGGCGCGCGTGATCGCCTGGCGCAGCCTGCACACCTACTTCCGCCGGCCTGACCTGTTCATCCCGTCGCTGATGTTCCCGTTGATGTTCCTGGCGAGCTTCGCCGGGGGGCTCTCGGCGCTGGGCACGCTGCCCGCGCTGCACTTCCCCGCCGGCTACGAGGCCTTCCAGTTCGTCTTCGTGATCCTGCAGGCCTCGATGTTCGCGGGCCTGTTCACGGGCTTCACCGTGGCGCTGGACTTCGAGACCGGCTTCGCGCGGCGCTTCATGCTCGCCGCCGGCGACCGCCGCGGGATCATCCTGGGCTACGCGCTGGTGGCGCTCACCCGTGCCGCGCTGACGCTCACCGTCGTCTCGACGGTGGCCGTCATCACCGGCCTGCACGTCACCGGCAGCGTCGGCGACATGTTCGCCCTGTACCTGCTCGCCGCGCTGCTCGTGCTCGTCGGCTTCGGCTGGGCGTGCGGGGTCGCGATGCGCTTTCGCACGATCCAGGCCGGCCCACTGATGCAGACCCCGGTCTTCCTGCTGCTGTTCCTGGCGCCGGTGTACGTGCCGCTCTCGCTGCTGAAGGGCTGGCTGCACACGGTGGCCAGCGTGAACCCGGCGACGGCCTTCCTGGACGGCGGCCGAGGCTTCATCGCCGGCGTCGAGGCGCACGCCTGGCTCGCCTTCGGATGCGCCGCCGGCCTGATCGTCCTGTTCGCCCTGTGGTCCCTGGGTGGGCTACGGTCCGCCGAGCGTCAGGCATAGAGGTCATCCGAAAACCCCGCCGCGCACGTCTGACGGCGGCGCACCGGCGCGCTGCGGCGTCCTCGGAGCCGGCAATAGCTCAACTATTCCCGGCTCCTGCGTCCTTGCATCGCTTGGTCCGGCGCTCGTCAGCCGCACACGCCGGAGTTCTCGGACAACCTCGTAGACTGACGGCGATGTTCGAGCGCATCGATCACGTCGGCGTGGCCGTCGAGGACCTCGACGCCGCCCTGGCCGTCTTCGCCGGGCCCTTCGGAATGCCCACCGCGCACCGCGAGGTCGTCGAGAGCCAGGGGGTCGAGGCGGTGCTCCTCGACGTCGGCGAGAACCACGTCGAGCTGCTGCGTCCGCTGGGCCCGGACACGCCGGTCGGCAGGTTCCTGGCCAGGCGCGGGCCCGGCCTGCACCACGTCGCCTATCAGGTGACCGACATCGACGCGACCCTGCGCGCGCTCAGCGAGGCCGGGCTGCGGCTGATCGACACCGAGCCGCGGGTCGGCATCCGCGACTCGCGCGTGGCCTTTCTGCACCCCTCCTCGAGCGGCGGGGTGCTCACCGAGATCGTCCAGCCCGCCCACGTCCACGCCGGGGCGGGCCATTGACGGCGGCCACGCAGCGCGTCTCGGTCGGCTTCCAGGGCGGGCAGGTGCTCGCGCTGCGGATCGCCGCTGAGCAGCTCTCGAAGCTGTACGGCGAGCTCGGCGGCGGCGGCTGGCATGACCTGCAGACCGAGGACGGGCCCGTGCGCCTGGACCTCACCCAGGTCGTCTACGTCCGCTCCGAGACCGACGTGCCGCGCGTCGGGTTCGGCAGCTAGGCGCCGGTGAGCCTCGACCTGAGCTCCGCGGGTGGGCTCGACGGGGCGCTGCTGCGTCTGGCCCGCACCCGCGGGCATCACCCCGCCGCCGAGCGGGCGGTGGCCGCGTTCAGCGTGTTGGGCGAGCACGGCGCGATCTGGCTCGCGCTCGGCGTCCTGGGCGCGCTCTTCTGCCCCGGCCGCCGCCGGGCGTGGATGCGCGCGAGTGGCGTCGTCGGCGGCGTCTACCTCGCCGGCTGCCTGGTCAAGGTCGCCGTGCGCCGGCCGCGGCCGAAGATCCCCGACCTGCCGCCGCTGGTGCCCACGCCCACCCAGCTGAGCTTCCCCAGCGCCCACGCGAGTACGTCGTTCGCCGCGGCGTCCCAGTACGCGGCGCTCGGCCTGCCCGCGGCGCCGCTGTACGGCGTGGCCACCGCGCTGTCGCTCTCGCGGCTGTACCTGGGGGTGCACTACCCCTCGGATGTCGTCGCCGGCGCGGCGTTCGGCGCCGCGGTCGGCCGGCGCTGGCGCTGGCGTAAGAACCCGCGGTGAAGATCGGGATCGTGGGCTTGCCCAACGCGGGCAAGTCGTCGCTGTTCAACGCCCTGACCCGCGCCGGCGTCGAGGCCGCCAACTACCCGTTCACGACGATCGAGCCCAACGTCGCCGTCGTCCCGGTGATCGACGAGCGCCTGGCCGCGGTGGCCGAGACGGTCCGGTCGAGCGAGCTCGTGCACGACACGATCGACTTCCACGACATCGCCGGCCTGGTCGCCGGCGCCCACAAGGGCGAGGGTCTGGGCAACCGCTTCCTGGCCAACATCCGCGAGACCGACGCGATCGTGCACGTCGTGCGCGCCCACCAGGACGCGCAGGTGATCCACCCCGACGGGCGCGTGAACCCGCTCGCCGACATCGAGACGATCGAGACCGAGCTGATGCTCGCCGACCTCGAGCAGGCCGAGCGCCGCCACGATCGCGTGGTGCGGACCGCCCGGGGCGGCGAGCGCGCGGCGGTCGCCGAGGAGGCGTGGCTGCGCGAGGTGATCGAGGGGCTGCGGGCCGGTCGACCGGTGCGCGAGCTCCCGCCGCCGGCCGACGCGCCGACCGCGGCCCGCGATCTGGGCTCGCTGACCTCAAAGCCCGTGCTGTTCGTGGCCAACGTCGACGAGGGCGACGACGAGGTCCCGCCGGCGATCGCCGAGTACGCCGAGGCGCAGGGCGCCGTCGCGGTCGCCGTCTCGGCGCGGCTGGAGGCCGAGCTGTCCGAGCTCGACGCCGAGGAGGCGGCATCGATGCGGGCCGAGCTCGGGGTCGGCGCGTCCGGCCTGCAGCGCGTCGTCCAGGGCGCGTTCGCGCTGCTGCACCTGATCGCCTTCTTCACCGCCGGCGAGGACAAGCCCGCGCAGAGCTGGCACCTGCGCGACGGCCTGACCGCCTGGCACGCCGCCGGGCAGATCCACTCCGACATCCAGAAGGGCTTCGTGCGCGCCGAGGTGATCGGCTGGCGCGAGCTCCTCGACGCCGGGGGCTACGCCGGCGCCCGCGACCGCGGGACGCTGCGCTTGGAGGGCCGTGACTACGCGATGGCCGACGGCGACGTGATCACCGTGAAGTTCACGCCCTAGCCTAGCTGTGGCGATGGGGGCCTGCGAGTCACACCCGGCGTCGTGTTTGACAGCGCCGGGACGCACGGCTAGCGTACCGAGTGTGGTCCCCGAGGCGTGACCAATCCGGCGGCGAATCAGGGTACCAGTCGGTGGCGCGCCCGCGCGCGCACCCGGTGCCCGGACGGCGGCCGCCGGGAGCACTGCTCCTCGCGCGCCTTGCCGCCCGGACCGCGCCCGCCGGGGCGCGCACGATCACCGACGGGCCGCGGACCGGGACGGTCGCCGAGCTCGCCGCCCGCAAGCGCAGCCTGCTGGTCACCTTCCGGCGCAGCGGCGCCCCGGTCGCCACGCCGGTGTGGGCGGCGCAGGGAGACGGGCGCTTCTACGTTCGCAGCGAGCGCACCGCGGGCAAGATCAAGCGGCTGGGCAACGACTCGCGCGTGCTGATCGCGCCCTGCACGACGCGCGGCAAGCCGCTCGGCGCACCCCTGGAGGCGCGGGCGGGCGTGGTCGCGGCCGATCGCGAGCCGGTGGCCGAGCGCGCGCTCTCGAGCCGCTACGGGCTCGGGCGGACGCTGTTCGAATGGACCTTCGATCGGCTGCGGATCGACATGTGCTACCTGGAGATCACCCCGGGGGCGTGGGGCGAGGGACGCTGAGGCTCAGCGGACGCGGACGCGCTGGCCGGTGTGGACCGCGTTCGGCTTCAGCCCGGGGTTCAGGGCCAGCAGCGTCGCCACGGTCGTCTCCTCGCGCTTGGCGATGAAGGTGAGCGTCTGGCCCTTGCCCACCTTCCAGTAGCCGTGCTTGGGTCGGCCCGGGCCGACCTTGGGGATCACCAGCGCCGCGGTCTTCGCCGCGGCGGAGTGGTGGTCGTGCCGGTAGTGCTTGACCGTGAGCAGGACGGTGACGGCGAAGGCGATCAGGGCCACCGGGGCCAGGAAGCGCAGCACGCCTCGTTTCGGGCGCACGGGGTCCGGGTAATCAAAGATCTCCCGTTCGGGGTCCGATACCGCCTGCGCCATGGCGGTTAAGGTAGCGCGCGCCCGTGACGGCGTGGTCTCGAACCGGTCTCAGTTGGAGGCGGCGCGCGCCATGCGCTCCAGGCGCGTGGCCAGGCGCTCGAGGCCGAGCGTGCGCGCCGCCCTCGCGCCGCCGGCGGCGTCCAGCGCCCGGTCGGCGGGACGCTCCACGTCGACCTGCACCAGGGTGGCGATCTCCTTGAACATGCGCAGCTGATCGGCGTGCTCGCGCAGCGCCGAGCCGACCCGCGGGCGCTCGCGCAGCGAGGCGGCGATCGCCGCCTCCAGCGAGCCGTGGCGTCCGAGCAGGTCGGCGGCCGTCTTGGCGCCGATGCCCGGCGCGCCGGGGATCCCGTCGGAGGGATCGCCGCGCAGGGCGATCAGGTCGGGAATCAGCGCCGGCGGCACGCCGCTGCGCTTGCGTACCTCGGCCGCGTCGATGACCCGCGCGGGGTCGCGGCCCTTGATCTCGAGCACCCCGACATGCTCGTCGACGGCCTGAAAGAGGTCGCGGTCGGCGGTGAAGATCAGCGCCTCGCCGCCCGCCTGTGACTCGACCTGCGCGTAGCTGCCCATCAGGTCGTCGGCCTCCAGGGCGCCGCCGTCGGGCACGGCGATGCCGAGTGCCTGGAGCAGTGCCGGGGCGCGCTCCCACTGCGCGCGCAGCTCGTCGGGCATCGGCGGGCGGTGGGCGTGATACGGGGGAAAGGCGCGCACCCGGTGCTCGGCCTCCTCCGCGCCGGTGCAGGCGAGGATCGCCCGCGGACGGCAGGCCTCGCCCGCCGCCAGGAGCGCGTTGGCCGTGCCCAGCAGCGCGCCCGCCGGCGCGCCCGACCCGTCGGTGATCGAGCTGGGCATGGCGAAGTGCGCCCGGTAGAGCAACCAGGGCAGGTCGGCGAGGATCAGCGGTCCAGACACGCGAATGATCGGGGAAAGAGAGGGGCCCGGCGGGCCGGCCGACATCGGCCGGCTGCGCCACCCTCTATATGATCGCGGACGTGCTGACGCTGAGCGGAGTCGAGCAGGTCAAGGAGCAGGTCGGGCAGGAGCTCGGGGTCAGCGAGTGGCTCGAGATCTCGCAGGAGCGGGTCGACCAATTCGCCGACGCCACGGGTGATCACCAGTTCATCCACGTCGACGTCGAGAAGGCCAAGCAGACGCCGTTCGGCGGCACCATCGCGCACGGCTTTCTCACCCTCGCGCTGTACCCCGGCCTGATGGCCGACGTGGTCAGCTACGAGGGGTTCGCCTTTGCCCTCAACTACGGGCTGAACCGCGTTCGCTTCCCCGCGCCGATGCCGACCGGCAAGCGCGTGCGGGCACAGGCCCGGCTGATGGCCGCCGAGGACATCAACGGGGGGATCCAGGTCACGACCGAGTACACCTTCGAGTGCGAGGGCGCTGAGAAGCCCGTCTGCGTGGCCGAGGCGCTCGTGCGCTTCTACACCTGAGAGGAGGCCCCATGCCGGCCAAGGGCAGCGCGGAGTGGCAGGGTGAGTTGAAGACCGGTCACGGCACGTTCACCGCAGGCGATTCGATCAGCGGCGAGTACTCCTTCCGCTCGCGCTTCGAGGACGGGCCGGGGGCCAACCCCGAGCAGCTGATCGCCGCGGCGCACGCCGCGTGCTTCTCGATGGCGCTGTCGGCGGGCCTCGCCGGCGCCGGCACCCCGGTCGACTCGGTCGAGACCGACGCGACCGTGACGCTGCGATTCGTCGACGAGAAGCCGACGATCACCTCGATCGCGCTCAGGACCGTCGGGCGCGTGCCCGGGATCGACGCGGCGACGTTCGTGGCCGCGGCCGAGGCGGCCAAGGCCGGCTGCCCGGTCAGCCGCGCGCTCGCCGGCGTTCCCGAGATGACGCTCGCTGCGTCGCTGGCCTGACCGTCGCTCAGCGGTGCGCTGAGGTGCCGCCGGTCGGCCCGCTCGTGCCGGTCGGCCCGGTCGGCGCCCCCGGCGCCGGCGGCAGCAGGCTCTGGCCGCTCTTGTCGGGCTCGGGGACAACCTGGCCGCCCGGCTCGACCGTGCTGAAGTCCTCCCAGGTGGAGGGCAGGCCGAAGCGCGCCGCGAGCTCGGATCCCGTCGTCGGCGTCGCGCCACCGGATCCCAGCACCTCCGCGGTGACCACTCGCGGTGAAACGCCACGGCTGAGCACTTCTATCCCCTCAAATGAACCCTGCACGAGCCCGGAGAGCTTGGCGGCAGCCGTGGCGAACGACATGCGGTATCTCCAGGAGTGGTCCGGCCCGGTGTCGTAGGGGTCGGGCACGCCGACGAGCCAGGGCTCGGCCTGCGCGCCGGCGAACGCGTTCTGGATGCTCTCGGTGTAGCCGCCCGAGGAGGAGAAGAAGTAGGTGATGACCGGCTTGCCCGCGTAGGTGACGACCTGGCCGGCGGTCGCGGTCGTCGCGGCGTCGGTCGCGGCGGTCTCGCCGTGGACCCCCAGGTACATCTGCGACTGGGTGTTCGAGTACACGTTGAAGCCCGAGCCCGCCGGCCCGGTGCTCGTGAGCCCGTAGGTGCGGGCCGCCACCGCCTGCGCCTCCAGGGCGGCCGCCGGCCACGAGGACGGCTCCTCGCCGGAGATGACCCCCATCACGTACTGGTCGTCGCGGATCCGATTGATCACGCTCATCCCGCCGTGGACCGCCGCGCGCAGGACGATCTGCCCGCGGTAGGTGCCGTTGCTCACGCCGTTCTGGGCGGCGCCGAGGACGCGCATCGGCCGCGGGCCGGGCTCGAGCACGATCGGAGCCGGCAGCGCGCGCCCGTTCAGCGACACCTCCCTGGCGCCGTCGAGCGCGAAAGAGTAGGTCGTCCGCGGGTTCAGCCGGTGCGCGTGGCCGGCCGCGTCGCGGACGTTGTCCTCGCCGCGGACCCGCGCCGAGGCGACGTTGCCCCGCAGCAGGACGGACACCACCGAGGTGCTCGGCACGGTTGTCAGCGTCGTGCCCGTGTAGTAGTGGGCGAGGATCTGCTCGTCGGTGGCGCCGTGCTCGGCGTAGCCGTAGGCGCCCCACTGGCTCATGCCCACCCCGTGGCCGTCGCCGCCGCCGCTGATCTGCAGCTCCTGGGCACCGGCCGCCGTCGCCGCGGCGGCGAGGAGCAGCGGGGCCAAGAGCAGCGGCAGGCGTCGGCGCAACCTGAGCATGGTCTCGCAAACCGCGGACAGGGCCGAGGTTTCGCTAGCCTCGCGGCGTGAGCCGCGCCTGTGACGTCTTCGTGCAGTGCCTGGAGGCCGAGGAGGTGCGCTACGTGTTCGGGATCCCCGGCGAGGAGACGCTCGACCTCAACGAGTCGCTCGCCGGCTCCTCGGTGCAGTTCATCCCGGTGCGCCACGAGCAGGGCGGCGCCTACATGGCCGACATGTACGGGCGGCTGACCGGCCGCGCCGGCGTGTGCCTGGGCACCCTCGGGCCCGGGGCCACGAACCTCATCACCGCGGTCGCCGACGCGTTCCTGGACCGAGCCCCGCTCGTCGCGCTCACCGGCCAGTCCGACCTGGAGCGCATGCACAAGGAGTCGCATCAGTACATCGACCTGGTCGAGATCATGCGCCCGATCACCAAGTGGAACGCGCGCGTCGGCAGCCCGGAGATCATCCCCGAGGTCGTGCGCAAGGCGTTCAAGCTCGCCGAGTCCGAGAAGCCGGGCGCCACGCATCTGGAACTACCCGAAGACGTGATGGCCGAGCCGCTCGACGCTCGGCCGCTGCCGCGCCGGCCGCCGCCGGTGTTCGAGCCCGCGGCGCGCGATCTGCTGCGCGCGGCCGACGTGGTCCGCGAGGCGGCCTGCCCGATCGTGCTCGCCGGCAACGGGGTGGTGCGCGCCGGCGCCGGGCCCGCGCTGCGTGAGTTCTCGCGCGCGACGGGGATCGCGGTGGCCGAGACGTTCATGGGCAAGGGCGCGCTGGACTACGAGGACTCGCGGGCGCTGGGGACCGTCGGGCTGCAGTCGCGCGACTACGCGCTCGCCGGCTTCGAGCGGGCCGACGTGGTGATCGCCGTCGGGTACGACCTGGTCGAGCACTCGCCGCGGCACTGGAACCCGCAGCGCGACAAGCGGATCGTCGTCGTCGACTCGGTCCCGGCCGAGATCGACGAGTACTTCACCCCCGAGGTCGAGCTCGTCGGCGGCATCTACCACGCGCTCGTGCGGCTGGCCGAGGAGTGCCGCGACGTCGCGCGCGCGTCCGAGCCGCCCGGCTCGCAGCGGCTGCGCGACCTGGTGCTCGGGCGGCTGCACGCCGCGCGCGAGGACGACGCGTTTCCGATGCAGCCGCCGCGCGCGCTGTGGGAGATCCGGCAGGCGCTCGGCCGGGAGGACCTGCTCGTCTCCGACGTGGGGCTGCACAAGCTGTGGATCGGGCGCATGTTCCCGGCCCATGAGCCGGGCACCGTGCTGATCGCCAACGGGCTCGCGGGGATGGGCTTCGCCGTGCCGTGCGCGATCGCCGCCAAGCTCGTGCACCCCGACCGCAAGGTCGTCGCGGTCAACGGCGACGGCGGCTTTCTCATGAACTGCCAGGAGCTCGAGACCGCGATGCGGCTGCGCACCCCGTTCGTCACCATCGTCTGGGAGAACCACCAGTACGGCTCGATCGTCTGGAAGCAGGAGCGGCGGTTCGGACGGCACTTCGGCACCGACTTCGGCAATCCCGACTTCGTGCGCCTGGCCGAGGCGTTCGGGATGCCCGCCTGGCGCTGCGAGTCCGCCGCCGAGTTCGGGCCCCTGCTGGCTCGCGCGCTCGCGCACGAGCTGCCCTCGCTGATCGTGCTGCCGATCGACTACTCGATCGACGTGGCGATCTCCGAGGAGCTGGGTACCGAGACGGTGGTCAACTAATGGTGCCTCCGGTAAATCCGGTCGTCGATTCGCGAGCGAAAATCGAGCATGGCCAGGACGCAGGGAGCCGGAATAGCAGGGCTATTTCGGCTCCCGAGGACGCCGCCAGGCGAAGATTTGCCGCCGCGAAGCGGGAGCGGATTTGCAGGAGGTGCCACTAAGAGAGGCGGTTGCGATGAGCAGCGAGCAGGCCGTGCTGGACGCCGTCGGGAAGGATCTGTTCATCGGTGGGGAGTGGCGGTCGGCCAGCGGTGGCGGCCGGCTGGGCGTCGAGGACCCCGCGACCGGGAAGGTGCTGGTCGAGGTGGCCGACGGTCAGCCCTCCGACGGGCTCGCCGCGCTCGACGCGGCGGTCGGCGCCCAGGCGGAGTGGGCCCGCTCGGCGCCGCGCGAGCGTGGCGAGATCCTTCGCCGGGCCTACGAGCTGCTCACCGAGCGGATCGACGACCTCGCGCTGCTCATGACCCTGGAGATGGGCAAGGCGGTGGCCGAGTCGCGCGCGGAGATCGCCTACTCGGCCGAGTTCCTGCGCTGGTTCAGCGAGGAGGCGGTGCGCATCCACGGGCGCTACATGGTCAACACGACCGGCAAGGGCCGCATCCTGACCATGCGCCAGCCGGTCGGGCCGTGCGTGTTCGTGACCCCCTGGAACTTCCCGCTGGCCATGGGCACGCGCAAGATCGGCCCGGCGCTCGCGGCCGGCTGCACGATGGTCGTCAAGCCCGCGCAGCAGACCCCGCTGTCGATGCTCGCGCTCGCCGGCGTGCTCACCGAGGCGGGCCTGCCGCCCGGCGTCCTGAACGTGATCACCTCGCACTCCTCCGGGCAGATCGTCGCGCCGCTGCTGTCGGACTCGCGCACGCGCAAGCTCTCCTTCACCGGCTCGACCGAGGTCGGCCGGCTGCTGATCGGCCAGGCGGCCGAGAACGTGCTGCGGATCTCGATGGAGCTCGGCGGCAACGCGCCGTTCCTGGTCTTCGAGGACGCCGACCTCGACGCCGCGGTCGAGGGGGCGATGATCGCCAAGATGCGCAACGTCGGCGAGGCGTGCACCGCGGCCAACCGCTTCCACGTCCACGAGTCGGTGGCGTCTTCCTTTGCCGATCGGCTCGCGGAGCGAATGGGCGCGCTGAAGGTCGGGCGCGGGACCGACCCCGACGCCGACGTCGGGCCGCTGATCGACGAGGCCCAGCGCTCCAAGGTCGCCGAGCTCGTGCAGGACGCCGTCGCCCGCGGCGCCTCGCTGCTCGTCGGCGGGCGCGCGCCCGCGGGGGCCGGGTACTTCTACGAGCCGACCGTGCTCGCCGACGTCGCCCAGGACGCGCGCGTGCTGTCCGAGGAGGTCTTCGGACCGGTCGCGCCGATCGCCACCTTCTCCACCGACGAGGAGGCGATCGCGGCGGCCAACCGCACCGAGTACGGCCTGGTCGCCTACGTGTACTCGCGCGACCTGCGCCGCGCGCTGACCGTCGTGGAGGCGCTGGAGAGCGGGATGGTCGGTCTGAACCAGGGGATCGTCTCCAACCCGGCCGCGCCGTTCGGCGGCGTCAAGCAGTCCGGCTTCGGGCGCGAGGGCGGCTTCGAGGGGATCGACGAGTACCTCGAGACCAAATACGTGGCGATCGACCTGTAGGCGCCGGGGCGCGGCGGCGCCCGCTTGATACGTTGCGCTCAATGCCGCGCCTGTCCGCCTTTGGCGACGTCCCGCGGCGAGTGGCACCCGGCCGGTCCACCACGTGAGCTCCCGGGCCCGCATCGCCGGCTACGGCGGCTGCATCGGGCTCGTGGTGATCGGGATCGTCACGCTCATCGCGATCCACGGCATCGGCGGCGAGGCGGTCGGCGCGGGACTGATGGGGCTCGGGCTGATGCTCGTCGTGCTGCTGCTGTTCATGGAGGTGGGCATCAGCGAGGACCAGGAGCGCGTGCGGGCCGCGCTCGCCCAACGGCCGCCCACACGGGCCGAGCGCGCCAAGGCGGCCAAGGCGCGCGCCGAGCGCGAGCGGGCACGTCGGACGGCGCGCCTGGAGCACCCCCCGCCGACGCGCCTGAGGCGCCCGGACCCGCGCCGGCGGCGCCGGCCACCGTACTGAGCGCGCCTCAGTCGCGCTGGGCGAAGCGCCGGTCGAGGGCCGAGGCGCCGGCGAGCATGGCCAGCGCCACCGACCAGCACACCCCGGCCCACACCCACCCCGCCGGGTGGGCCATGAAGATCGCCATCAGCAGCCCGAAGACGCTCACGACCGCGCTGTTCCAGACGAGCAGGGTCCGCAGGAGGATCACGGTCATCGGTCGCACCGCGCCGCAAATCGTCTCGCGCGGGCGCGCCGCGCGCAAGCGTCGCTGCGACGAGCACGATGCGGGCGTGCCACCATGCCCGGGCGATGAGCATTCTCAGGCGCCGACGTGAGGAACGGCAGGCTCCGGTCGTCGAGGGCGATGGCGCCTCGGCGGGCGAGGCGGTCTCGCTCGTGGCCGAGGGCGTGGTGGCCGAGGGGACGATCAAGGCGCTGCGCGAGACCGGGACCGTGCTTGCCGGCCACCCCGAGATGCAGATCGAGCTGATCGTCGCGCCGGACGAAGGCGAGCCCTACCGGGCGACGGTCACCCAGGTGCTCTCCCGACGGGTGCTCGACGAGTTCCAGCCAGGGGCGGTCGTGCCGCTGCGGGTCAGCCCCGAGGACCCGCAGGTCCTGATGATCGCCTGACCGAGTTCTCCCTGCTGTCGGCTAGCATCAACGGCCGCGGCGAGATAGCTCAGTTGGTAGAGCACACGACTGAAAATCGTGGTGTCCCCAGTTCGAGTCTGGGTCTCGCCATTTCGCTACGTTGCGGTCGTTGCGCGCGAGCAGGAGGCGTCTGAAAGGGCAAGACGTCTCGGTCGGCGAGACGGGCAGCCTCAGCCGGCGCGGCCTATGGCGTGCTCCCGCTGGCCAACTGCAGGCGCGCAAGACCTCTGCGACCGGACGCGTGCCCGCCATCCGGACCTTCGACCCGTCGGGCGTGACGTCCGCTCGGTCCGCTAGAAGACGTTCGTGATCGACGGGGAGACGATGCGCAGCGTCCGGGAACTTCGGGCCCGAGGGCTATCGCCGAAGGAGATCGCCCGCAGCCTGGGCGTGCGGCCGGCCGTGGTCGGCGATCTTGTCCGCACACTCGCCGCCGAGCGGGGCGCCGCAGCCCCCGACGGCGATCTCGTCGGCTGCTGGGTCAGTGCCGGGTGGAGCGCCGGTCTGTCGATCGCAGGGCCTCCGCAGTGGCGCGATCCCGGCGGCGACGACGGCACGTGCGGTCTGGTCAGCGCTGTGGTCGCGCGTCGGCGGCGCAGCCGGCGCACGGTGGCGGTGTGCGTCTACCTCGTTGACGTCTACTGCCTGGGAGTCAAGAACGCGATGGGCCCGGACGGCATGGATGACCAAGCCTTGCGCCGGCTGACCCGCTGCGTCTTCAGCGGATATTGCGCGCCGCCCGTGCCGGCTCCGATTGAGCTCGTGCGCGATCTTGTACTCGGCGCCGCCGAGTACGCCCGGGGGCTTGGTTTCGCTGCGCATCGCGACTTCGAGCAGGCCCGGGCGCATCTCGGCCCGTGGATCGGGCCCGGCGCGGTCACGTTCGGATGCGATGGCAAGCCAACCTACGTGGAAGGTCCCTACGACGACTCCGCACAGGTCCTTCGCACCCTGCGTGGGGCGGTCGGACGTGATGGCTTCCACCACACGGTCACGCTCGACGTTGAAGAACTGCCCCTGACCGGCTGAGAGCTGCCCGCCTCATCCACGTTGATGCGGCCAGTCGGAGCGCTCGAGCAGCAGGAGCCCACTGATCGTCCCCGGCGGAAGGTGCAGGTCTGCGCGACGAGCAGTCGGGTGGCTGCGGGCTCTTTCACTTTGGCGGGTGTCGGGCTCGGGCGATGGCTCCAGCGATGGGGCGTTTGTGTCGATGTGATGGTCGATGCGGCGTTGCGTGCGAGTGCTGTTGGTGCTGGTCGGTTGTCTTGTAGGCGTTTTGTTCGCGGGCGGCACGGTCGCGTTTGCGGACGTCTACGGGCTGACGGCGAGCGGTACGATCGTGCGGTTTGCGCCCGACTCCCCTGGACAGGTCACAACGGTCGCGGCCGTGAGCGGTCTGGTGGCGGGAGAGACACTGCGGGCGCTCACGTGGGAGGACGTTCCCGGCAGCCCGGGGAGCCTTGCCCCGGGGCTGCTGGTCGGCGTCGGTGACCGTGGCGGCGTGTACGCGATCGATCCTTCATCGGGTGCGGCGAGCCTGCTGACCGGGCTGCCCGGGTTCCCGCCCGGAACTGAGCAGATCGGGCTAGCCCCTGAGGACAGCGGCTCGATGATGGTCCAGATTCCCTCCGGGCAGAGCTGGAGCGTGATGTCCGGGGAGGTCAACGGCGGGGTCGGCCCTGGTGCTTCGCTGGATCGCCTCGCGTCTACGCGTGCGTCCTCGGTCGCGGCAGGCCGGGTATGTGAATTCTCGCGGTTCGGGTCGGCCCGTTAGAGGTGAACATCGTTACGGTCGCCAGGGTCGGCGATCGGCGGTTCAGGAGTTTGCGCGCCCGCAGGGGGAACTTGATCGCGACGAGCTCGCTTTGGCCGGCCGCGATCGAGAACGCGCTGCTGCCGGCGGCGCTCGCGGCGTGCCGTGGGGGGCGGATCGTGAGCGTGGTGGTGCCGTGGCAGGGCTGCTCGGGGCTGCAGCGCAGCCGTAGCCGTACCAGGCGCCGGGTGCGATCGATTCGCTGGGAGGGCAGCTCGACGCTCGCCTGGCTGGTCCCGAGCAGGCGGGCCAGGAGCATCGCCGGCTGGCCTTGCGGGCCCGGTGCGGTGCCCAGGACCAGCAGCTTGCCGTCGGGCTGCACCGCGAGCAGCCCGAGCGGGTCGCTGGCTCCGGCAGGCAGCGGCACTGCGTCTTGGTCGCCCTCGTCGGGAAAGGCGCTCGGTGCCGGCAGCGAGTGCGATCCGAGGTAGCTGACCTGCAGCGGCGTGGGGTCAGGACCCATGGGGGATCCCGGCGGCTCGGGTCCGGGGAAGGCGACCACATCGCCGCCGCCGGGCATCGCCACCAGCGAGCCGACCGGCGCCCAGTCCAAAGTCACGGAAAATGGCGGCGGCGGCGGCTGAAGCGACTGCCCATTGGCCGAGAACGCCAACAAGCCAGTGTTTTCGCTTGCCCCGACGCCGCCGCCGCTGCTCATGTCGCCGATGAGGAACTCCCCATCGGGCCCGGGCAACGGATCGGCCGGCCCCAGCGTCGTGCCGATGATCGCCGTCTGACCGTTCTCGCCGAAGGCGCTGTCGAACGCGCCGGCAGCGGTCACGCGCTCAAGCAACGAGTAGGACTCAACGCCGTAGCGCTGCCATATGCCCCGCACGATCACCACGATGTCTCCGTCGGGTTGGACGAGCAGCCCGCCGGGAGCGATGAAGCTCAGCGGAGCGCCGTCTTCGCCCGTCGGTACCGGCAGGACCGCCATCCCGCCGGCGCCGAAGCTCTGATCGGGCTGCCCGTTCGCGGTCAACCGCACCACCGCCGGGACGGTCGTGCCGCCTGCGGGCGTCGTGGTGCCAAGGACGACGATCGCGCCGCCCGGGGCGATCGCGAAGCGCTCGGGGGTGAACGTCGCGGGCAGGGCCGCCGTGCCGGCCGATCCGAACGAGCTCTCGGGCGTGCCGTCGGGGGTGAGCGCGACCAGCGAGCCGCCGAGCGCAAGTAGGTTCCCGTTGGAAAGGACCGCGAGCTGCGCGATCGGTCCCAGGTCCGGGCGGGTCAGGTGCGCGTTGTTGCCGAAGGCGGGCACGATCGCGCCGTTGGCTGTGAACTTGGCCAGCACGCCGATCGTTGAGCTCGGGCTCAGCGTGGCCGACCCTCCGAGCACGAGGTCCCCGTCTGGCAGAACGGTCACGCTCGTGGCGGTGTTCGCTACCCCGGGGACGACCTGCGCGCTCAGCAGGCCTGCCGATGCGAACGTCGGGTCGAGCATCAGGCCCGGCTCGGTGGCCGCATACGCCGCCGGCGTGAATGCCGCCACGGCGATCAGCACCAGAGCGACCATCGCGGCTCGCAGATGATGCCGGTGGCCTATTGCCTTCACGCCAACAACAACGTCGGGCGGCCGCCAAAGTATTGACGTCTTCTGCGCTTCATCCCCCAACCTGACATACCGGCGAGCCGTGCGCGCCTTAGTGGCGTGATACCGCGATGCCGATCGGCCGCGGTGGGTGTGCCATTCGTGGCCGCGGCAGTGTCGCGTTTAGATCCTGGTGGGAAGCTGCGTGTCTAAGGTAGAGCGCAAGCTGGCGCTCAGGAACGGCAGCCACCCATCATGCCGTCGCATCGCCTGAACAGCAGCGCTACCTCCTCGCCTACGACCACGTGCTCGGCGCCGTTCACGCCGATCGCACACCGCAGCTCACCGGCCCGTACACCGAGCACGACCCGTTCCACGACCCGCTCGTGATGTTCGCCTATCTGGCCGCGATCACCGAGCGACTCCAGTTCGCCACCGGCGTGTTGATCCTCCCCCAGCGCCAGACGGTGCTCGTGGCGCGGCAGGCCGCCGACCTTGATCTTCTGTCCGGCGGTCGACTGCGCCTGGGGATCGGGGTCGGCTGGAACCACGTCGAATACGAGGCACTCGGGCAGCAGTTCCGCACCCGTGGCGCCCGGCAGGAGGAGCAGATCGGACTGCTGCGCCGCCTATTCGCAGAGCCCATCGTCGACTTCTCGGGCCGGTTCGATCGGGTCGACCGAGCCGCGCTCGTGCCCAGGCCAGCACATCCCATCCCGATCTGGCTCGGCGGGTCCTCCGAGCCCGCGTACGACCGGGCGGCCCGTCTGGCCGACGGCTTCATCTTCATCGGTGGCGACGTCGAGCGCGCCATCGACGCCTGGACACGGCTGCGTGATCGCGTGCGCAGCCACGGGCGGTCGGTCGAGGACTTCGGCGCCGAGTACGTCGGGCGTCCCCAGGGCGCGTCAGGCTCAGACGACATCGCGGCCGAACTCGACGCCTGGCGCCAGGCCGGCGGGACCCACTTCTCGGCGGTCACCATGGGCCTCGGGCTGGACTCGGTCGACGGTCACATCGACTACCTCGGATCGGTCGCCCGCGCGCTGAGCCTGTCCTGACGTGGGCGGGAGGAAGCGATCGCGAGATGGATCTCGTCGACCGGGCCGAGCGCGCGATCGAGCTGGCGCAGAGAACGCCGGAGTCCGACGACGCCGCGTCCCAGCTCGATGAGCTCAGCCAGGAGATCAGCGGCCGTCTCCGCGGCCCGGCGCTCGACCCCGAGCTGACCGGCCGGCTCGCCGGGGGCAGCGCGCGAGCGTGCTCGCCGCATGCCTTCCTTGCCTCAACGCGAAGCGCTTCGGTCCAGCCATGCACGGGTCTGCCTGTCACGCCGTCGCTGTTGCGCTTCGCGCTCGAACAGCGCAGCGGTCTTGGCCAGCACCAGCGTGTACGGCCGCCCGACCCGGCGGGTCTGGTGATCGACCGGGAGCTCGGCGGTGTCGATCCGGCCGTGCACATGGCGGCGCCGCTCCTTGGCGAGCGGCCATCCGAGCTGCCTCTGGGCCGGGTCCTCGAGGAAGGCCCCGAGGCGATCGCACAGCTCGCAGCCACAGCCTTCGGGAAGCTCGATCGACCAGTCCTCGTCGTTGCGCGGCGGCCGGGCCAGGCGCACGTCCAGCGCCGTGATGCTGTGGGCGGCGACGACGTCGAGACCGACGGCGCTCCAGCGCGCGGCGGATGTCGCGCGAAGCGTCGCGATCGCGCAATCGAGCAGTTCATCCTGGCGGCAGAGAACCTCGACCGCGCCGTCGCGCAGGTCGGTCGCGGCGACCAGCGACGCGCCCTCCAGGACCGCGGCGAGCGGAGGTCCGAGTTGACCGAGACTCTGCTCACGAGCGCTTGGGGAGGGCAGCTCCAGACCGCGTTCGACGCCGTACGCGACCCACCTCCAGGACTCTCGCAGCAGCAAGCGAGCCACGTGCGTCCCGGCGCTGCCCACCTCCCGGAACGCGAGGCAGAGCGGCGGCAGCGAGGAGATCCACGCCTCTGGGCCGTGCCCGTCCCGGTAGTGGAACCGCCGCTCGGCGGACCACGTCGCGAGGAGCTCCTCCACCCACTGCTCGCCGTAGGAGTCGACCAGCGCGCTCAGCGCCTTCGCGTGTGCGCGTCTCAGCAGCTGGAGTCGGAACGGTCGCAGCAGCATCGCGGCGAGCGCCGGCTCGTCGAGCAGGCGCGCCGTGCGCAGCGCTTTGGCGAGCAAGCCCTTCGCCTCGACCCGAGCGGCGACCCCGTGCCAGAACGGCGTCACGGCCGTGGCCGCCTCCTGGGCTCCGGCCAGATCGCCCGTCCGCGCGCGGCGAGCCACCTCGTCGAGCGCGAACGACGGATCTGCCTTGGCCTGCACCGCGAACGCTCGGCTCCGGGGCCACACGACCGCCGCCCCACGGTGGTACCAGCGATCCAGCGTGTTTCCCCAGTTGCCCATGTAGCCCTCGTACTCCGAGGAGTACGGCTCGAGCTCGCCCGACGCGGTGCTGGCGCACACCTCGTCGTCGCCGATCGACAGGCCCACGTCCTTGAGCCGCCCGTCCCTCGGGTCGACCCAGCTGTCGAGCGTGACCTCGGACTCGATCAGCTCTTCGAGGTCGTAGTCCTCGGCGGTCCCGCCGCCGCCGACGTCCTCCAGCTCGTCGTCCGCCTCGTCCCAGTCGTGCCACCGACCGCCACCCGATCGTCCGTACCAGCGCTCGTCGGAGTCGTAGGCGCTCCAGGTCTCGTGGACGTCTGCCAGCGCGAGGACCGCTTCGCAGTTGGCCCGCTCCGCCGCCGCGGCCAGGAACGTCGCGCGCTCGGCGTCGGCGCCTTTCAGTCGCGAACGGTCCAGGCCGCGGCGCGTGTATTCGTGGTCGAGTAGGTAGACGAGGCGGTCAGGGCCGTCGGGCGCGGCGAAGTGCTCCTCGAGGCAGCGGGCTACGCCGCCAACGAGCTCGGGATCCAGGTCGACATCCGACGCGGCCGCCCTGTCGCCGAGGAGCAGGTTGTACGTCAGCGCCACTCGATACCCGGCTCTGACCGGCTTGACCTGATGGCGGCAGTCGCTGTAGAAGGCCACGAACGACAGGGCCTTCTTCGACCCGCGATACGTCGCGACCCGGCCGCCATGCCGGACCTCCAGAGCGCCGCCCTTGAACGTCGAGGGCAGGCCCACCACGAGCGACCCGACCATCGCGTCGTCCTTCTCTGAGTCCTGGTGCTCGAGGAAGAACTGGCCGGGCGCATAGACCAGCATCGAGTGCAGCTCCGCCCGCAACGTCCGGCCTGACGGCAGGCCGATCTCCTGGCGGAGGCGGTCGAGAACGGGCTGGAGCGTCCGGTTCCAGCGACGTTTGTCGATCTTCACGCGGCTCTTCGGGACCTCCCACGTGTCCCGAACCCGACGATCGAGAACGGTCCGCTCTCCGCGCCCGTGCCGGGCCGGCCGAGCGAGCAGGCAGAGCTGCTTTGCCTGGCTCTGAGGCACCGGAAGCTCGATCATCCCCACGCCCCGCACCTCGAGCTGCAGGTCGCGCGTCGGGGCAGTCCGCGCCGCGCTGAACGCCTTCGCGTCGGTCGCCCCGGATAGGAGGACGCCAAGACGGTCTCGGGCCGAGTCGCTCATCGGCCGGTAAGTGTAGGAACGCCGGACGGACCTCGCGCGCCCATCTCGGCTGCCGAGCCGATCACCGGTACGGTGACGCGGTGTCAGACGAGTCGAGGCAGCTCGAACAACGCGTCGCGCGCGCTGCCGAGGAGGCGCTGGAGCAGCAGAAGTTCGTGGCGCCGATCGATGTGCTGACGGGGCTGGGGTGGCTCCACCCGGTGCATCTGGATCCGTGGCGAGAGGGCCGGGTCGCGGACCTCGAGCAGCTCGTTCAGGTTGGCCAGGAGAAGATCACGCTCGCGATCGAGCTGCTACGTCGCTGGGCTGCGGAGCACGGGCTGCAACCACAGGAAGTGGAATGTGTGGCACGTTCGCGGGCGCGCGAGCCGCCGCGATTCTCCACGAGCGGCGATGAGGCGATCGAGCGGGCGTTGCGCACGCACTTGCTCTGGCCTGGGCGGCGACCGGGAGCTGACACGTATATCTGAGCGTCAGAAACGTCCCCCAGACGCTCGAGCTGGCCGTCGCCGCGTCGGTCCGCCATCAGGACACCCGCTACGACGAGCTGTTGATGTCGGGCGTCGATCGCGGCGCCGCCGAGCAGGTTCGCGAGCACGTCGCGCACACGATGGAGGCGTGGCGGCGCGCCAACGAAGCAGGCGTGGCTGCAACGCCACGTCCGTAGGCCGTCAGGCCGACCACCGCGCCGCGGGACTCGCTCACCGCGACCCTTGACGCGAGCACGCCCGACTGCGTCGTCGACGAGCTCTCCGACCACATCGGCCTCGCCGTGACCGGGGCGGGCGCGGCAATCGACTACCTGGGCGCCCGCTTCGACGGCCAGCCCGCGCCGAGCACCTGCGCGAGCGGACCGTCGAGGACGCTCTCGACGCTCGCCTCCACCCAGGCGCTGGTCACTGAGCTGACGTCGATTACCGGCCTCGTCGGCTTCATCTGAGACGCGTGTGAACTGAGCCCTCATATTGGGGGCTCAGTGCACCGACCCCCCTCGGGCCCCGGCGGGGGCGAGGGCCGCACGCGCGCCGGGCTCTCGGGCCCCGGCGGGGCGAGGCCCACGGCCCGGCGGGGGCGAGGCCGCGTCAGCGCGTGTCGCCGAACAGTGCCAGCGTCGCCGCCACCGCCGGCTCGATGAGCTCGGTGAGCGACTCGGGCCCGCGCGTGCGCGCGTGCTCGCGGATCAGCTCGTCGAGCCCGCCGGTGTGCATCTGAAAGACCTCGAGCGGCAGCTCGGGCAGGCGCGGCTCCTGCGTCCGCGCGAGCACATGGTTGCGGCGGGTGCGCTCGGTGAACAGCGTGAGGATCTCCGCCCGGCGCTCGAGCGCGGCCGGCCCGGCCGCGAGGACCTCGACGTGCAGCGCCCGCGCGAACGCCGGCTCGGCGGCGAGCGCGCGCAGGAACGTCGTGAGGTCCGAGCGCAGGTGCGCGCGCCAGTCCTCGCCCGCGTCGAGCGCCTCCCACGCCTCGCGCATCTGTTCGATCACGAGCCCGACGGCGTAGTTGAAGGAGGCCAGGAAGCAGCTCTCCTTGTCCTGGAAGTGCTGGTAGAAGGTGCTGCGCGAGACACTCGCGCGGTTGACCACGTCGGCCACGGTCGCCGCCGCGAACCCCTTCTCTGCCACCACCTGGGCGATCGCGAGCAGCAGCCGCTGGCGCTGGGAGTCGTGGACCGCCTCACGGGTGAGCCGGTGGCGCCCGCTGGGCAGGCGGGCGAGTGGGGGATTCCGGGACGCGCCCTCGGAGGTCATTCGCGTACGACAAGGTACACGAGCCCATCGGTCACTCGCGGAGCGCCTGACGGAGCCAAGTGAGTGCTAGGGTGCCGCCCGCATGCGCCTCTACTACCGTCCCGGCACCGGTCGACCCTTCCGCCCCGCGTGGGCGCTGGAGGAGATCGGGATCCCCTACGAGGCCGTGGCGGTCACCTCCGAGGAGGCCGCGGGCGAGGAGTACCGCGCCCGTCAGCCGCTCGGCCGCGTGCCCACCCTCGAGGACGACCAGGGCAACTGCCTGTTCGAGTCGGCCGGCCTGGTCATACACATCGGCGACCAGCACCCGGACTCGGGCCTGATGCGTGCGCTCGGCGATCCGGATCGCGGGCGCATCTACCAGTGGTCGTTCGCCGCGATGACCGAGCTCGAGCCGCCGCTCGTGCAGTTCCTGCTCAACGCCCAATCCAACCCCGAGCTGGCCGCCGCGGGCGCGACGAAGTTCGCCGATTCGGCGCAGGCGTTCGAGCAGGCGCTCAAGGGCCGCGAGTATCTCGTCGGCGATTCGCTGACCGCCGCGGACATCGTCCTCGCCGGCGTGCTGCTGATCGCGCGGCTCGGTCAGCAGCTCGAGGGTCTGCCGATCCTGACCGCCTACCTGGACCGGCTGCGCCCTCGGCCGGCCTTCCAGAAGGCGCTCGTCGTGACCGAGTCGCTGCTGCGCGACGCCGGCGCCGTCTGACGAAGCGCACCCATCGCCGGGCGCCTCGCCCAAGCGGTACGCTCTCCGTTGGAGAGGGTCGACGCATGAGGCATGAGACGCAAGTCCAGCTGCTGCGGCGCTTCTTTGAGATGCGCCGGGAGCACACGACCACGCTCGGCGCCGATCCCTACGTCGAGTCCGCGTCGGTGTACACTGACCCCGAGCGCGCCCGGCTCGAGCTCGAGCGGATCTTCCGCCGCCGCCCGCTGCTCGTCGCCCTGAGTTCGGACCTCCCGGATATCGGCTCCTACTCCGCGATCGACTGCGCCGGGCTGCCGGCCCTGCTCGTGCGCAGCGAGGACGGCCTCGTGCGCGGCTTCGTGAACATCTGCCGCCACCGCGGCGGCCGGGTGGCCTCGGGCCAGGGGCGCACCGACCGTGCGCTGAAGTGCCCGTACCACTCCTGGGCCTATGACCTGGACGGCATGCTGCTCGGCCAGCCGCTGGCCCGTCACGGCTTCGACGGGCTGGACCGGTGCGAGTTCGGCCTGCTGCCGCTCAGCGTGGCCGAGCGCTACGGCCTGGTCTACCTCTCCGCCGAGGCGGAGCGCGCGATCGACGTCGAGGCCGAGCTGCATGGGCTGGGACCCGAGCTCGGCGAGTTCGCCCTGGACGACTACGTCCCCTTCGCCCAGCGCTCGGGCGTCTTCGACGCCAACTGGAAGCTCCTGTACGACACCTTCCTGGAGAGCTACCACATCTTCTCGCTGCACCGTGACTCGATCGCCGGCCAGCTGCTCTCCACCCCGCTGGTCAGCGACCTGTTCGGACCGCACGGGCGCGCGGCGGTGATGACCCGCGACGTCGGCGGGCTGCTCGAGCGCGAGGAGGCCGACTGGGACCTGCGCCGCCACTGCACCGTCGTGTACACGATCTACCCGAGCATGCTGCTGAACTTCCCCTCGAGCGGCCATCTCGATCGCTGGGAGATCTACCCCGAGCCCGGCTCGCCCGACCGGGCGCGCGCGACGTTCACGCTCTACGCGCCCAAGGCCCGCCTGCACGAGACCGCCTTCTGGGAGGCCAACGTCGCCTTCACCGAGCGCGTGGTCTTCGGCGAGGACTTCGCCCAGCAACAGGACATCCACCGCTCGCTGCGCTGCGGGCGGTTACCGGGGGTCGTGTTCGGCCGCAACGAGCCCGTCCTCACCCATCACCACGTGGTCACCGAGGCGGCGCTGCAGGACGCCTCGCTGCCGGCGGCGGCCGGGCGCTCGGCCCGCCGGGAGCAGGCCCGCTCCACGCCCTAGCGCGAGGCATCGCCCACCCGCCGACCGGGTAGGTAGAGAATGATGCGGACCGTGGCGAGCGAAACCGACGAGGCGGTCCTCGTCGAGCCGGAGGCGACGATCCAGGCGGCGTCGGCGGCGATCCTGGACGCTCGCGAACAGGCGGCGGTCGTGGCCAGCGCGGGCAAGGTCCACGGCGTGATCGGCGCGACCGAGATCGCCCGCGCGCTCGCGGAGGGACACGAGGCGGCATCGACGCCGGTCAAGGAGGTGCTCGACCGCGACGCCCCGCGGGTGGACGCAGACGAGCCGCTCGCCGAGGTGCGGCAGCGCATGCGCGCCGCCGGGCGCCCGCTGGCGATCGTCCTCGGCCGGCACGGCGAGCCGGTGGGCCTGCTCGCCGACCACGAAGCGGCGCCCTGAGCACGCCCCGGCGAAGCGGGCCCCTTCGGCCTGGGCTTGCCGTCAAGATGCACGCCGTGAGCACTGAGGATCGCCCCCACCGCGTCGGCCTGGTCCTCGCCGGCGGCGGCGCCCGCGGCGCCTACGAGATGGGGGTGCTGTCGGTGCTGCTCCCCTTCTTGGAGTCCCGGGGCGAGCGCCCGTCGATCTTCGTGGGCACGAGCGTGGGCGCGATCAACGCCGCGGCCATGGCCTCCACCGCGCACCTTCCCGCCGAGGAGGCGGTCGAGGTCGGCATGGCGCGCTGGCGCGAGGTCGAGCCGCGCAGCGTCCTGCGCTCGCTCGTCGGCTCGCAGGTCGCGCTGGTCGCCCTTCGCTACGCCGGCGAGATCGCCCGCGTCCCCGGCGTACGCCTGCAGAGCCTGCTCGACCCGGCGCCGCTGCACGACAACCTGGAGCGCTGGGTCGATTGGGCGGCGATGCGGGCCAACCTCGACGGCGACCAGCTGTGCCTGGGCGTGGTGACCACCGCGGCCCGCTCGGGCCGTTCGGTCGTCTTCGTCGACGGTTGCCTGCACGAGGAGCGCCACCGCTCGCACCTGATGGACTACGTCCCGGCCGAGATCGGCCCGCTGCACATCCAGGCCTCGGCCGCGATTCCGCTGCTCTTTCCCTCGGTGCGCATCGAGGAGCCCGAGTCGGCACGCGGCTGGTACGTCGACGGCGGGACGCGGCTGA
>DATAWZ010000118.1:0-21620 GCA_036266975.1 Solirubrobacteraceae bacterium
CCGCGCCGTCGACGGCGCCGCCGAGTGCGCCGACACCCTCCAGCCACGCCGCCACGGCCGCGACGCCGGCGCCGCCGGCGAGCGCCGTCGAGGCCGGGCTGCCGATCGTCGCCCCGGCCGCGAAGGGCGGCGGCACGTCAAACCCGCCCGGGCCGGTGGTGGCGATCGCGATCCTCGCCGGCCTGCTGGCGATCTCGGCACTCATCTGGGCCTACGCCCGCTGGCGCGGAGTGGAGTCCGCCTGGCTGCTCGGGCTCGGCCACGCGCTCAGCGAAGCCGGCTATCGACTCGAGTCGACCTGGTCGGAGTTCACCGACTGGCTGCGCACGGGCCACTGAGCCCGCTCTGAGGGACCGTTTTCGGCTCCGAGTCGAGGCGCTGTGGCTCCTAAAATGTAAGGACCTTCTGCCCGGTTTTTCCGTCCGGCGCGCGCGAGACACTGCGCGGCCCACGCACAGACAAGAGACGGAGCGCGCCAACGGCGGCGAGCGGAGGAGGTACCGGCCATGGAACGCACCCAGCACACGATCGAGAGCCTGACGACGGGCAGCCCACTGACGATTCGTCGGCGGTTCACGATTGCGGGTGAACACCCCTTCGACAGCGTTCCCTGGGAGGTGCGCGACGCGCGCATCGGCCACGGCGACTGCATCGCCTTCGAGCAGAAGGACGTCGAGTTCCCGACCAGCTGGTCGCAGAACTCCACCAACATCGTCGCCCAGAAGTACTTCCGCGGTCAGCTCGGCTCGGCCGAGCGCGAGCGTTCGGTCAAGCAGATGATCGGCCGCGTCGCCGGCACGATCGCCGGCTGGGGGCGCGAGCGCGGCTACTTCGCCACGTCCGACGACGGCGACGCCTTCGAGGACGAGCTCACGCACATCCTGCTCCACCAGATGGCGGCGTTCAACTCGCCGGTCTGGTTCAACGTCGGCCACGAGGAAAGCCCTCAGGCGAGTGCATGCTTCATCCTCAGCGTCGACGACACGATGGAGTCGATCCTCGAGTGGAACACCAAGGAGGGCATGATCTTCCGCGGGGGCTCGGGCTCGGGGATCAACCTGTCCAACATCCGCGGCTCGATGGAGCCGCTGGCCAAGGGCGGCACCGCCTCGGGCCCCGTCTCCTTCATGCGCGGAGCCGACGCGTGGGCGGGCACGATCAAGTCCGGCGGCAAGACGCGAAGGGCGGCCAAGATGGTCGTGCTCGACGTCGATCACCCGAACATCCAGGAGTTCATCTGGTGCAAGGCCAAGGAGGAGGACAAGGCCCAGGCCCTGCTCGACGCCGGCTTTGACATGTCGATCGACGGCGAGGGGTTCACCTCGATCCAGTACCAGAACGCCAACAACTCGGTGCGCGTCAGCGACGAGTTCATGCGCGCGGTCGAGCAGGACGAGGAGTGGCGCCTGATCGCCCGCACGACCGGCGAGCCGGTCGGCGAGCCGATCCCCGCGCGCGACCTGATGCGCGAGATCGCCGAGGCGGCCTGGCGCTGCGCCGATCCTGGCGTGCAGTACGACACGACGATCAACCAGTGGCACACCTGCCCGCAGTCCGGGCGGATCAACGCGTCGAACCCGTGCTGCTTCGTCGGCGAGACCCCGGTGATGACCGCCGCGGGCGCGCAGACGATGGCCGAGCTGTGCGAGCAGCTCGACGAGGGCGCGCACCTGCCGGCTGTTGAGGCGTTCGACCTCGAGAGTGGCGAGCGGGTGCGGCGCGAGATCGTCGACGTGTGGATCGTCGGCCTCGCGCGCCGCCTGACGACCGTGGAGCTCGCCGACGGCACGATCGTGCGCTGCACCCCCGAGCACCGCTTCCTCACCGAGGCGGGCGAGTGGCAGCCGGCCGAGGCGCTCGGAGTCGGCACGCTGCTGCAGGGGCTCGCCGACCGGCCCGAGGGCGACTCGCCCTACCTGCTGCGCACGCTCACCACCGTCGCGGTGCGGCGCGTGAGCACGCGGGACCTGCACGAGCCGGTGCCGGTCTACGACATGGAGGTCGAGGAGGTCCACAACTTCGCGCTGGCCATGTCCGAGGCCGGGACGGGGATCGTGGTCCACAACAGCGAGTACATGCACGTCGATGACTCGGCCTGCAACCTGGCCTCGCTGAACCTCATGAAGTTCCGCCGCGAGGACGGCACCTTCGCGGTGGCCGACTTCGAGCACGCCGTCGACGTGATCCTGCTCGCCCAGGAGATCGTGGTCGGGCCGTCGAGCTATCCGACCGAGCAGATCGGGGTCAACGCGCGCGCGTTCCGTCAGCTCGGCCTCGGCTACGCGAACCTCGGCGCCTACCTGATGGCCAACGGCCTGCCCTACGACTCCGACGGCGGTCGGGGGCTGGCGGCGGCGGTCACCGCGCTGATGACCGGCCGGGGCTACCGGCGCTCGGCCGAGGTCGCCGGGGCGCTCGGGCCCTACGAGCACTACGAGGAGAACCGCGAGGCGCACAACGCGGTGGTGCGCATGCACCGGGACGCCTCCTACGCGATCCCGGACGGCGCCTGCAGCGATGAGCGGCTGCTGACCGCCGCGCGGCGTTCATGGGACGAGGCCGTCGCGCTCGGCGAGCAGGTCGGCTACCGCAACGCGCAGGCCACGGTGCTCGCGCCGACCGGGACCATCTCCTTCCTGATGGACTGCGACACGACCGGCATCGAGCCTGACTTCTCACTGGTCAAGTTCAAGGAGCTCGTCGGTGGCGGGAACATGACGATCGTCAACCGCACGGTGCCGCTCGCGCTGCGCACGCTCGGCTACGACGCCGGGCAGATCGATCAGATCGAGGCGCACCTGGCCGAGCACGGCACGGTGATCGGGGCGCCGGGGCTGGCCGCCGAGCACCTGCCGGTGTTCGACGTGGCGGTCGGCGAGCGCGCGATCTCGCACATGGGTCACCTGAAGATGATGGGCGCCACCCAGCCCTTCCTCTCGGGTGCGATCTCCAAGACCGTGAACATGCCCCAGAGCGCCACGGTCGAGGACATCGCCGACGCCTACGTCCAGGCCTGGCGGCTGGGCATCAAGGCGCTCGCGATCTACCGCGACGGGTCCAAGACCGCGCAGGCGCTGCGCACCGACGCCCAGAAGACGGCGGACGTGCCCGCGGATGTCGACATCGACGCGCTCGTCGAGGAGCGGGTCGCCGAGGCGCTCGCCGGGGTCGGCCCGCAGCGGCGGCGGATGCCGCGCGAGCGCCAGTCGATCACGCACAAGTTCTCGATCGCCGGGCACGAGGGCTACATCACCGCCGGCATGTACGAGGACGGCAGCGTCGGGGAGATCTTCCTCACCGACATCGGCAAGGAAGGCTCGACGCTGCGCGGCATGATGAACTCGTTCGCGACGGCGATCTCGATTGCGCTGCAGTACGGCGTGCCGCTCGAGACGCTGGTGCGCAAGTTCAGCTACATGCGCTTCGACCCCGAGGGGATCACCCAGAACCCGGAGATCCCGTTCGCCAAGTCGATGCCCGACTACATCATGCGCTGGCTGGCGTCGCGCTTCTGTGACACCGACCTGCAGGAGGAGCTCGGGATTCTCACGCCCGAGGTCCGCGCGTCGATGATGGCCCAGCAGACCGCGACCTCGACGGTCTCCTCGGACACCGCCGGTCCGACGGGCCAGGCGAGCGGCGGTCCCGGCAACGGGCACCGCGCGGCGGCCGAGCAGCTGACCGACACTCCGCCGGTCGTGCCGGCCAAGCTCGGCGCGAGCCTCGAGCTCGGCCCGGCGTGCTCGCAGTGCGGCGGGATGATGCAGCGCACCGGCAGCTGCTACACGTGCCCGAGCTGCGGCAACAACACGGGCTGCGGGTAGTCGGTCGTTCTTCTACGAAGGAGCTGGCACGAGGAGCCCCGGCATCGCCGGGGCTCCTCCTTTTTGGGGGGGTCGCCTGAAAGCGTCGCTCCAGAGGGTTCTGATCGGGCGCCATCCCTCGCTCGGGAGGGGGGTGGTGTACCTGAGCGTTGCCCTAGTGCGCTGGAGTACGCCACCCCCCTGCGCCGGCGTTCGGGGCGGGCTCAGCCGACGCCCGGAACGGGCGCGTACTGCCCGAGGAAGCCCTGGCCGATGATCTTCTGGGCCACCGCGGCGTCGCCGATGTAGCACTCCCACTCGATGCCGGCCGCGGTCTGCGCGCGGCAGCCGCCGTTGACGTGCTTGCTCGCGTCGACCGTCGGCTCCAGCGTGCCGGTCCAGTCCATCGCGGCGCTCGGCGCGCCCACGGCGGTCGGCGGGGTCGCGGCGCTCGGCGCGCCCACGGCGGTAGGCGGGGTCGCGGCGCTCGGCGCGCTCGCCGGGACCTGCGTGGGCGCGGACGCCGTCGCCTGCTTGGAGCGCGGCAGGATTCAGCCACCGTCGCGGCAGGCACCGAAGAGCACCGCGCGCGCGCCGCCGGCGCGCGCGCACACCGCCGGCTCGACAATCAGCCGCAGGCACCCGCCCTGACCGTCGCGCCACTGGACCAGCCGCGCATACTCGAGCGAGGCCATGTCCGCCGTCGCGAGCTCGTGCTGGCCTCCGCCGTACTGGTCAACCGTTCGCGCAACGTGCTCAGTGGTCGATGCACGCGCACGCGCGCCGCCTGGGGGGACGTGTGGAGCGCGGCCGCCGACGTCCTCGTAGGGCAGGTCGCCTTCGAAGCGCAGCCGGATCGCCTCGCGCTGGCTGGCGGGCAGTTCCTCGAGGGCGGCCCCGAGCCCCTCGAGCCGGGCCGCGTCGGGCTCGTGCTCGCGCTGCGCGACCGCCGCCGGGTCGCCGAGCAGCCCGAGCCGAGCGCGGCCCGCGCGCTCGAGCCGGCCGCGGCGCACCGACATCAGCAACACGTTGCGGGCGATCCCGAACAGCCACGGCGCCGCCGACCCGCCGGCCTCGTCGCGGAACCGCCGGCGTCGTCGCGGAACCGCCGCCGAGCGTGCCAGGCCGGCGCGAAGGTCTCAGCGGTGAGGTCCTGGGCCGTGTCGGCGTCGCCGCTGCAGCGGCGGTGAAAGCCGTGGATGGCCTGCGCGTAGCGTTCGTAGAGCTCGCGAAAGGCGCCGGCGTCGTCGCGCGCGCGGGCGACGAGCTCGGTGTCGGTGGGTAGCTTGCCAGTGCGTGTCCATCACTCCTACATTGCACGACCCCGCCCGAGTGTTACGCCGGCCGCCGAACCTGCCGCTGCGATGATGATCGCGCCGTGAGCGCCGAGCGCGAACCCAACCCCGACCGGTGAGCGCCCAGCGCGAACCCAACCCCGACCGGTGAGCGCCGAGCGCGAACCCGAACCCGAACCCGAGCAGATCGCGATCCGGGGCGAGAGCATTCGCCTCGGCCAGCTGCTCAAGCTGGCGGGGATCATCGACAGCGGCGGCGAGGCGCGCGAGTTCCTCACCCACGAGGCGGTGCTCGTCAACGGCGAGCCCGAGTCGCGCCGCGGCCGCCAACTGCGCCCCGGGGACGAGATCCGCGCCGGCGCGCGCACGCTGCGCCTGACCGGGTCGCAGTGAAACGTCGGCGCCGCGCCCCAAGCGCCCCAAGCGCCCCGAGCGGCTCGCCCGCGCCGCGCCCGCGCCGCACGTCGGCGTAGCCTAGGTGGATCATGGGCGTGCTGCTGCTGCTTTTCCTGCTCGCGCTGCCCGTGCTCGAGGTCGTGGTCATCGTCGAGGTGGCCGAAGCGATCGGGGTCCTGCTCACGCTGGTGCTGCTGATCGTCACCTCGCCGATCGGGGTGCGGCTGATGCGCGCGCAGGGCCGGGTGGTGCTACGCCGCTTCTCGGCCGCGGTCGCCGAGGGCCGACCCCCGGCGCGCGAGGCGCTCGACGGCGTGCTGGTCTTCGTGGGCGGCGTGCTGCTCGTCATCCCCGGGTTCATCACCGACTCGTTCGGGCTGCTGCTGATGCTCCCGCCCACCCGCGCGCTCGCGCGCACGGTGCTCGCCCGGCGCGCGCGCCGGCGGATCGTCGTGGTCCACGGCTCGGACTACGACGTCGAGTCGACCGCAACCGAGATCCCGCGCTCCGAGCTGCGACGCCCGGAGGAGTATTAGGAGGCCAGCAGCTCGTTCGACGGCCGTGAGCCGTCGCACAGCACGCGCTCGCCGAGCGGCTCCGGGAGCGTCACGCGCACGGGCGTGAGCGGGTTCTTGACGTTGTTCTGAAAGCCGGGCCGCGGGGTCACGAAGACCGTGAGCACGAGCGCCCGCGCGTCGGCCCACAGCTCGGGCGGCTGGACGCGTCCGTCCGCGCGCTGGCCGCTCGCGCTCGACTGCTCGGTCACCATCAACCGCAGCTCGGTGGTCTGCGGGTCGAGCGCCTGCTCGGGATCCAGCTGCCACGAGGAGGCTCGCAGGCCGTCCCTCACCGGGCGGAGCACGCGCCCCGCGGTCGAGCCGTACACGCTCCAGCGGCCTCGGCGCGCGTCCTCGCGCAGCGCGACGGTCTGCAGGCGCGGGGGCACGCCGTGGCCGTATAGGACCTCGCCCTCCCCGCGCACGAGCGCCCGCCAGCCCTCCAGCGACGGCGACACCGGCCCCTCGATCAGCGCCGCCTCGCCACGCGGCGCCGCCTTTCGCCTCGCCGCGGCACGCTGCTCGAGGTGGGCCAGCAGCGCGGCCACGTCGGGCTGGGCCTCATCGAGGGCGTCCGGCGGCGCGAACAGCGCGGAGGGCGGAAACGGGGGCCCGCCACCGTCGCCGACGAGCACCGGGCGGGCGCTGCCGGCCACGGGCTCGAGCGCCGCGCAGCGTGCCCAATCCTTCTCGCCCGGCAGCTTGGGGGGCTTCTCGGGCTTGGGTCCCTTGTCCTTGTCCCGCCGCAGCGGCAGCCTCGGTGACATCACCGCGCGAGGCTACTCGGTCGGTGCCGCACGAGCGCGGGGCTATGCTGGGTGACATGTCCAATCTTCAGCGACGTGGCAACTACACCCCGCGCAGCGCGCGCGAGCGTCAGGCCTATCGCCTGATCCTCGCCGGCGGGGGAGCAGGGCTCGTCGGGGTGGTCGGCCTCGTGCTGGCGATCGCCGGCGTGGTCGGTGCCGGCCTGCCGATCGTCGCGCTGATCATCGCGGCGATCTGCTACGCGATGTTCCGCCGCGCCGTGGCGTGAGCCTGATCGACCAGAGCACCGAATTCGGCGCTCGTGCCGCACGCCACCTGCGCGAGGACCGCGTGGTATGGCTCACCACGGTCACCGCCTCCGGTGCGCCCGTGCCCAACCCGGTCTGGTTCCTGTGGGACGGCGAGCAGACCATCGTGATCTTCAGCCTGCCCGACACCGGCCGCGTGCGCAACGTCCAGGCCAACCCCCGAGTCGCGCTGCACTTCGACGGCGACGGCAGCGGCGGCGACGTCGTGGTGCTCTCCGGGCGGGCCAGCGCTCCGCCCGGCGCGCCGTCGGCCGACCAGGTGCCCGACTACCTGGCCAAGTACGAGTGGGGCTTCGAGCGCCTGGGCACCACGCCGGCGCAGTTCGCCCAGCGCTACTCGGTGCCGGTGCACATCGAGCTCACGCGCCTGCGCGGGCACTGAGCGTCGGTCCGCTCAGCCCAGGTAGGTGACGACTTCGGCGCTCGGCGCGCGCTCGGGCACGCGCTGCTCCTGCACCGGCTCGCCGAGGTAGAGCAGCCCGATCAGCCGCTCCCCCGGGTCGATCCCCAGCAGCTCGCGCCCCGCGGGCTCCTCGAGCAGCGGCACCGTGCGCCAGTAGCCGGCCAGGCCGCGGCCGTGCGCAGCGAGTAGCACCAGGTAGGCGGCGACGGCGCTGGCGAGCACGTCCTCGGCGTCCCGGCCCGGCTCGCCGGAGAGGACCGCGCTCGCCGCCACGAGCGTCGGCGCTCGCCCGAGCTTGGCCGCGGCGCCAATCGCGCGATCCTCGGCGAGCGCCATCAGCGCCGCGCGCGTGCGCTCGCCCAGCACGCGAAAGCGCCACGGGTTGGTCAGGTGGTGGTTGGGCGCCCAGCGAGCGAGGTCGAACAGCTCGTCGAGGACCGCGCGGGGAACGGGCTCCGGTCCGTAGGCCTTGTGGGTGCGGCGCGTGCGCACCGCCTGCTCGAGCTCCATCAGGGCGCCTCGACGACGATCCGCCCGCCGCGTGAGGGGGCGAGCGTGATCACCCGGCGCCGGGTGCTCTCGCCGGAGCCGCGCCCGGGCCGCAGGCGGACCCCGCGCAGGACCGCCTGCAGAACGATGCGCATCTCCTGCAGCGCGAAGCTCGCCCCCAGGCAGCGGCGCACGCCGCCGCCGAAGGGGATCCATTCGTAGGTGCCGGGCGGACGCTCCAGGAAGCGCTCGGGCTGGAAGGCGTCGGGGTTCGGGTACAGGTCCGGGCGCCGGTGCAGCAGGTAGATCGACGGCGCGATGTTCACGCCCGCCGGCAGCTCCCAGGGCCCGAAGCGCATCGGCGCCTTCAGCCGCCGAGCGACCGCGGGAACCACCGGGCGCAGCCGCAGGGTCTCCTTGATCACCGCGTCCAGGTAGGCCTCGCCGTCCTCGCGCTCCTCGGCGATCAGCCGCGCGAGCACGTCGGGGTGGCGGACCAGCCGCTCGAGCGTCCAGGCCAGCGCGGTGGCCGTCGTCTCGTGGCCGGCGACCAGGAGCGTCATCAGCTCATCGCGTAGCTCGTCCTCGCTGAGCGCCGCACCGTCCTCGTCGCGAGCGGCGAGCAGCAACGAGAAGACGTCATCGCCTCCGCGACCGTTCTCCTGGCCCCGGCGGCCCCGGATCTGGTCGTAGAGCTGCTCATCGGCCTCGCGCCGGGCGGCGAGGAACTGCGCCCACGGGCTGCGCCGGCCGGTGCGCCCGCCGGCGACGGCGAGCATGAGCATGCGCCGACGGCTGGCGAGCGTGTCCAACAGCGCCCGCAGCGGCGGCCCCAGCCGGTCGATGCCCTCGGGGTCGCGGACGCCCAGGACCGTCCGCACGATGATCTCGAAGGTGATCGCCTGCATGCTCGGCAGCGACCCGAAGCCCTCGCCGCGCGGCCACTGCGCCACGTGGCGCTCGGCCACCTCGGCCATCTCCTGGGCGTAGGCGCGCATGCGCTCGCCGTGGAAGGGCGGCAGCAGCAGCCGGCGCTGGCGCATGTGCTCGGAGCCGTCGAGCAGCAGCACCGATCGTCGCCCGAGGATCGGCGCGAGCACGATGTTGCCCTCCCCGGCGTGCAGCAGCGCCGGATCGCCGGTGAACACTTGGCGCACGGCCTCGGGGTCGACGGTGACGATCAGCACCCGCTGGGGCGCGGGCAGCAGCGTGAAGTAGTCCCCGCAGCGCTCCCAGCTGCGCTGCAGGAAGCGCGTCGGCGTGAACATGAACCCGGCGCGCATCATCCAGCGCCCGAGGTCCGGCCGCGGCGGCAGCGTGCCGCGGAACGGCGCGGGAGGCGAGGCTGACGCGGGCACGCGGGCAACGCTAGCGTGCGCACCGCCGTGTCCCCGCCCTCTCTCGCCCTGGAAACGACCGGCTCCGGCGAGCCGCTCGTCCTCATCCACGGGCTGGCGACCACGCGGGGGATCTGGAGCGCGGTCGTGCCGCGGCTGCGCCGCCACCGGCGGGTGACCGCGCTCGACGTCCCCGGGTTCGGGCAGTCGCCGCCCGCCGGCGACGGGTTCGAGCTCGAGGCCGTCGCGCGCCGGATCGGCCGGGGCCTGCGCGACGCGGGCGTGCCGAGCCCGTACGAGCTGGTCGGCCACTCGCTCGGCGGGGCGATCGCGCTGACCCTCGCCGCCCAGCAGCCCGCCGACGTGCGCCGCCTGGTCCTCGTCGCCCCGGCGGGCCTGGCCCCGATGCCCGGCGCGGTCGTCCGGCTGCTCGGCGTCGGCGCCGGTGGCGTGCTGCGGTTGCGGCGCTCGCTCGCGCCACTCGCCGACCTGGCGTGGGCGCGACGGGTGCTGCTCGCTTTCGCCGCCGCCGACCCGGCGTCGATGTCGCCCACGGAGGCGCGGCTGATGCTCGGCGCGTCGGCCAGCGCACAGCGCACCGCGACGGCGCTGACGACGATCGCCGCGGCTGACCTGCGCCCGCTGCTGCTCGACGCGCCGCCCGCGCTCGGGGTGATCTGGGGCACCGCCGACCGGACCGTCCCGGCCCGCCTGGCCGCCAAGATCACCGAGCAGCGCCCCGACGCCCGTGTGGAGCTCATCGACGGCGCCGGGCACGTCGTGATGGTCGAGCGCCCGGACGAGTTCACGCGAGCGCTGCTTGAACTGCTCGCCTGACCGCACGCTTCCCCAACCGGCAACATCCCGCCCGCGCGGGCCGGGTACCCTCGCTGTGCAGGCGTTTTCCATGCCCAGCCCGCCTCCCGCCAACCGCGACTGCCTGCGGCTCCCCGACGGCCGGCGGCTGTTCTACTCGGTGGCCGGCCCGAGAGACGGCACGCCCGT
This sequence comes from Solirubrobacteraceae bacterium, assembly GCA_036266975.1. Taxonomy (GTDB): domain Bacteria; phylum Actinomycetota; class Thermoleophilia; order Solirubrobacterales; family Solirubrobacteraceae; genus DATAWZ01. The sequence continues at coordinate 10,362 of DATAWZ010000118.1, forward strand.
CGTCTACTGCCACGGCGCGATCGGGACTCCGCTGGAGCGCTCGGTGGCCCTCGATTCGCTCGCGCGGGAGCTGGGGATCCGCTACGTGGCGATCAGCCGCCCCGCGGTCGGCGGCTCGGACCCTGCGCCCGGGCGCACGATCCGCGGGTTTGCCAGCGACGTGCAGGCGGTGGCCGACTCGCTCGGCCTCGTCCGCTTCGCCGTCGTCGGCGTCTCGGCCGGCGCGCCCTACGCGCTCGCCGTCGCCCACGAGCTCGCCGGCCGCGTCACTCGCGTGGCCGCGTGCAGTCCGCTCTCGCCGCTGTGCGCGCTGCACCGCACCCCCGGACTCGCGCTGCGGGTGCGCCTTGCCCTGGGGGCGCTGACGCTGATGCCGCGCACGCTCGGTGCACTGGGCGACGCCGCGATGCCGGTCGTGCGACACCACCCCGGACTCGTCAGCGGCGTGATCCTCGCCCACGCGGCGCCGGCCGAGCGCGAGCGGCTGCGCGCGCCCGACGAGCGCCGGGCCGCCAGCGAGAGCTTCCTGACCGCGGCCGCGGGGGGCGTGAGCGGGCTGATCGCCGACTACCTGCTCTACACCGGGGACTGGGGGTTCACCCCGGCGGCGATCGCGGCCGAGGTCCATCTGTGGCACGGCTTTCGCGACCCGCTCGTGCCGATCGACCACGCGCTCGCGCTGGCGCTCTCGCTGCGGCGCTGCCGGGTCTTCTTCGACCCCGATGAGGGCCACCACTTCTTCCGTCGCCGGCTGGCGGAGATCCTCGCCGTGCTCGTCGGCGTGCGGCCGCACGCCGACGCCCACCTGGAGCGCTCGCTCGAGGGGGTCCGAGCGCTCGCGGCCCGGCGTGGTTCGATCGGTGACTAGGTTCCGCTGCGCGCAGGCATGAGTGGGTAGCCCAGTGATGGACGGGACCGACCGACCATCAGGAGGTTCACCGCTCATGCTCACCATCACCCCGGCCGCCGCGGCGGCCATCGACGCCTACGCGGACGCTTCGCCGGAGCTCCCGGACGGCGGCTGCGCACGGATCGCGCGCCGCGTCGGTGAGAACGGCCAGCCCGCGCTGACCATCGGACTCGCCGAGGCGCCCGGACCGGGCGACGCGATCATCGCCGGCACCTCGGTGATTCCGCTGTTCGTCGAGCCCACCACCGCCGAGATGCTCGGCGACAAGGTGCTCGACACCCGCCGCGAGGGCGACGCCGTCGCCTTCGTGCTCGCCGACGGCGACGCGGTGGTCTGAACGACCGACGAGGTCAGCCGTCGAGCCCGCGCAGGATGCGCTCGAGCTCGACGGCGCTGCGGGCGCGTTCGTCGGCGACGCGCCTGGCCTCGTCGGCCCGAGCGGCGTCGTCGAGCATCGCGTTGAGCCGCTCGGCGTTCTCGGCGTCGGCGCGGGCGCGCAGCTCGGCGGCGAGCTCGGCCGAGCGCGCGACGGCATCCTCCGCTGAGCCGTCGAGCTCGCGCTGGGCGCGGGCCTCGCAGCGGATCGCGTGTCCGTCGAAGAAGCGGTCGAAGACGGTCAGCCGCAGCTGCCCGTCGAGCTGGCCGTGCACGTCAACGAACCAGCCGAGCTGGCCCTGCGCGGCGTGCTGGGCGATCCGCTCGAGCACGAGGTGGTAGTCGCGCCAGTGGACGACGTCGCGCGTGCGAAAGCGACGCCGGTAGATCAGCGCCTGCGCATCGCGGCCGCCCACCCGCAGCGCAAGCTCAACGCTGCCGTGCAGATCGAGCTCGTGCAGGAAGAGCTCGGGCCACGCGGTCGCCGGCGGCGGCGCCTGCGGCGGTCGCGGCTGGTGGCGGCGGAGCAGGCTCACGACCGGAGGATCGCACGCGCGCCGCGCACGTCCTGGGTCATCCGCTCAACAGGCGGCTGGTCACGCCCGCGAGCGTGTCCTCGCCGTAGCCCATCCCCGGGCCGTCGCTCGTGAGCACGGCGATCGAAAGGCGCTCGCCGCCGCGCTCGAGCCGCGCCGCCTGGTTGACCAATCCCTCGTCGGGCAGCCAGCCGCCCTTGAAGAACACGCTGAACCCGAGCGGTCGCGCGGCCGCGGGGATGCCCCACGACTGCGACGGGTCGATCGTGGAGAGCAGGGAACGCGCGTAGCCAACGAACTGCGCTGGGATCAGGCTGTCCTGGACGTAGAAGAAGCGCGCCTGGTCGCCGGCGGAGATCAGCGAGAGCCCCCACGCGGCGTTGGGCTCGAAGTCGTCCATCCCGACCTCGTGCGCGACGCGCTCCAGGCCGCCCTCGCCGACGATCGCGAACACCGCGCTCGCCGCGTCGTTGTCGGAGATGTGGATCATCGGGTACAGCAGCGACTGGGCGGTGGCGGTCAGCCCCTCGTGGTCCTCGGCGAGCTCCTGCAGGTAGGCGACGAGCAGCATCGCCTTGATCAGGCTGGCCGAGTGGAACTGCTCGTGGATGCGCATCCCCTCGAGCTGCCCGCGGTCGTTGACGGTCGCGAACGCGCTGCGGCCCTCGCGCGAGTCGATGAACGTGGTCGCGGCGGCCACGCCCGCGGCGCTCGGAACGGGCGGCTGCGGATGGCCGACGCCCGCACCGGAGATCGCGAACGCCCCCGCGGGGACAACGCCGCCCGGGCACGGCGGGGTCGTGCTCGGCGGCCCGGCGCCCGCCGTGCCGGGAGCCGCGAAGCAGACCAGGTAGCGGTAGCCGCCGGCGGGTGGGAAGAAGCTCGCGGTCAGGTAGGTCCGTCCGGTGGCGAGATCGCGGGTCCGGGTGCGGGCCACGAGGCTGAAGTGCCCGCCCGCCGCCGGCTTGGTGAACCAGTAGGCGGTCTGCCCGGCCCAATCGTAGGTCCGGCTGTGGTCGACGATCGCCGTGACCTGCACCTCGCCGTGGGCGAGCGTGTAGGTGTGCTGGTAGAGCGGATCGTTGACGGTCACCGATACCGGTGCGCTCGTGAGTCCGGCCGCCGGGGCCCTCACCTCGTAGCGGGTGTCCACGCCGGGCCGCAGCCCGGTGAACGCGAACGAGCCGCTCGGCCCGGCGGTCCTCTGCAGCGCCGTGCCGAAGCCCGAATACGGCCAGGGGTCCTGCTCGAGCTCGAGCGGGGTGCCGGCGGTGACGTCGGTGATCGTCCCCGCGATGGTGGTCGCGCCGTAGAGCGTGATGCTCGCCGGGGTGGCGCTCGCCGACAGCTGCGCACCCTGCGGACTCTGCGCGGCCAGCGCCAGCGAGGCCGCCGCGAGGCCTTCAGCGAGCACCGCGGGAGCGGCGGGAGGAGGGCAGGTACAGGTCGGTGATCGTTCCCTGCGCGCTCTCGGCGGCGAAGCCGATGGTCTCCGAGAGCGTCGGGTGCGGGTGGATCGTGAGCGCGAGGTCCTCGGCGTCGGCGCCCATCTCGATGGCGTGGACGGCCTCGGCGATCAGCTCGCCGGCGCCGACGCCGACGATCCCCGCGCCGAGCACGCGCCTCGGGGCCGAAGGGTCGACGAGCAGCTTGGTCAGGCCGTCGCTGCGAGCGCGCGAGAGCGCACGCCCGGACGCGGCCCAGGGGAAGCTCGCGCTCTGGTACTCGATGCCCTGGGCCCTGGCCTGCGTCTCGGTCAGCCCGGCCCACGCGATCTCCGGGTCGGTGTAGGCCACCGACGGGATCGCGCGGGAGTCGAACGCGACCTGGTGCCCGGCGATCACCTCGGCCGCGACCTTGCCCTGGTGGCTGGCCTTGTGGGCGAGCATCGGCTCTCCGGCGATGTCCCCGATCGCGAAGATGTGCGCGACGTTCGTGCGCTGCTGGGCGTCGACGGCGATGTAGCCGCGCCTGTCGACCTGCACGCCGGCGTGCTCGGCGCCGATCTGCGCCCCGTTGGGCTGCCGCCCGACCGCCACCAGCACGCGGTCAAACCGCGCCGCCGGCAGATCGCCCGCGAAGGTCACGTGCAGTCCGTCCTGGGCGGCCCGCACACCCTGCACCCGGGTGCCCAGATGGATGGCCTGGTAGCGCCCGCCGACACGCTTGGCCAGCGGACGCACGAGATCCGGGTCACAGCCGGGGATGAGCTGGTCCATCAGCTCGACGACCGTCACCTGAGCGCCCAGCGCGTCATACACGCACGCCATCTCCAGGCCGATGATCCCGCCGCCGATGACCAGCAGGCGCTCGGGGATATCCCCGAGCTGGAGCGCACCGGTCGAGTCGATCACCCGCTCGTCGTGGTAGGGGATGCCCGGCAGCTGCGCCGCGGCCGACCCGGCGGCGATGATGCAGTGGCCGAAGGCGATCCTCTCCTGGTCGACCTGCAGCTCATGGGGAGAGGCAAAGCGCCCCTGGCCGTGCACGACTCGCACCTTGCGCTGCTTGGCCAGGCCCTCGAGGCCGCCGGTGAGCTTGCCGACGACCGAATCCTTCCAGCCCCGCATCCTGTCCAGCTCGATCGTCGGCTCGCCGAAGGTGATCCCGATCGCGCTGGCCTCGCGCGCGCCGGTGAGCAGCTCGGCGGCGTGCAGGAGCGCCTTGGAGGGGATGCAGCCCACGTTCAGGCACACCCCGCCGAGCGACGGGTAGCGCTCGACCAGCACGACGCTCAACCCCAGGTCGGCCGCGCGGAAGGCGGCCGTGTAGCCGCCCGGCCCGGACCCCAGCACCACCACGTCGACCCGATCCGCCCCCTCCGCCCCCGGTGAGGGCTGCGACGGCGCTGCGGCGGCCGGCGCGGCGCCGTCGGCCTCGGTGGACGCGGCGCCGTCCGGCGGCGCGAGCGTGAGCACGAGCGAGCCCTGCGAGACCGTGCTGCCGAGCTGCACGGCGAGCTCGCAGACGATCCCCGCCGCCGGCGCGGGGATGTCCATCGTGGCCTTGTCGGACTCCAGCGTGACCAGCGGGTCCTCGGCTGCCACCTGTTGCCCGGGCGCGACCAGGATCTCCACGACCGGCACGTCGCTGAAGTCCCCGATGTCGGGGACCCGTACCTCGATCAAAGGAGCACCCGGCGCAGGTCGCACAGGACCCCGGCGAGGTGCACGCAGAAGCGCGCGGCGGCCGCGCCGTCGATCACGCGGTGATCGTAGGAGAGCGAGAGCGGCAGCATCAGGCGCGGGACGAACTGCTCGCCGTCCCACACCGGCCTGATCGTGGAGCGGCTCACGCCGAGGATCGCCACCTCGGGGGCGTTGATGATCGGCGAGAAGCCGGTCCCGCCGATCCCGCCCAGGCTCGAGATCGTGAACGTCGCGCCCTGCATGTCTCCCAGCTTGAGCTTGCCCTCGCGCGCCGCCGCCGAGAGCGTGCGCAGCTCCTGCCCGATCCGCAGAAGGCCCTTCTGGTCAACGTCGCGGATCACCGGGACCAGCAGCCCCTCCGCGGTGTCCGCGGCGAAGCCGAGATGGTAGTAGCGCTTCAGCACGATCTCCTCGCCGTCGAGCGAGGCGTTGAACTGCGGGAACTCCTTCAAGGAGGCCACGCACGCCTTCAGCAGCAGCGCGACCATCGTCAGCTTGACCTCCTGCTCGGCGTTGGTGCGCACCCGGAAGGCCTCCAGCTCGGTGATGTCTGCGTCCTCGTGCTGGGTGACGTGCGGGATCGTGCTCCAGCTGCGGTGGATGTTCGGACCCGACAGCCGCTGGATCCGCGTCAGCGCGACGCGCTCGACCGGACCGAACTTCTCGAAGTCGACCTTCCGCGCGGGCGCCGAAACCGGCGACGGCGAAGGCGCCCCGCCCGCGCCCGCGCCCGCCGCAGCCGCCCTGACGTCCTCGGGCACGATCCGCCCCTTGCGACCCGAGCCGCTCACGCCGGCCAGGTCGACGTGCAGCTCGCGCGCGAGGCGACGCACCGACGGGCTGGCATAGACGTTCGCCTCGCCCCCGTCCCGTCGCGCCTCGGGCGGAACGTCGACGATCACCGACGCCGCGGCGATGTCGGTGACAGGCGCCGGTGACCCGCCCGCCGGCGCGGGGCGCTCGGCCGGCGTGCCCCCGTCGGCCGCCGCGCCGTCGCTCGCCGCCGCGCCCTCGCCGCCCGAGGCCCCGTTCTCGCTCGAGAGCGTGAGCAGCGCCGCCCCCTCGGAGACCGTGTCCCCGACGCAGACCAGCAGCTCGGCCACGGTGCCCGCGGCGGGCGCGGGGATGTCCATCGTCGCCTTGTCGGACTCGAGCGTGAGCAGCGGATCGTCGGCCGCGACCGCATCGCCGACGGCGACGAGGATCTCGATGACGGGCACGTCGGTGAAGTCCCCGATGTCGGGGACCGTCACGGTCCTTACCGCTGCCACGGGGGTGCGGCCTCCGCGTCGAGCTCGTAGCGGGCGATCGCCTGGGCGACGGTGTCCGGCTCCAGGTTTCCCTCCAGCGAGAGCGCGTGCAGCGCGGCGAGGGCGACGTGATGACGGTCGACCTCGAAGAAGCGGCGCAGCTGGCGGCGGTAGTCGCTGCGCCCGAACCCGTCGGTGCCCAGCGCCACGAACCGGTCGGTCAGGAACGGGCGGATCTGGTCGGCGAACGCGCGCAGGTAGTCGCTGGCGGCGATCACCGGGCCCCCGCCGGCGGGCAGGCACGCCTGCACGTAGGCGCCCCTCGGCGAGTCGGTCGGATGCAGCCGGTTCCAGCGCTCGACCTCCAGGCCGTTGCGGCGCAGCTCGGTGAAGCTCGTCGCGCTCCAGATCTCGCTGCCCACCCCGAAGTCCTCGCGCAGCAGCTCGCCGGCGGCGATGACCTCGCGCAGGATCGCGCCCGAGCCGAGCAGGCGCACCCGCGGCCCCGTTGGTTCGCCCTGCCCGCCGGTGTCGATGCGGTGCAGGCCGCGCAGGATCCCCTGCTCGCTGCCCGACGGCAGCGCCGGCTGCGCGTAGTTCTCGTTCATGACGGTCAGGTAGTAGAAGACGTCCTCGCGCTCGCTGAGCATGCGGCGCAGCCCGTCCTGGATGATCACCGCCAGCTCGTAGGCGAACGTCGGGTCATAGGAGCGGCAGTTGGGGATCGTCGCCGCGAGCAGGTGGCTGTGGCCGTCCTCGTGCTGCAGGCCCTCGCCGTTGAGCGTCGTGCGCCCCGAGGTGCCGCCGAGCAGAAAGCCGCGCGCGCGGCTGTCGCCCGCGGCCCACGCGAGATCCCCGATGCGCTGAAAGCCGAACATCGAGTAGAAGATGAAGAACGGGATCATCGGCTCGCCGTGATTGGCATAGGAGGTCGCCGCCGCGATCCACGAGGAGAACGCGCCGGCCTCGTTGATCCCCTCCTGCAGGATCTGGCCCTTCTTGTCCTCGCGGTAGAACATCAGCTGGTCGGCGTCCTGGGGGCGGTAGAGCTGGCCGACCTGGCTGAAGATCCCCAGCTGGCGGAACATCCCCTCCATCCCGAACGTGCGCGACTCGTCGGGCACGATCGGTACGATCCGCGAGCCCAGCTGCTTGTCGCGCACCAGCGCAGCCAGGATGCGCACGAAGGCCATCGTCGTGGAGATCTCCCGCTCACCCGAGCCCTCCAGCTGGCCCTTGAACGCGTCCAAGCCAGGGACCGGCAGCGCCGGCCCGCTGGCCCGCCGCGCCGGCAGGCTTCCGCCCAGCGCCGCGCGACGCTCGCGCAGGTAGGCGATCTCCGCGCTGTCCTCGCTCGGACGGCAGAAACTCGCCGCGCGCGCCTGCTCATCCCCGAGCGGGATCTCGAAGCGGTCGCGGAACGCGAGCAGCGCGTTCTCGGTCATCTTCTTCTGCTGGTGGGTGATGTTCTGGCCCTCGCCGGCCTCACCCATCCCGTAGCCCTTGATCGTCTTGGCCAGGATCACCGTCGGCTCGCCGCGATGCGTCACGGCCGCCTGGTAGGCCGCGAACACCTTGCCCGGGTCGTGCCCGCCGCGGTTCAGCGCCCAGATCTCCTCATCGCTCCAGTCGGCCACCATCGCCGCGGTCTCGGGATAGGCCCCGAAGAAATGCTCGCGCACGAACGCCCCATCGCGCGACTTGTACGTCTGATAGTCGCCATCGACCGCCTCGCTCATGCGCCGGCGCAGGACCCGGTCGCGATCGCCGGCCAGCAGCGGATCCCAGCGCGCCCCCCAGATCACCTTGATCACATTCCAGCCCGCGCCCAGGAAGTTCGTCTCGAGCTCCTGGATGATCTTGCCGTTGCCGCGCACCGGGCCATCCAGGCGCTGCAGATTGCAGTTCACCACGAACACCAGGTTGTCCAGGTGCTCGCGCCCGGCGAGCGAGATCGCCCCCATCGACTCGGGCTCGTCCATCTCCCCATCGCCCATGAACGCCCACACCCGGCGCGCCGAGGTATCGGCGATCTCCCGACCGGCCAGATACTTCATGAACCGCGCCTGGTAGATGGCCATGATCGGCCCCAGACCCATCGACACCGTCGGGAACTGCCAGAACTCGGGCATCAGCCACGGATGCGGATAGGACGACAGCCCGCCACCGGCGACCTCCTGGCGAAAGCGCCGCAGCTGCCGCTCGTCGATCCGCCCCTCCAGGAACGCGCGCGCATAGATCCCCGGAGAGGAATGCCCCTGGATATAGACCAGATCGCCGCCATGAGCCTCGCTCGGCGCACGCCAGAAATGATTGAAACCCACCTCATACAACGTCGCCGCCGACTGATAGCTGGCGATATGCCCACCCAGCTCGGAGGACTCCCTGTTGGCCTGAACGACCATCGCCATCGCGTTCCAGCGCACCAGCGAACGCAAACGACGCTCCAGCGCCGCGTCCCCCGGCAGCGCCGGCTCCTCCTCCACCGCAATCGTGTTCACGTACGGCGTGTGATCAGCCGCGACATGCACATGAGCGCGACGCGCCTCCTCCAGCACCCGTTCCAGCAGCTGCTCGGCGCGCTCGGGCCCATCGTGCTCGAGCACCGCGCGCAACGCCTGCAGCCACTCACCGGTCTCCTGCGGGTCCAGGTCGTCGCTGAGATCGCTGACCGTCGGGGATGCCACTCCCTGACCCTGCCGCATCGCGCCCATGGTTTCAAGGCATGGACGGCCGCTCGCGCGGGCTCCCGCGCCCGTCGGGCAGCCACAGCCGGCCCTGCAGCAGCGCCTCGAAGCCTCGCCAGGCGAAGTTCATCAGCTGCAGCGCGAGCACGTCCGCCGGCACCTCGGGGTGGCGCACCGCGTAGGCGGCGAGCGACTCGCACGCGCCGAGCAGCGCGTGGGCCTGGAGCTCGATCTCCTCGCTGAGGTCCGGCGTGACGCCCACGTCGGCGGCCGCGCGCACGAGCAGCGCGGTGAGCGCGGCGTGGACCCGGGCCCGCGCCCGCGCGATCTGAGCGGCGGTCTCGGGACCCTGCGGCGGCACCTGGACCACCAGCGCGGCCCAGCGTTCCCGCTCGATGGCGATGAAGTCGAAGAAGGCGCGCAGCCCGGCCCACAGCTGGCGCTCGGGCGGCTCGCCGGGATCGACCGCCTCCTGGACGTGCTTGACCAGCGGCTCGGCCAGGCGCGCCAGGCACGAGACGTACAGGCCCTCCTTGGAGCCGAAGTGCGTGTAGAGCACCGGCTTGGTCACGCCCACCGCCCCGGCGATCTCGTCCATCGAGACCGCCTGGAACCCGCGCTCGCCGAACAGCCGCGAGGCCACGTCGACCATCTGGCGCTCACGGTCCACCCGCGGCACGGTGCGGCGCTCGCTCATCGCCGGCGCCCCTGTGTGACCAGCCTCACAGTGCCGGCATGCGCAGCGGCCCATCCTGTGAACAGGAAGAGAAGGTCGCGCCCGTACACCATTGGAGGTGCCACCGTGTTCCTCGTACTTGCCATTCTCATCTTCACGTTGCTCGCGGCCCTGACCGCTACGAGCTGGAACCTCTCCTAGGGGACGTACGGCTCGACGTTCGGGTAGGACCGCGTCGCTCCCTGGAAGGTCCAGGGCGGCGCGGTGCGGCAGGGTGGCGCCCCGGCGTCGGCCGCACCCGGAAGCACCGGGACCAGCGTGGGGTTGCCCGTGTTGGCGCAGCTGAACGCCTGCAGCGTGGCGAGCCTGCCCGGCGCTGGGTAGGGGTTGGCCCGTGCGGTGCCGAACGGCTTCGGCGCACCGACGATGCCCTCGTTGACGATGTTGACCAGCACGCGGCCGTAGTGCGCGGAACCGCCGCTGGGCACCTTGTAGGTGCCCTCGGTCGCCGCCGCGAGGTTGGCGGCGTCGCCGACCACGTCGTGGTCGTAGGCGACGATCATCTGCAGGATCGGGACCAGCTGGCGGGCGGCGGGGTCGAGCTGGTTCGCGAAGGCGCCGGCGCTGCCGACCAGCGAGGTCGCCGCGGGCGTGCCCTTGCGCACGCTGTCCACCAGCGCCGGCGTGTCCTTGAAGAAGGTCGTGAGGATCGGCGCGGTGACGTCGGTCTCGCGCAGGGCGGGCGCCACGAGCGGCGCGACCGGCCGCAGCACCCGTAGCGTCGGCGCCGCGACGGCCGCGACCGACTGGACCTCGCTGAGCGTCGGCTTGAGCTCGGCCAGCAGCGGCGGCAGCGCGTTGATCGTCGCGGTCAGCTGCGTGTTGCGCGCGGCGGTGGCCGAGAGCACCTGATCGCCGGCGGTGACGAGCGTCTGCAGCGCGGCCCCGCGTGCGCCCAGCGCGTGCAGCGCGCTGGCCGAGGCGCTGACCAGCCGCTGCACGTCGCCGCCCTGCTGGTCGAGGATGTCGACCGTCTGCTGGAGGTCCTCGATCGCGCCCGCGCTGTTGCCGATCGCGGCGTTGAGGTTGGTGCCCTGGCCGGAGAGCGCCGAGGCGAAGTTGTGCGTGAACTCCTGGAGGGCCGCGCGGGTTTGGGGGTTAAGCATGGAGAGCACCTGATCGATCTGCTGCGTGGTGCCAATCTGTGACGTCGGCAGGTAGCCGTTCTCGGGCAGCTTGGGCGCGCTGGGGCTGCCGGGCGTGATCTCGACGAAGTTCTCGCCCAGCAGCGTCTTGGAGCGCAGGATCGCGTGGGCGTTGGAGGCCAGCGGCGCGTACTGCTTGTCGAGCTCCATCTTGGCGTCGGTGAGCCCGTTGCGCGGCGAGACGCTGACGATCCGGCCGACGTTCACCCCGGCGATGCGGACGTCCTCGTTGTCGGCCAGGTTGGCGGCCTGGTCGAACTCGGCGTGGAAGACGTAGCCGTGCGGGCGCAGCGGCAGCGTGCCGCCGAACCGGTTCCAGGCGTAGAGGATCCCCAGCACGCACGACAGCGTGAAGATCGCCGCCACGGCGACCTCCTTGAAGCTGATCGGCCGACCGCCCATCTAGTGGCACCTCCTGTAAATCCGCTCCCGCTTCGCGGCTGCAAATCTTCGCCTGGCGGCGTCCTCGGG
>DATAWZ010000119.1:0-4113 GCA_036266975.1 Solirubrobacteraceae bacterium
GCCGGAGCGCTCCTTCGCCGCCCAGGCCGCGCAGTCGCCGGGGGGGATGCGCATCGCGGTGACGTGCAGCTCCCCGATCCCCGACGTGAGCGTCGACCCGATCGCCGCCGGCGCGGTCGACGAGGCCGCCGCGCTGCTGCGCGAGCTCGGTCACGAGGTCCTCGAGATCGATCCGCCCTGGCCCGGCCGCGAGCTCCAGGAGGCGTTCGGCGTGATGTTCTGCGTGCTGATCGCGCTCGGGATCCAGCAGGCGGCCCAGCTCGCCGGCGGCCGAGAGCCCGTCGAGAGCGACGTGGAACCCATGAACTGGGCGATCTGGCAGCGCTGCCAGCGCATCGAAGGGATGCGCCTGGAGGCCGCGCGGGCCCACATGCTCACGCTCGCCCGCCGGCTGATCGCCGAGCTGGAGCGCTACGACGCTGTGCTCACGCCCGCGCTTGCCGAGCGCCCGCTTCCGCTCGGCTCGCTGCCCACGGACGCGCCGCAGCCGATGAGCACCTTCTCGCGCTCCGGGCGCTTCACCCCCTTCACGCAGATCTTCAACGTCACCGGCCAGCCGGCCGTCTCGGTGCCGTTGCTACAGGGGCCGGACGGCCTGCCGCTCGCCGTTCAGCTCGCCGGGCGACCGGCGCAGGAGGGCCCGCTGCTCGCGCTCGCCGCCCAGCTCGAGCAGGCGCGTCCCTGGGCGGGACGCCGCCCGCCGCTCTGAGAACGGCTCTCAAAATGATCGGCACGCGTCCGGCGGCCGGTATCGCCCCTTGACGTGGCTCTACCCTGTCTGCCGTCACGACCCGCCCGCCCCATGTCCTTGCATCGCTCGGTCCGGGGCTCGCCACCCACCGCTCATCTTGAGAGATGTTCAACGCACGCCGAGCACGGCGCGCATCGCCCGCGGCGCCACCCCGAGCGCCTCGGCGTCGGCGGTGCCGTGCCGGGAGACCATGTCGATCTCCATCAGCTCGGCCTCTTCCCAGGTCGCGGGCGCGCGCTCGCCGGCGACCGCCTCCAGGGCCCGCAGCGAGCGCGAGACCGCCGGGGTGGGGACGTGGACCAGCGGCCGGCGCCGGCCGAAGGACCGCAGCGCCAGGCGGGCGATGTCGCTGTAGTTGAGCGTGTCCGGGCCGGCGAGCTCGTAGCGCTCGCGGGCGAACTCGCCCGAGCGCCCGTGGGGCGCGTGCTCGCTGGCGTGCAGGGCGGCGATCACGCACTCGGCCACGTCCTCGGCCCAGATCGGCTGCACCACCGCGCGGCCGCGCCCGGACATCGGCACGGCGGGCAGCAGGGTCAGGCGCTCGAGCGTGCGCAGGGCGTGATCGCCGGGGGCATAGACGAGCGAGGGGGCGAACACGATCGAGTGCAGCTCGGCCTCGCGCACCGCGCGCTCGGCCAGCGCCTTGGCCCGGAAGAGGCGCGCGCGATGGTAGGTGGAGGCCTCGAGGACCGAGAAGGTCACGAACCGGCGCACCCCGGCGCGCTCGGCGGCGGCGACCATCCGCCAGGTGGCCACGCCGTTGAGCTCCTCGATCGAGCCGCGCGACTGGTCGCGCACGGTGCCGGCGAGGTGGACCACGGTGTCCACGCCGCGCAGCGCGTTGCGAAACGACGGCGGGTCGGCGAGGTCGCCGAGCGCGATCTGCACGCGCACGCGCCGCTCGCCGAGGCCGCGTGGGTCGCGGACCAGGCAGCGTGTCGGGGTGCCCGCGACGATCAGTCGGCGCAGCACGCTCGAGCCGATCAACCCGGTCGCGCCGGTAAGCAGCAGCACCTCTTGCAGGCTAGTACGACAAGGCACGGACAGGCACGTGGGCGTGCGCGGCGCCGTCCTCTACTATGGTCGCCTGCGCGGGGCCAATGCGGCGCCGTCGAAGCCCCTTTGTCACTGCCAGGAAGCGAGAAGCCAAACCAAAATGGCCTACGTCATCGCCGAGCCGTGCATCGGCACCAAGGACAACTCGTGCGTCGAGGTCTGCCCGGTCGATTGCATCCATCCGACGCCCGACGAGCCGGGCTACGACGCCGCCGAGATGCTGTTCATCGACCCCGAGGAGTGCATCGACTGCGACGCCTGCGTTGAGGCGTGCCCGGTCGACGCGTGCTTCGCCGAGGATCAGCTCCCGCCCGAGTGGCAGAAGTACGCTCAGCTCAACGCTGACTACTACAAGAAGTAGGCCGCCTCAGGCGGCCATCGGCTGCTGCTCGGCGGTGCAGAACGCGCACCGGCGGGCAGCCTTGGGGATCTCGCTCAGGCATTCCGTGCACGCGCACGTCTCGGCCTCGGGGTCGGCCTGCTTCTGCCGGCGGGACATGAGCGCGTTGACCGGCTGAATCACGAAGAAGAAGACCGCCGCCGCGACGCTCAGGAACGCGATCAGCGCGTTGATGAAGTCGCCGTACAGGAACGTGCTGTGGTGGATCGTGAACTGCAGGTTCTCGAAGTTCGGCTTGCCGAAGATCGCCGCGATGATCGGCGTGAGGACGTCCTTGACGAGCGCGGTGATGACGGCGCCGAAGGCGGCGCCGATGACGACGGCGACGGCAAGATCCAGCACGTTCCCGCGCAGGATGAATGCCTTGAAGTCCTTCATGACATTCGCCACGACCCCTCCAGTCGCCAGGGTCCGGCGCCACCGGCGCCGCTCGACAGGCTGAAGGTAGTAGACCCGTCGGACGGTTTCAGGCCATCGGCAGCGACATGCCCGCCGGCGCAGGCGGGCCCGCCGGCGTCGACTGGAGCATGGGCAGCGGCGCCGGCATCATGGCGATGATGCCGCGAGCGGCGTGGCGGATGGCCTGCGCGGCCGGGTCATCGGGGTCGTGCAGGACGAGCGGCACGCCGAGGTCGGCCTGCTCGCGCAGCGGCATGGTCAGCGGCACCTTGCCCAGCAGCGGCACATCGAGCTCGTCGGCGAGCTCCTGCCCGCCGCCCTCGCCGAAGATCTGGTAGCGGCTGCCGTCGGGCGTGACGAAGCCCGACATGTTCTCGATCACGCCGAGCAGCTCGAGCGAGACCTTGCCGGCCATCTCGGCGGAGCGACGCGCGACGCGCTGCGCGGTCGGCTGCGGCGTGGTCACGATCAGGAAGCGCGCCTGCGGGAGCAGCTGGGCGAGCGTCATCGACACGTCGCCGGTGCCCGGCGGCAGGTCGACGAGCAGCGTGTCGAGCGTCTCCCAGGCGACGTCCTGCAAAAACTGGGTGAGCGCCTTGTGGAGCATCGGGCCGCGCCAGACGACGGCGGCGTCCTCCTCCACGAAGAAGCCGATCGACATGACCTTGACCCCGTGGCTCTCCAGGGGCACGATCTTGCGCTCGGGGGAGACCGGCGGGCGCGTGGCGCCCAGGCCGAACATGCGCGGGATCGAGTAGCCCCATACGTCGGCGTCGAGGACGCCGACCCGCTGCCCGTCCGCGGTGAGCGCCGCGGCGAGGTTGGCGGTCAGCGTGGACTTGCCCACGCCGCCCTTGCCCGAGCCGACGCAGATGACGTTGGAGACGCCGGCGAGCGAGCCCTCGGGCAGCGAGCCCCGGCCGAGCTTCTGGCGCAGCGCCTCCTTCTGCGGCTCGTCGAGCACGTCGAAGGCGACGCTCACGCTCGACACGCCCTGGACGCGCGAGACGGCCTCGGTCACCGCGGTCTGGAAGTGCCCGCGGATCGGGCACCCCGGCGTGGTCAGCGAGACCATCACGGCCACGGCGCCGTCGGGTGAGATGTCGATCGAGCGCACCATGTCCAGCTCGACGATCGAGCGGTGCAGCTCGGGGTCGATGACGGCGCGCAGCTCCTCGATGATCTGGTCGCGATCCATGAGCACATTGTCGCAGAGAGCCAGCCGACCGGCCGTCGGGACCCGGACCGACAGACGAGGCGGTGCGCCCTACAAGGCGCGGGCGGCGAGCATTGTTGCGCCAGCCGCGATATAGGCGGCTGGCGCAACAATCGTCGCGACGATGGCGCCCCGGGCGGGCGGTGCGCCCCCGTGCCCCGGCCCCGGGCGAGCGGCGCCCCCGTGCCCCGGGCAGGCGGCACGTCTCGGCGCCCCGGGCGGGAGGTGCGCCCCCGGCGCCCCGTGCCCCGGGCAGGCGGCACGTCTCGGCGCCCCGGGCGAGCGGTGCGT
>DATAWZ010000120.1:0-42082 GCA_036266975.1 Solirubrobacteraceae bacterium
ACCGGTCTGCTAAGGGAAGGCCCCGCTTCGGCGGGGCCTTCCTACTGCGCTGAGCGGCGCGCGGGCTCGCGCCGAGCCGCCCGGGCTCGCGCCGAGCCGCCCGGGCTCGCGCCGAGCCGCCCGGGCTCGCGCCGAGCCGCCCGGGCTCGCGCGCGCCCGGGCGATTGCGTGCTTTTGCGGATATCGGACTGCGTGCCGTTGCCGATGCGAGGGCTCGGTCCCCGCGCTAACGTCCGGGCAGGCGAGAAGCCGCGTTGAGCCCGGCATGGCTGGGGCACGACCAGGGGGTGCCTGAGGATGGACTCATCGGAGAGACCGGGTGGGCTCGGCCGCTTGATTGCGTTCTACCTCGTGCTGGCCGCGGTCGTCGCGGGGGTTACCGTCGTGGTGATCCACAAGGGGGGGAGAGAGCGCTCGCAGCCGTACATCGCCGGCGGCTACAACGTCAGCCGCGCGAACGCCTGCATCGGTGCCGCCGCCCCGCCGGTCGGCGGCCGGCCGCTGCCGTCGACGGCGCCCGCCCTGCCGGTCGCCTCTGGCCCGGCCTTCAACATCGTCCAGTCCGGCCAGTTCGTCGACATCTCAAATATTGCCGGCACGCTCAGCGGCCAGCTGCGCCTGCACCCAGGCGCCCTGGCCGGCGCCGGCCACCGGCTCACCGGCACCGTCGACTGCGTCAAGGGCCCGAACCTCAGGATCGACGCGGTCGCGACCGCCGGTCCGAAGGGCAAGATCGCCGGCACGCTGGGCGGTCTGGCGTTCGCCGCCCTGTTCAAGCGTGACCCGCCGGCGCCCGGCTCGCCGAACCCGCGAATCCCGCACTCGATCAAGGGCCCGTACGCGCTCTCGCCGCGTTCGACCTGCTTCGGCAGCGCCTTCGCCCTCGCCGGCGGCGGCTCGCGCTACCGCCTGAGCGTCTCGGGCCAGGGCCTCGGCGCGCTGAGCTTCTCCACGAAGACCGGCGCGCTGTCCGGCGACGTGCGGTGCGTCGACGGCGGCCCGGTGCGGCTGACCGCCACCTCCAACGACCGGGTGCTCAACACCGTCCTGGTGATCCCGCTCGACGTCGCCCATCCGCCCCCGCTGCCGTCCGGCGCCAAGCGGCCCGCCAAGCAGGTGCTCAGCACGGCCTCCGGGCTGCCGCCCTACGGCGAGCAGTTCACCGCCACCAAGACGCGCGACGAGGCCAGCGACCTCGTCGCAGCGTTCTTCCTCGCGGTCGCCGTCGTGATGATCGTCGCCCGCCTGTTCGGCGTGCTCGCCGCGAAGATCGGCCAGCCGCGCGTGATGGGCGAGGTCATCGCCGGGATCGTGCTCGGGCCCTCGGTGCTCGGCGCCATCTCACAGAACGCCCAGGCCGACATCTTCCCCTCGGACATCCTGCCCGCGCTCAACGTCGCGGCCAACCTCGGGCTGATCTTCTACATGTTCCTGATCGGCCTGGAGTTCGACCGCAGCGCCCTCAAGGGCCGCCTGAGCAAGGCCGCGGCGATCTCCAACGCGAGCGTCGCGCTGCCCATGATCCTCGGGATGGTGGCGGCGTTGCCGCTCTACAAGCTCATCGGCCCGGACAAGAAGTTCGCCGCCTTCGCCCTGTTCATGGGCGTGGCGATGTCGATCACCGCGTTCCCGGTGCTCGCCCGCATCCTCGCCGAGCGGCGCATGCTGCGCAATCCGGTCGGCTCGCTGGCCATCGGCTGTGCCGCGCTCGATGACGTCACAGCCTGGTTCCTGATCGCGCTGGCCACCGCGGTCAGCGTCTCGGGATCGTTCGGTCAGGTCGCCAAGACGGTCGGCGAGGCCGTTGCCTTCGTGCTCGTGATGGCGCTGATCGTGCGCCCGGTCCTCGCGCGCGTGTCGACTTCGTTCGATGAGGTCGGGCGGATATCCGGCGGCTGGCTGGCGGCCATCTTCGCCGGCGTGCTCCTGTCCGCGTACATCACCGAGTCCATCAACATCGCTGTCATCTTCGGCGGCTTCGTGATGGGCATGGTGATGCCCCGCAACACCCGCCTGACCGAGGAGGTCACGCGCCGCGTCGAGGACTACGTGGTGATCCTGCTGCTGCCGCTGTTCTTCGCCTACACCGGCCTGCAGACCGACATCGGGCTGCTCAACCGGCCCGAACTGTGGCTGATCACCGTCGGTCTGATCGCGATCGCGGTCGTCGGCAAGTTCGGCGGCGCCGCGATCGCGGCGCGCGTCGGCGGCTTCGACTGGCGCGCCTCGGCGGTGTTCGGCATCCTGATGAACACCCGCGGCCTGACCGAGTTGATCGCGCTGAACATCGCGTTGTCCGCCGGCGCGATCTCGAACGCGCTGTATGCCGCGCTCGTACTGATGGCCCTGGTGACGACGCTCATGGCCGGTCCGCTGCTCAAGCTGATCGACCGCGAGAACCGCTACGGCGCCCAGGTCGAGGACGAGTTTGCCGAAGCGCGCCGGGTGCTCGTCCGCGAGAACCCCGACCTGGTCATCCCCGACCGCTCGATTCTCGTCGCCCCGCAGACCAACGAGGCGCTGCCGCAGCTGCTGACCCTCGCCGAGCCCTTGGCCCGCTCGTTCCCCAGGCGCGAGCTGGTCCTCGCGCGCCTGGTCGAGCCGCCGCGGCGTGCCGACGTGCGCGGCGGCCTGCAGACCGAGAACGCGCTGCTCAAGGCGGCCTCCTCGGCGGTCATGCGAGAGCGCCGGCGTCTCCTGGGGGAGAGGCTCGCCGCGCGCGGCGTGGCGCTGACCTCGAGCAGCCCCGGCACCGACATCGCCCACCTCGTCGACCACGAGAAGGTCGATCTGGTGCTCGTCGAGGGACGCCGGCCGCTCCTCGGGCAGGCGGTGCCGCTCGGCGAGGTCAGCGAGCTGCTCGAGTCGGCGGCGAGCGACGTCGCGGTTCTCGTCGCCCGCGAGTCCGACCCGATCCGGCTCACCGAGCAGGCGCCCGTGCTCGTCGTGTTCGGCGGCGCCGAGCACGACTGGTCGGCGCTCGAGCTCGGCTCCTGGCTCGCCGCCGCCAACAACGTGCCGCTCAAGCTTCTCGGGGCGGCGGGCAGCACCGAAGAAGGCGGCTCGGTCACGCGGATGCTCGCCGACGCCGGCCTGCTCGCCCAGCAGTTCTCCGGCGTGACGACCGAGCCGCTGGTCATCCAGGGCGGGCGCGAGGGCATCCTCGCCGCGGCGGCTGGCGCCGGCATCCTCGTGATCGGCCTCTCCGAGCGCTGGCGGCGCGAGGGACTGGGGGCCACGCGGGCCGACATCGCCCGCGCTGCGCCGGCGCCCGTGCTGTTCGTCCGTCGCGGCGCACGCCAGGGCGCGCTCGCCCCCCGCGACAGCCTCACCCGCTTTCAGTGGTCTCTGGCCGGCCCGGGCGAGCAGCCCGAGGGCGAAGTGCCGGTCGGCTGAGCGCCGCCGTCATGGGTCGTGCCCGCAGGGGTGCGCGCCCGGAACGGCGGCCTCGGCGGCGCGCCCCCGCGGGCAGCTGCGGATGGACTCAGCGGCGGACCTGTACGCGGTCTTCGAGCGGTGATTCCGGGATTCGCAGCGCATAGCCACCACAAACCCGGAATCGCTGCAGCCGCTCACCGTCGAGTAGCCGCGAAGCCCACGTACCAGCGCACGGCGTCGCACGCCCAGACCAGACCAGCCCAGCCCAGCCCATCCCAGCCCAGCGCCCGCGGGCCGTCGCCAGCCTGATCGGGCGGGGTCGCCCGTGAACTTCCAAGGGCCGATCGGCATATCGACCACAGACATGCAGCGCGCCCAGGAGGAGACCACGCTGGACGCCCCGCCCACGCGGAGCGCCACCCAGCTGTCCGACGCGGTCCTGATCGAGCGCTCGATGTGCGTGCCCGAGCCCGGTCTTCGACCGTCACTGGCCCTCGCTGCATGCATATTGCTCGAGCCGGGCCGCGGCGGCGGCGGGCGAGGATATCGCCGCCGAGGTCTTCCGTCTCGCCTTCGATCGTCGCGGCCGCTACGACCGCCGTCTTCCCGACGCACGGCCCTGGCTGTACGGCATCGCCACCAACCTGCTGAGCCATCACTTCCGCACCACCCAGCGGGGGAATCGCGCTGGCGGGCGAGCGGCGGCGCCCACCGACGGGGCGTCGACGAGGAGCCGATCGGGCGCCTCGAAGCCCAGATGCTTGGCCCGCGCCTGGCCGCTGCGCTGCAGTCGATGGCCGCGAGCGATCGCGGGGCGCTGCTCCTGCTCGCCTGGGCCGAGCTCGACTACGCCGAGATCGCCCGTGCGCTCGACGTGCCCGTCGGCACCGTCCGCTCGCGGATCCACCGCGGACGCGAGCACGTGCGCGCCCGTCTGTCCTCCGCCGAAGGAGCGTCCCTCGATGTCTGACCTGGACTGGCTCGTCGCCAAGCGCCCCGACCCGATCCCGCTCAAACCCGCCGTCACGACGCGCGTCCGGCGCTCGCTACTCGAGCGCCCCGGTCGCGCGGCCGCCCCCGCCACGCCCACCACGGCCCGCTCGGCGGCGGTGGCGCCGCCGGCGGGCGGCGCGCCTCGCCGTCTCGGGGCTGTTCGCCGGCGGCCTCGCGAGCGCGCTGCTGTTTACCGGCGGAGGCGCGGGCGCAGGCGGCCAAACCGGCGAGGGCGGGAGTCACGGAGGCGGCTGCGGACTCGTCCCCGGGCACGGCCCGCAACCGGCCATCGCCGCTCCCCTCGGGCGGCTCTCGGCGCGGCTCCGCGATGCCCGACCGCCGGGCGGCGACGCGACGCTCGTGTTGCGCCGGCAGGTGTACCCGAACGGCTCGAAGATCGACGGCGCCGACCTGTACCTCGATAACTACTACTACTACTACTACTCGCCGACGCTCGCCGGACTGCCCGCGGCGATCCGCGAGGGCGAGACGGTCAATAACGGCGCGAGCGACGCGCAGGCACCTGACATCGCCGCCGCCGAGCAGGCCTTCGACGGCCCGATCGACCAGGTCCGCCAGCGGATGGCGATCGCCGATCCTAACCCGGGCGTGAAGCCCAAGATGATCGCGCCGGCGACGTCGGCGCCGATGGCCCGGGCGCTCAAGCAGCGCATCCTGCGGCACAAGGAGACCGGGCCCCAGTACCCGCCGGCGTCCCCGGAGATCCTCGAGGGCGGGATGATCTGGGACAACTGCATCGACGCGCTGCTCGCCGGCACGGGCAACCCTGACGTGCGCGCGGGCGGGCTGCATCTGCTCGGCACGATCCCGCAGGTCTCGGTCGGCCAGGGCACGCTGAACGGACAGCCGACGCTGGTCCTCATCGCCTCGGTGTTCGTGCCGCCTGGCTACCAGGAGGAGCTGATCGTCAACGCCAGCACGGGCGTGCCGATGGAGATGGTCGGCGACGTCTCCGGTCAGCAGCCGACGGTGACCGTCACCTACGAGATCACGCGCGTCACCGCCGCGGCGATCGAGGCCGAGGGGTAGCCCGGCCCTGGCTTCGGCGGGGCGCTGGCGGCGGCCCCGCTCCTGGCCCCGGCGGGGCGCTGACGGCGGCCTCGGCCCCGCTCCTGGCCCCGGCGGGGCGCTGGCGGCCGCCTCGGCCGTGGCCCTGGCCCTGGCTCTGGCTCTGGCGGGGCGCTGGCGGCGGCCTCGGCCCTGGCCCTGGCTCTGGCTCTGGCGGGGCGCTGGCGCCGGCCCCGCCCCTGCCCCCAGCCCCGGTTCAGCCGGCGAGCGGCAGCACGCCGCTGACGCGGGTCGGCCCGCCGGGGCGCGAGCCCACCGCCATCGTCCCCCCGGCAAGCACGGCCCGCTCGCGCATCCCCAACAGCCCGAAGCCGCCGTTCGTCGATGCCGGGTCGAAGCCGCAGCCGTCGTCCTGCACGAGGATCTCGATGCGGTCGTCGGCCTGTTGAACGCGCACCAGCACGTGCGCGGCCTGCGCGTGCTTGGCCGCGTTGGTGAGCGCCTCCTGCACGATCCGGTAGACGGCGTTCTCGGTCTCGCGCGCGAGCCGCGGGCCGCTGAGGTCGATCTGCCCCCGGACCGCGAAGCGGGCCCCGCTCGCCTGGCGCTCGATCAGCGTGTCGATCGCCGGCCCGAGGCCGAGGTCGTCGAGCGCCGCCGGGCGCAGCTCGCTGATCAGGTCGCGCAGCCGCTGCAGCTCGAGGCCGAGATGCTCGTGGGCGGCGGCGAGCGCGTCGCGCTGGGCGCCGGCGTTCCCGCGCTCGAGCGCCGAGGAGAGCACCATCCGCACGCCGCCGAGCCCCTGCAGGGTCTCGTCGTGCAGCTCGCGCGCCCAGCGCCCGCGTGCCTGCTCGGCCGCCTCGATGCTCGTTCGCAGCCGGTCGGAGGCGACGCTGCGCGCAGTCGCCACCGCGGTGGCTGCGCTCGCGGCCACCGAGGAGAGCAGCTCCTCGGTCTCGGCCTCGAGCGCATCGTCCGGCCGCGGGTCGATGCCCACGAGCACGCCGAGCGCGGCGCCGCGGAACTCGAGCGGCACGAGGATCGCGCTGCGCGCATCGCGGCACAGCTGATCGAGCTCGAGCTCGTGGCCGGCGCGCGTGACCCGCACCGGCCGACCGGCGGCGAGCGCTTGCCCGACGAGTGAGCTTTCGCGGGGCAGCGCGGACGGCAGCCCGACGCTCTCGAGGCCGCGGCCGCGCACGATCGCCAGGCGCTCGCCGTCTTGCAGGCACGCGAGCAGACCGCGCGCCCCGGCGATCTCGCGGCCGTGCTCGAGGATCAGCGCCAACACCCGCTCGAGCTCGGTCTCGCCGCCCACCGTGCGGGCGATCTGCGCGTAGGCCTCCAGTCGGACCACGCTGCGGACCAGCTGCTGATTGGACCGCTCGAGCTCGTCGGTGTAGAGCGCCAGCTCGTGCTGGGCGCGCAGCCGCTTGGCCAGGTCCCGGCGCAGCTGGTCGGTGACGTACCCGACCACGCCCCCGACCAGCACGAAGGCAGCGCCGCGCGAGACGTACCCGAGCACGTCGACGTGGACGGCGTCGATCGCGCGCCAGGCGAACACCAGCCCGAACGCCAGGGTCGAGGCGAGCAGGCCCGCGCGCCAGCCGAACTCGATCGCCAGCAGGGCGATCGGCACGGTGTAGAAGTTGGCGATCAGCGCGGCCGGGTCGTGGATCGACAGCCGGGCGCAGAAGACGGCGGCGAACAGGACCACCGAGACCGCGACGACCGTCTGTTGGCGGCGGATCGAGAGGACCTCCACGCGGGCGCCGAGGTCGTGGCGCACGCGGCGCTCGGCCGACTCGGTGGCCAGCTGGCGCAGCCGGGCCGCGGCGCTCATCGGTGCAGCCTCACTGATGGATGATCCTCAGCCGCAGCGCATGGCGAACGAGCTCGGGGCGTCCGCTGACCCCGAGTTTGCGCTGCATATTGGCCCGATGCGTATCCACGGTGCGCACGCTCACAAAGAGCTGCGCCGCGATCTCGCTGTTGGTGTGGCCGAGGGCGAGCAGGCGCAGCACCTCGCGCTCGCGATCGGTCAGCCCGGCGTCGGGCTCGGGCTCGGGCTCGGCCAGCGCGCGAGCGCCCAGCGCCGGGTGCAGGTAGGTGCCGCCGCCGGCCACCGTGCGGATCGCCTGCGCGAGCTCGGTCCGCGAGGCCTCCTTGAGCACGTAGCCGGCGGCGCCGGCGGCCAGGGCGCGGCGCGCGAAGGCCGGGTCGGCCTGCATCGTGAGCACGATGATCCCGGTCTCGGGCGAGGCCGCCTGCAGCGTGCCGAGCTCGTCCAGGCTCAGCTCGGAGCCCATGTGAAGGTCCAGCAGCAGGATCGTCGGCGCCAGCTCGGTCAGGTATGCGCCCAGCGCGGGGAGATCTCCGACCTCCCCACACACGCTGAAGTCCGGCTCGGCCTCGAGCAGCAACTGCAGCCCCTGCCGCACCATCGCGTGGTCGTCCGCGATGACGATCGTCAGCGGCTGCGGCTTGCCCATGGCCGCGACATTCTCCCCCACCGCGCGAGCCTCGCTCGCGCCTCGCGGCCCACGCCTACACGCCCGCCGGCGTCGGTCCGCCCGACCGCACCAGCGCGCGCAGCTCGCGCAACGCGATCGGCAGCGTGGTCAGGTCGAACTCGCCGCTGGCGCGGATGTCGTCGATGACCGCCTGGGAGCGGCGCACGGTCGCATCGGCGCCGGCCAGCCAGGCCTCGATCGCCGCGTCGGCGTCGACGCCGGCGGGGCCGGAGCGCAGTACCTCGGAGGTGAGCTCGCGCTGCAGCGCGTAGACCTCCTCGCGCAGCGCGGCCCGCGCGAGCGTCTGCCAGCGGTCGGCGCGGGGCAGGGCGACGATCTGCTGGCGTAGCCAGTGCAGCCGCACGCGACCGGCGAGCAGGAAGTAGACGGCGGCGACCTCCTCGACCGAGCGACCGGTGGCGTTGGCGACGTCGACGACGTCCAGGGCGCTGAACAGCGCGCTCATGCCCGCCACCCGGCGCGCGAGCTCGGTCGGCACGCCGCCTGAGATGAGCCCGGCGAGCATCGCGTCCCAACCCTCGCGCTCGGCGCCGCAGAGAATGTCCGGCAGCTCCTGCTCGAGCACGCGTACGCCCGGGGCGTAGTAGCCGGCGATCGCGGCGATGTCGAACGGTCCGCGGTGCATCCCGACCAGCCAGCGAGTGGCGCGCTCGACGAGCTTGCGCGCCTCGAAGAGCATCGTGAACTGCACGCCGGCCTCGACCTTCAGGTCGAGCGCCTCGACGCCCACCCACACCTCACGCATCCGAAAGACCTCGCGCGCGACCGCGTAGGCCCGCGCGAGCTCGGGCATCGTGGCGCCGGTCTCCTCGGCCAGCCGGAAGGCGAACGTGCCGCCGGCGCGGTGGACCATGCTGTTGGTGATGAAGGTCGCGATGATCTCGCGGCGCAGCCGGTGCTCGCGCATGCGCGCGGCGAACGGCTCGCGCAGTCGCGGCGGGAAGTACAGCGCGAGGTCCTGCGAGAGGAAGGGGTCCTCGGGCAGGTCGGACTCCAGCAGCGCGGCCTCCAGGTCGATCTTCGCGTAGGCCATCATCACCGCGAGCTCCGGCGAGGTCAACCCGCCGCCGGCCTTGCGCCGCTCGGCGATCGCCGCGTCGCTCGGCAGGTACTCGATCTCCCGGTCGAGCACGCCCTTCTGCTCGAAGTGGCGCAGCACCCGGGCGTGGACGTCGAGCATCTGGGGCGCCTGGGCCCGGGCCAGGCTCAGCGCCTGCGTCTGCACGTAGCTGTCGCGCAGCACCCGCTCGGCGACCTCGTCGGTCATCTCCACGAGCAGATCGTTGCGCTGCTTGACCGTCATGTCCTGCGTCGCGACGACCGCGTCGAGCAGGATCTTGATGTTCACCTCGTGGTCGGAGCAGTTCACCCCGGCGGCGTTGTCGATCGCGTCGGTGTTGATGCGCCCGCCGGTGAGCGCGTACTCGATCCGCCCGCGCTGGGTGAACCCGAGGTTGCCGCCCTCGCCAACCACGCGGCAGCGCAGCTCGCCACCGTTGACTCGCAGCGTGTCGTTGGCCTTGTCACCCACGTCGGCGGAGCTTTCGCTGCTCGCCTTCACGTAGGTCCCGATCCCGCCGTTCCAGAGCAGGTCGACCGGCGCGCACAGCAGGCGGTGGGTCAGCTCACTGGGCGCGAGCTCCTCCTCCTCGATCTGCAGTCGGGCGCGGACCGCGGGGGAGAGCGGGATCGACTTGGCGCTGCGCGCGAACACCCCGCCGCCCTCGGAGATCTTCTTGGCGTCGTAGTCCGCCCACGTCGAGCGGGGCAGCTCGAACAGGCGGTGGCGCTCGGCGAAGCTGCTGGCCGCGTCGGGATCGGGGTCCAGGAAGACGTGCATGTGGTTGAACGCGGCGACCAGGCGAATGTGCGGGGAGAGCAGCATGCCGTTGCCGAACACGTCGCCGGCCATGTCGCCGATGCCCACGACGGTGAAGTCGGTCGACCCGATGTCGATGCCCAGCTCGCGGAAGTGACGCTTGACCGACTCCCAGGCGCCGCGGGCGGTGATCCCCATCTTCTTGTGGTCGTAACCCTCTGAGCCGCCCGAGGCGAACGCGTCCCCGAGCCAGAAGTCGTACTCGGCCGAGATCGCGTTGGCGATGTCCGAGAACGTCGCGGTGCCCTTGTCGGCGGCGACGACCAGGTAGGGATCGTCCCCGTCCAGGCGCAGCACCTCGGGGGGTCCGACGACCGCGTTCTCACGGATGTTGTCGGTGATGTCGAGCAGCCCGCGGATGAACGTGCGGTAGCACTCGACCACCTCCTGCCGGAGCCCCTCGGCGGGCGGACGCTTGACCACGAAGCCGCCCTTGGCCCCGACGGGCACGATCAGCACGTTCTTGACCATCTGGGCCTTCATCAGGCCCTGTACCTCGGTGCGGAAGTCCTCCAGACGATCCGACCAGCGCAGCCCGCCGCGCGCGACGCGGCCGCCGCGCAGGTGCACGCCCTCGACCCGCGGGGAGTACACGAAGATCTCATGGCGGGGCCGCGGTCGGGGCAGCAGCGGGACCTGGGCGGGGTGGAGCTTGAAGGAGACGTAGTGCCTGAGCCGTCCCTGCGCGTCGTGCTGGAACCAGTTGGTGCGGACCATCGCCCGCACCACCGACAGGAAGCTGCGCAGGATGCGGTCCTCGTCCAGGCTCGCGACCGAGTCGATCGCCGCCTCGATCTCGGCGTCGAGCGTCTCGGTCCGCGAGGGGCTCGCACCCTCGGGGTCCAGCCGCGCGCGCACCAGGGTCACGAGCAGCGCGGCGATGTCCGGGTGGGCGCACAGGGTTCGCTCGGCGTAGGCCTGGCTGAAGGACAGCCCGGCCTGGCGCAGGTACTTGCCCACTGCCCGTAGGAGCGCGATCTCGCGCCCGCGCAAGCCGGCGGCGAGCACGAGCGTCCCCAGCTGGTCGTCCTCGAGCTCACCCCGCCACACGCCGAGGAACGCCTCCTGCAGGTAGTCACGGCGCTCCTGGGAGTCCAGGTCGGCGCACAGCGTGCAGTGCAGCCCCAGGTCGTAGATCCACGTCGCCGCCCCGTCGGGCGGGGCGATCTCGTACGGGTGCTCCTCGTCGACCCGCAGCCCGAGGTGCTCGAAGATCGGCAGCAGGTCGGACAGCGCGAGCGGCGCCTCGCGGCTGAACAGCTTGCAGCGCAGGGTGTCGCTCGGCGCCTCCAGGCGCCGGTAGAGCTGCATGCGCAGCGTCTCGTCCTCGCTCAGCGACTCGATGATCTCGATATCCGGGATCGCCGCGCGCGCCGGCCAGTCGGCGCGGTAGGCGGCGGGGAAGGCCTTGGCGTAGCGGCGGAGCAGCGGCAGCGCGCGCTCCTCGCCGAGCGCGTCGATCGTCGCGTCGCGTAGATCCTCGGTCCACGAGCGCGTCGCCTCGGCGATGCGGTGCTCGAGCGCGGTCGGATCGCAGTGGCACAGGGTGCCGTCGGGGCGCGCCCGCAGCACGTAGTGCACGCGGACGAGCGTGGACTCCGAGAGCAGCAGCCGCCAGTCCAGGTCGTCGGTGCCGAAGGCGTCATGCAGGACGCGCTGCACGCGCTCGCGGGACTCGGTGTTGTAGCGCTCGCGCGGCACGTAGATCAGGCACGAGCAGTGTCGATCGAAGGGGTCGCGCCAGGCGAACAGGCGCACGCGCGGGCGGTCGGCGAGCGCGAGCACCCCGGTGGCGATCGCGTACAGCTCGTCCTCGTCGATCTGCACGAGCTCGTCGCGCGGGAACGTCTCGAGGATCTCGACCAGCGCCTTGTCGCTGTGGCCGCCGGCGGGGAAGCCCGCCCGGGCGCGGATGCGTTCGATGCGCCCCTTGAGGATCGGCACCGTCCGGGCGCTCGCGCGGAACGCGGCGGTCGTGTACAGCCCCAGGAAGCGGTGCTCGCCGATGACCTCGCCGTCGGCGTTGAACCGCTTGACCCCGACGTAGTCCAGATCGGCGTCGCGGTGCACCGGCGACCGGCTGCCGACCTTGGTGAGGGTCAGCGGCGAGGGCAGCCGTGCGCGCGCCCGCACTTCCGGCGCCAGGCGGGCAAAGCTCTGCGACCCCCCGGGCGGTTCGGCGCGCCGTAGAATGCCCCGGCCCGACCCGGCGACCTCCATCAGCGCGTCCTCGCCGTCGAGGGCGATCAGGTCGTACTCGCGGTAGCCCAAGAAGATGAACTGGCCCTCGTCGAGCCAGCGCAGGAAGTCGGCGACCTCCTCGCGCTCCTCATCGCTCACCGCCGGAGGCACGCGCTCGAGTTCCCCCGCCGCCTCGGTCAGCCGCTCGCGCATGGTCGGCCAGTCCTCCACCGCGGCGCGCACGTGCTCGAGCGCGGTGCGGACCTTCTCGCCGAGCAACGTCAGGCGCTCGGGGTCGGCCTCTCGGTCGATCTCGACGTGGATGACCGACTCGACCACGGCGACGCTCTCGCCGCCTGAGTCCTCGCCGACCGACAGCAGGTGGCCCTCGCCGTCGCGCCGGGCGTGCAGGACCGGGTGGATGATCAGGTGCACGTCGCAGCGGGCGCGTACGAGCGCGAGCGTGATCGAGTCGACCAGGAAGGGCATGTCCTCGGTGACCAGCTCGATCACCGTGTGCCGGCTCTGCCACCCGTGCTGGTCGAGCTGCGGGTTGTAGACGCGCACCAGCGTGCCGCCCGGCTGGCGCTCCTGGGCGAGGTTCCAGTGGGCGAGCGCCGCGCCGTACAGGTCGAGCGGGTCGCGTTCGTCGAGATCCTCGGGGGCGACCCAGCGGAAGTAGTCGCGCACAAAGGCCTCGCAGCTGCCGCGCTGCTCGGCCGGGACGCGTTCGCGCACACGCTCGCAGACCGCCTCGATCAGCGAGGCCTCGCTATCGGGTGCCTTGGTCGCCATCGCTCCAGTCCCTCGCTGGCGCGATGCTACCGGGCCGGAGGGGCCTCCGGCCAGCGTCGATCACAGTCCTGCAGCTCGGTCCCGTCGGCGAGCCGCACCGCCTCGGTGCCCGCGTTGTCCAGGACGACACGTCCGCGCACCCGCACGCCGGCGCCGAAGGTCACCGGCCCGTGCACGCGTAGATGCTCGGCGCCGCGCAGCGACGGCGCCCCGGCGGGGAAGTGGCGCTCGAACTCGTCGAGCAGCTTGTAGTGGTCCGGGTCGAGGTCGACCACCGGCAGCGGCCGGGTGGCCGGCAGCAGTCGCCACTGCTCGTCGAGCGCGTACGCGTCCGAGCGCACCACGATCAAGTCGTCGGTCGTCTTGACCGGCGCGAAGCGCGTGCGCGGGACGCACAGCACCCGAGCCCCCGGGAAGACCTCGACGGCCGCGCCCATCGCCGTCTCCAACTGCAGGACCTTGGGCGAGGAGGGGTCGCGCGAGTCGACCGTCTTGCGGTTGACGATCAGCGGCAGCGGCAGGATCCCGCCGTGCTCGTCGAGCGTCTGGCTGAGCACACGCAGGTCGACCCATAGGCTGTTGGTGTTGTAGTAGCGCCAGCGACGGAAGTCGGTGAAGGAGTCCAGATCCTCGGGCGGGGTCTGGGCGGTCTCGCGCAGCACGAGCTGCCCGTCGCGCCGACGGCGGGCCAGGTGCCCGCCCTTGCGGTCGGCCTCGGTGCCGAGCACCGCCTCCATCAGGAACGGGATCCGCTCGCGCGCCATGAACGCGAGGATCCGCGGCTCGACGACCGCGCCGAGGTTGTCGGCGTTGGAGATCATCGCGTACTGGTAGCCGTGCTCGAGCAGCGTGGCGAGGGCGCCCGACCCCCGCAGCGCCGGGTACACGTCGCCGTGGCCGGGCGGGCACCACTCGAGCGCCGAGTCGGCCGGCCAGCTCACCGGCAGCAGATCCTCGGCGCCGATCTTGGGCGCGCGGTGCTGGACGAAGTCGGGCGGGACGTCGCTGGCGATCTGCGGCGTGCGCGCGAGCGCCTGCAGCGCCTCGGCGTGGGTGTTGTCGCTGTCCATCAGCAGCAGCGGCAGCCGCGCCCCGTGGCAGGCGCGCAGCGCGAGGGTCTGGGCGACGATCAGATCCAGGAAGGAGCGCCCGTCGCGGACGGGCACCAGCGACTTGGCGTGACGCAGGCCCATGCTCGTGGCCAGCCCGCCGTTGAGCTTGATCAGCGCGAGCCGGTCCAGCGCCGCCCGTCCCGCGGCGTCGGGCTCGGGCAGCTCGCCCAGCTCGGGCACGTCGCGCGCCGGCTCGAGCTCGTCGCTGGCCACGAGCGTCTGGGCGCCGCTGACCAGCAGCTCGAAGTTGCCCTTGAAGGCGGCGATCGCCGACGCGGAAAGACCCGCGCGGCGCATCTTCTCCTCGGCCGCGGCGAGCCCGGGGTGCGTGGTCACGGCGGGCATCTTGCCCGATTCGCCGCCGTCTCAGCCGCCCGCGACGTCGCGGCGCAGGAACACCAGCGCCGCCGCGCCGAGCGCCGGCACGGCGTACAGCGCGCAGACCCAAGCCGAGTGGCCGATCGGCGCCCAGTCCGTCGGGGTTCGCAGCAGCCCCTGCCAGTTGTTGAACTCGGTCGGCAGCAGGTAGGGGTTCGCGCCGCCGAGCCCGGGGATCAGCGAGACGAGCGCCATCACCAGTGGCACGGCGAGCGTCCCTACCACCGCGGCCGCGCTGTTGCGGGTCGCGGCCGACAGCAGCACGCCGATGGACGCGAGCGCGAGCAGCGGGATCAGGTAGACGCCGTAGGCGGCGAACACGAGCAGCAGCCCCTTCGGCGCCGAGACCGTCGAGCCCGAGAACGTGATCACCCGCCGAAAGCCCCACGAGGCGACCCCGGCGACCGTCGCCGTCGCCGCCGACAGGTACATGGCGACGACGGTGTACGTCGCCACCGCCAGCAGCTTGCCGGCGAGCACCTGGGTGCGGTCGACCGAGCGGGTGAGGATCGTCTTGAGCGTCCCGTGGCCGTCCTCGGCGGCGACGATGTCGCCGGCGACGAGCGCGGCGATCAGCGGGTACAGGAACGCCGACTGCCAGAACAGGCACAGGACGGGCGTGGCCAGGCCCGACTGCGTGACGTAGGTGGCGAAGATGTTGCCCTGGTGGCGGGGATGCTGGAAGTGGAAGCTGAGCACGAGGATCAGCGGGAACACCATCGACAGCCCCAGGCCGAGGTAGGTGCGCTTCTGCGAGCGCAGCTTGCGCAGCTCCCAGCGCCAGACCGTCAGCGTCCCCGGTCGGCGCGCCGCCCGGGTCCGCCCGGCCCTCAGCGCGGCCGCGCTCAAGTCGCCACCAGCTCGGCCGGGCCGGCGGGCGCTGGCTCCTCGCCCTCGGTCAGCCGGAAGAAGAGGTCCTCGAGCGTGGCCAGCTCGGGGGCGAGCGCGAGGATCGCCACGCCGCCCTCGATCAGCGCCACCGAGAGCGCGCCGACGTCGCGCTCCTCGGCGTGGAAGGCGAGGCCGTGCTCGGTGACCTGGACGTCCTCGATCCCCGCCTGCGCGCGGCACACCGCCTCGGCGCGAATGTCGTCGGTCGTGCGCAGCCGGTAGCCGGCGCCGGCCTGGCGGCGCAGCTCGGCGAGCGCGCCCTCGTAGACCACGCGGCCGGAGCGGACGATCGCCACCCGATCGCAGAGCTCCTGGACCTCGGGGAGCAGGTGGCTGGAGAGCAGCACGGTGATCCCCTCGCCGGCGAGCCGGCGGATCAGCACACGCATGTCGCGCATCCCGGCGGGGTCCAGCCCGGTCGCCGGCTCGTCGAGGATCAAGAGCCTGGGGTCGCGCAGCAGCGAGGCGGCGATGCCCAGCCGCTGGCGCATGCCGTGCGAGTAGCCGCCGACCTTGTGGCGGGCCCGCGGCCCGAGCTCGACGATCTCGAGTACCTGCTCGATCCGCTGCGCGGCGCCGTCGCCGTCGAGCGCGGCGAGCAGTCGCAGGTTGGTGCGCCCGTCGAGGTAGGGGTAGAAGGC
Source organism: Solirubrobacteraceae bacterium (assembly GCA_036266975.1). Classification (GTDB taxonomy): domain Bacteria; phylum Actinomycetota; class Thermoleophilia; order Solirubrobacterales; family Solirubrobacteraceae; genus DATAWZ01. Next base: position 15,812 of record DATAWZ010000120.1, read on the forward strand.
GGGCGCCTCGACGAACCCGGCGACGCCGTCCAGGGCCCGCGCGCCGCGATACATCGGATCCTGGCCGAACAGCTCGACGCTGCCCGCGCTGGGCGCGATCAGCCCGAGCAGCATGCGCAGCGTCGTCGTCTTGCCGGCGCCGTTGGGGCCCAGGAACCCGTACACGTCCCCGCGCCCGACCTCGAGGTCGATGCGGTCGACGGCGAGGATCTCGCCGTAGCGCTTGACCAGCCCGCGGGCGCGCACCGGCGGGGCGTCGCTCGGCTCCACGGGCCGGGCCTCGCTCAGAAGCCGTTGGCGGCCTGCACGGCCGTCGCCTTTGGCACCGAGCCCAGCAGCGTGTACTGGATCCCGTCCGTCGTCCAGCTCAGCAGCGTCCCGAGCGCCGCCGCCAACTCGCTCGCCGAGACGCCGTCGACGTCGACGTGCGGCAGCACACCGAGCGATGAGTTCGGGTCGGTGGTGCTGGTGGTCGTCGGAAGCAGGCTCGGCGCCCCGGCGGCCTGTTCGAGAATGGCCAGCCCGCCGAGCCCGTGGCCGTAGGTGAGCAGCGCGCCCGGCCGGCCGTGCAGGTGCACCAGGCGGACCTGATCGAGCGACTGGCCCGAGAGGGTCACGGGGGCGTGCAGCGCGAACGGGGCCTTGCCCCCGACCGCGCTCGCCCCGGTCACCGGCGCCTGGCGATCGCGAGCGCCGCTCGCCGTCCGGCCGCCACCGGCACCGACGGTTACGTCGTGCACGATGGGATCGGGCGGATCCAGCGCGAACACCGATGGGCTCACTGGCCCGTAGCTGATCGACGTGGCCCGCAGCGAGAGCACTGGCGAGGCGTTGCCGGTCGCGTACAGGTCGAGGGCCAGCGGCACGCCGCGGGCGGCGTCCCAGGAGAGCGCGACGCCGCCGAACAACCCGCCGTCCTGCCGGGGTGTGACCCGCACGGTGTAGGAGGGCTGTCCGGCCGTGACGCCGGGCGTGGCCCCGCTGAGCAGGTGGTGCCGGGAGAGGTGGCTGAGGAGATTCGCGATGTGCGCCACGGTGGGCACGCTCCGGCCACCGCCGGACCCCGAGGTGCTCGAGCCGCCCGGCAGCCGGTAGCGGTAGAGGTTGTTGCTCGCCGTCTCGTAGAGCTCGATCTGGTGCCCGTCGTCGACGATCTCATCGTCGCCGTGCGCGCTCTGGAGCTCCAGGCGCACCTCGCCGCCGGAGGCCCACAGCCGCCCCGACGCGCCGCCCATCAGCGGGTTCGCGCCGCTCAGCAGCCCGGAGCTGCCGGCGCTCTGCAGCGACGCGCCGTCGAGAAGCGAGTTGGTGAAGGTGATCTGCGCGCTGACGCCCTGCACCTGGGGGGCGCTGAGCGCCGCGTGGATCGCCTGCGCGAGCGGCTGCGCGGCGGGCGGGCTCGCCCCCCCGATTGAGCTCGCCAGCGCGGTGCCGGCGGCCCCGACGATCACCACCGCCGCACAGAGCGCGAGCAGGCGGGAGAGCGACAGCCGGCGCAGGAACTGCATCGCTTATCAGCGTAGATGGTCCGCGGGCGCGGCCGGATGAGATTCCCCGCAGGAGCCACGCGGGGTGAGGACACCAACCGACGCCGCCGACCGGTATCGTGCCGCGCGATGCTCTCGGTCGGTTTCGTCATCTTCTGGGTCGTCCTCGGGCTGATCGTGTTCTTCGTCGCGATGAGCGGCGGGCGGCGCGGCGCCGGCAAGGCGATCCATTCCCAGACTCCGCTGGCCAACCGGCTGTTTCCCCTCGCCTTCGTGGTGGTGCTCGCGTTCGGCCTGACGGTGCCGACCCTCGTCCTGGTGGCCAACGGCGACAACAAGGCGAGCGTCGGGCCCGGCGGGGTGCACCTGAATGCCAACCAGCAGGTCGGCCGCGACCTGTTCTCCAAGACTTGTGCGTTCTGCCACACGCTCAAGGGCGCGGACGCCGTCGGCCGGATCGGGCCGGACCTCGACCTGTATCCGGGCCTCAACAAGGCGCTCGTGCTCAACGCGATCCAACTGGGCCGCGCCCGCGGGAATGGCTCGATGCCCGCCGAGCTGTACACCGGCGTCGACGCGAACGACGTCGCGAGCTTCGTCGCCGCCGTCGCCGGCCACTAAACGGCCTATCCCGGCAGGGGCCCGCACGCCCGGATGCAGGATGGCGCGGGATTTCCACCTGCGCGTGCGTGCGTCCCGCCCCTTGACCTGGCTCTGCCGTGTCTGCCGCGCCCGCCCACCCTGTGTCCTTCGCCCGCTTGGCCCTGGAGCACCCCGGTCGCACCCCCGCGACCGGGATAGGCCCTGGCCCGCCGCGACGGCCGACGCCTGACAAGTTTTCCGCGCGGTCGTCCACACGATGACCGCAAGGACCTCGCAACGTCCGGGGACTGCCATCCGTGCGCGTCCTCGCCGCCGATACCGCTGGTAGGATGCCCGGACCGCTGAGTTCCCAACGCCGGGACGTTGGGGAGCGGGGGACCCGTTTGATCGGGGCGAATCGCGAGCTTCTCGCGTAGCGCGACTCTCTTTCGCGCGAGCCCGTCAGCTAACCCCGTAGGCCACAGAAAAGAGAGATCGTCGGGATGTCGCAGGCCGAAGCCCAGTCATGGTGGGCTGACGTTCAAGAGGTCAAGGAGCGCATCGAGCGTCGTCGCGCGCTTCAAGAGCTCGGTGTCGCCGAGTCGGATGACGCTGCGCCGGCGATGACCGCGGCGCCGATGGGCGCCGCCACCGTGCCACCCCGCACCCGCTCCGCCCGCGGCCGCCAGGCGCCCTCGACGCTGCCCTCCGACCACCCCGGCTCGCGCCGCAGCGTGCGCATCGGCGGGAACCCGACGCCCGACGTACGCACCCGACTGCGGGTCGTCGATCCCGATCACGAGGACGAGCTCGCGCCGCCCGCCTGGGCCGCCGGCGAGCGCCGCCGCCCGCGCCCGCGGGCCGTCGAGCGGCTCGGTGGCAGCCCGGACCGGCTCGCCGCCTGGGCGTTCGCCCTCGGCCTGCTGCTCGTGCTCGCCGCCGCGACCGGGCACGCTTGACCGGCCGCCGGCGGCCTTCGCCCAGGTAAACGTTCGGCGCGTGACGGTGCCGCGCGCCGGGTAGTCCCGGTGGCGTGGAGCATCACTTCCGCGACGACGACTACCCAATCGGGGTCGAGGAGGAGCTGATGATCCTCGACCGCCAGACGCTCGACCTGCGCAGCGAGATCGAATCGCTGCTCGCCGAGTCCGACGATGACTCGGTGAGCCCCGAGCTGATGGAGTCGGTCCTGGAGATCCAGACGTCCAAGTGCGCCAACGTGGCGCAGGCGCGCGAGGAGCTCGCCGCACTGCGCGGGGACCTCGCCAACCGCGCGGGCGAGCGCGGGCTGGTCATCGGCGCCTCGGCCACGCACCCGTTTGCGCTGTGGGAGCGCCAGAAGATCGTCGCTCGGCCCCGTTACCGCGAGCTCACGGCGCGGCTGGGCTTCGTCGCCCGCCAGGAGCTCGTGTTCGGGATGCACGTGCACGTCGGCGTCGGCGATCCCGAGCAGGCGATCCGCGTGGCCAACGGGATGCGCGAGCATGTGCCGCTGCTCGTCGCGCTGTCGACCAACTCGCCCTTCTGGTGTGGGATCGACACGGGCCTGGAGTCGAGCCGGGTGCCGATCTTCCGCACGTTCCCGCGCGTCGGCATCCCGCCGCGCTTCGCCGATTGGCAGGAGTACTGCGAGCGCCTGGAGTTCCTGTGCACGAGTGGCCTGGTCGAGGACTACACGTTCGTGTGGTGGGACGTGCGCCCGCACCCTTCGCTCGGCACCGTCGAGATCCGGGCGATGGACGTGCAGACCTCGCTCGACGCGACGACGGCGCTGGCCGCGCTCGTACAGTGCCTGGCCCGCGAGGCGGCCTGCGCGGCGAGCGTGCCCGACACCCGCCCGGAGGTGCTCGACGAGAACAAGTGGCTCGCCGCGCGCTACGGGCTGCGGGCCGAGCTCGCCGACGGCGTCAGTGGCGAGCGTCGCAGCGCCCGCGAGCAGACCGTGCGCACCGTCGAGCGCCTGGGCGCCCACGCCGAGGAGCTCGGCTGCACGGCCGAGCTCGAGCGGGTCGGCGCCATCCTGCAGGGGGGCACCGGCGCCGCGCGCCAGCGCGGGGTCCACGCGACCAACCCCGACCTGCGCGAGCTGACCGCCGACATCGTCTCTCGCACCTAGGCCGCGCCACGACCATCGGTCCTCGCGTCCGGGACCAGCGGTACGTCCCCGACCCGCGCTCGCATCGTCTAGGGTCCGGAGCGCCATGTCCCAAGCACAGGCTGCGCAGCTCAGCGCCGACGACGTCAAGGCGATCGTCGAGGAGCGCAACATCCGCTTCATCCGCTTCTGGTTCACCGACATCCTGGGCCAGCTGAAGTCGTTCTCGATCAACCGCGAGGAGCTCAACGACGCCTTCGAGGGCGGCATGGGCTTCGACGGCTCGTCGATCACCGGCTTCAATGCGATCGAGGAGTCCGACATGGTCGCGATGCCCGACCCCTCGACGTTCGCGGTGCTCCCCTGGCGCCCGGAGGAGCAGGGCGTGGCGCGGATGTTCTGCGACATCCTCACCCCCGAGCAGACGCCCTACGAGGGCGACCCCCGCCACGTGCTGCGCCGCGCGCTGGGGCGGGCGAGCGAGATGGGCTTCGACACGTTCAACGTCGGCCCCGAGCTCGAGTACTTCCTCTTCCGCGACAGCAAGGGCACCGAGGTGCTCGACGAGGGCGGCTACTTCGACCTGACCACGCTCGACGCCGGCTCGGACGTGCGCCGCGAGACCGTGCTGCAGCTCGAGCAGCTGGGGATCCACGTGGAGTACACCCACCACGAGGTCGGCCCCTCCCAGCACGAGATCGACATGCGCTACGCGAGCGCGCTGAAGATGGCCGACGACTGCATGACCTACCGCATGACGGTCAAGGAGGTGGCGATGAAGTACGGCTGGCACGCCACCTTCATGCCCAAGCCGCTGTTCAACAAGAACGGCTCGGGGATGCACACCCACCAGTCGCTGTTCGCGGGCGGGCGCAACGCGTTCTACGACCCCGAGGACCAGTACTTCCTCTCGGCCGTCGGCAAGGCCTTCATCGCCGGCCAGCTCAAGCACGCGCGCGAGATCTGCTCGGTCTTCGCCCAGTGGGTCAACAGCTACAAGCGGCTCGTGCCGGGCTTTGAGGCGCCGGTCTACGTCGCCTGGTCGCGGCGCAACCGCTCGGCGCTCGTGCGCGTCCCGCTCTACCACCCGGGCAAGGAGGCGGCGACGCGGATGGAGCTGCGCTGCCCGGACCCGGCCTGCAACCCCTATCTGACCTTCGCCGCACTGCTGCAGGCGGGCCTTGAGGGGGTCGAGAAGGGCTACGAGCTTCCCGAGCCGATGGAGAAGAACCTCTACCACCTCTCCCCCGAGGACCGGCGCCGCCTGGGCATCGAGCAGCTCCCGGAGACCCTGGGCGAGGCGATCGAGATCACCGCCGAGTCCGAGCTGATGCTCCGCACCCTCGGCGAGCACACCTTCAATCGCTATGTGGAGATCAAGCGCCAGGAGTGGGACGACTACCGCGTGCAGGTCACGCAGTGGGAGCTCGACCGCTACCTGTCGATCCTCTGACCGCGCCGGTCAGCCCGGGAACGACCGGGCGGTGCATCCGCCGTCGACGAGCAGCACCGAGCCGTTGCAGTAGCTCGACTCCTCGGAGGCGAAGAACAGCACCGCCGGGGCGACCTCATCGGCGCGGGCGGGGCGGCCCATCGGCGAGAGCGCGCCGGCGACGGCCGGGTCGTCGAACACGTTGACCACCGGCGCGATCATCGGCGTGTCGACGAAGCCGGGGCAGACCGTGTTCGTGCGCACTCCCTGCTTGACGTAGCTGATCGCCATCGAGCGCGTGAGGTTGGTGATCGCGCCCTTGGCCGCCGTGTAGGCGTGAGCGTCGTAGAGCCCGGTGACGCCGGCCATGCTCGAGACGTTGACGATCGAGCCGGCGCCCTGGTCGAGCATCCGCGGCAGCACCGCCCGGATCATCAGGAAGTAGCCCTCGAGGTCGACGCCGCCGATGATCGCCCGCCAGTTCTCCAGCGAGGCCTCGTGGATGCCGGCCATCGTGCCCGGATTGTCGAGGCCGTACTGCCACCCGACGCCGGCGTTGTTGACGAGCACGTCCACGCGCCCGTAGGCGTCGAGCGCCGCCTGGACGACGCGCTCCTGCGCGCTGGTGTCCTCGAGGTCGGCGGGGACGACGATGCCCTCGCCGCCGGCGGCCGCGAGCGCCTGCCCGAGGCGCTCCTCGTTGCGGCCGGTGCCGACCACGCGGGCGCCCTCGCGCCCGAAGCACTCCATCGTCGCGCGACCGATGCCGCTGCTCGCGCCGGTGATGATCGCGACCTTCCCGGCGAGCCGTCCGTCTGCGTGTGTGCTCATCCGCTCCCTCTCCTCGTTGACCGCACAACGGTGGACGATGCTACGTGCTGAGATGCTTGCGCTGCAGACCCCCGGCGGAGGAGAACCGACATGAGCGATGTGCAGATCACGATCCTGGAGAACGGCCCGTACGAGGTGAAGGGGGCCATCGATCTGGTGGGCCACGACGGCACGCCGGTCGAGACGCGCCACGACACCGTCTACCTGTGCCGCTGCGGCGGCTCGACCAACAAGCCGTTCTGCGACGGCACCCATTCGAAGATCGGCTTCCAAGGAGCGATGAAGGCGGTCGACGAGTCCGGGGATTGAATTTGGGGGAAAAGATGTGATGCCTCGGCCGACCCGGACGTAGTAGGGGACAAATGGCCGATCCGCTCACCGCTGTCCTTTTGCCACGGCGCCCACTCGTGAGGTCGGGCGCGGAGGGGCTCGGCGGGGAGCGGTTCGACGCGCTCTATCGCGAGTGCGCGGGCGAGGTGTCCGCCTACGTGGCCTCGCTGCTGGGCGATCGCGGCGCGGCCGAGGACGTCACCGCGCTTGCCTTCGAGTCGGCCTACCGGGCCCGGGGACGGCACGATCCGCGGCGCGGCAGCCCGCGGGCGTGGCTGTTCGGGATCGCCCGCAACGCGGCCTTGGATGAGCTGCGCCGCCGGCGTCGGCGCGCGACCGCGACGGTCGACCCGGGCGCGCCGGCGCTGGTCGAGCCCGCGGACGACGCGGTCGTCCGGCGCGCGACCTGCGCGACGCGCTCGCGACGCTCAGGCCGCGTGAGCGCGAGGTCGTGCTGCTGAAGTTCCACGGCCAGCTCTCCGGCCGCGAGCTCGCCGGCGTGCTCGGGGTGAGCGAGACCAACGCCGCCACGCGGCTGCATCGCGCGCTGCAGAAGCTGCGCCGCGCGTGCGGCGAGGAGTCCGCATGAGCCGCGCGCTGGCCGAGGCGGTCGCACGTGACCTGAAGGCGCTCGACGCGGCGCTCGCCGGCGAGCAGAGCCCGCTGTCCGAGCTCGTCGCCGACGTGCGCGCGTGCTCGCCGCCGATCGACCCGGCCCTCGAGGCCACGCTGGCCGACCGCGTGCGCGCGGGCTTTCCTGCGCCGCCGCGGCCTCGCCGGCCGCGGCCCCGGCCGCTGTGGATGGGCGCAGGCGTGGCCGGACTGCTCGCCGCGGCGCTGCTCGTCGTGGTGCTCGCCGGCGGCACGGGCCACCGCCCCGCCGTGCCGATCCCGGTGACCGCTTCGCCGTCGGCGCCTGCCGTGTCCGCCGGGGCCGAGGGCGCCGCCGCCGGTGGCGCGTCGGTCGGCCCGGCGCCCAGGCTGCAGGCCCACAGCGCGCCGCAGTCGTCGGCCGCGGCGAGCGCGCCGAGCGCCGCGGCGCCGGCCGGCGCGCCGGCGGTCCGCCGCCAGCAGCTCGGCGCTCAGCTCACCCTCGCGACCGGCTCGGGCCAGCTCGACACGGTGGCCGGCGAGGTCGCTCGCGCGGCCACCGACGCCGGCGGCTACGTGCAGAACTCGCAGGTCAACGACAGCGGCCACGGCGCCGGCCAGGCCGAGATTTCGCTCGTGGTCCCGAGCGGTCAGCTCGCGTCGGTCCTGACCGAGCTCGGCCAGCTCGCACGCGTGCAGAGCGAGAGCCGCTCGGCGATCGACATCACCCAGAGCTACGACGCCGCGCGGCTGGCCTTGCAGGACGCGGTCGCCACGCGAGCCGCGCTCCTGCGCGCGCTGGCCCGCGCCACGACGAGCGGCCAGCTCGACAGCCTCGAGCAGCGCCTGTCGCTCGCGGCCGGCGACGTCCGCGGCGACGCGAACGCGTACAACGCGCTCGCCCGGGCCGCGGGGGAGTCCCAGGTGCTCGTGTCGGTCGTCACCGGCTCGGGGGGCGGCGGCGGCAGCAGCGGGGCGTTCGGGATCGGCGGCGGCTGGCACGACGCCGGCCGTGTGCTGTCGGTCGCGCTCGGCGCGCCCGAGATCGCCGCGGCCGCGCTCGCACCGCTGGCCGTGCTCGCCATCCTGGTCGGGCTGGGCCTGCGGCCGGCGCGCCGCGTGCGGGACGAGCGTGCGCTCGACGCCGCCTGAGCAGCGTCCCCCCCCGAAGAGCAGATGGTCGAGCGCGAGAGCGCGCGAGCGCGACGTTGTCGGGATCCCACCCGGGCGCGTATCGCCCGACCACCCGCAACGTCGCTGCCGCGCCTGACCTGGCGTACCGCGCTCGTCCGCGGAGAATCGTACACCGCCGGCGATCCTGATATCAATACCGATGAGCACATCAGTTGTGATTTTATGTCAGCGAACGGACGAACTGCCACCGTGGGACCCGGACGCGCAGAGCGCCGCAAGGCGGAGACGCGCCGCCGGCTGATCGACGCCGGGCGAGTCGTGTTCGCCGAGAAGGGGGTCGACGCCGCCGCGATCGCCGAGATCACCGAGGCCGCCGACGTGGGCTTCGGCACCTTCTACAACCACTTTCAGAGCAAGCAGGAGCTCGCCGCAGCCGTGATCGTCGAGACGCTCGCCGCCGAAGGTGCCGCGCTGCGCGCCTGCGCCGCCACGCTCGAGGACCCCGCCGAGCTCGTAGCGGTCGCCCACCGGCACTTCATCCGTCGGGCGAGCGCCGACAGCACGTGGGCCTGGCTGATCATCCGGCTCGATCGCGCCACCGGTGCGCTCGCCGACACGCTCAGCGAGTACGCGCTCGGCGACCTGCAGAGCGGCGTTCGCGCCGGCCGCTTCGCCCTCGGCGAGGTGCTGGTGCTCAAGAACGTCCAAGGCGGCGCGCTCGTCGGCGCGATCCGCGGCATGCTCGCCGGCGAGACGACACCCGAGGAGACCGAGCACGCCCACGCCCAGGCGATGCTCCAGCTCCTGGGCATCCCGCCGAGCGAGGCCCGCGAGATCGCGTGGCGTCCGCTCCCTCGCGGCGTCGGATAAGCGCCCCAGCGTCCGTCGCGGCGCGGCGTTGGAGGCCTCTTACAAGCTGTGACTCACACTCACTGACGGTCGCGTGGGGTAGGTATGACCCTCGCGGCCCCGAGCAGTCACTGTCGACGCGGATCGCCGAGAAGTGAGTGACACTGGCGATCACCCACGCCAGCGTAACCATGCATCTGCGCGTGCGTGCCGTTGTGTTCGTCTCACTTCTCGCGGTCAGCGGCGTTGCCCTGAGCGCCGGCGCGGCGGTCGGTCAGAGCTCGGCCGGCCTCTCGGGCGCCTGCCCAAACCTCGATGGTCCGGCCGCGTTCGGGCATCACCCTCGACGGAGCCTGTGCCGGAACCTTCGACGGCGTCAGGCTGCCCGACCAGCACAGCTCAGTGAACATCAACGCGAACGGCACGATGGGCTGTGGCGGCTCGGCGTCGGTGGGCGCCGACGGAACCCTCACGATCTATGCCGGAGAGTCCGAACTTCGCGTACAAGGTGAGGGCACCGTCGGCGGGTCGGCCTCCGGTGACGGGAGCCTCCTCGGCCCCGGGACGAACATCGTGGCGATGAGCCCCGCGGTGGCCGGCGGCGCGAAGAAGTCGCGGTCCTCGGGACGCCTGTTCGCCTCTGGGCGTGCCGAGGGCTCGTCGGGCAGGCCGAGCCCGAGCCCCAGCACCGCTCCCAGGAAGCCGATGAAGCCCAAGAGCACAAGCGCCGCTGACGGGGTGCCCCTGGCCGTGACCCCGTTACGTACGGCCGTCGAGCCTCGAGCGGCTCAGGTCGACGACAGGAGCCGCTCGAGCTCGGCCGGCGTGGTCACCGGCGCCTGGCAGACGAACCGCTCGCACAGATAGGCCGTCGCCTGCCCGTCGACGACGGGCCGCTCGCGCAGCAGCGGCACCGCGCTCGCGCCGGACCCGTCGCCGCCGGCGAGGACCAGGTGCGGGCGGGGCCGTGCGCGCACCACGTCGAGCATCGGCGCGAGGTCCTCGCCCACGAGCGCCAGCTCCGATACCGGCCCGAGGGCGAAGTCGATCGCGCTCAGCAGGTGCCCGAACGCCTGCGGGTGGCGCGGCGCGAGCTCCTGCACGAGCGCGATCGCCGAGCGCGCTGCCGCCTCGTAGCGCTCCTCGCCGGTGAGCGCGGCCAGGCGCAGCAGTCCCATCGCCGCGCCGGAGCTGCCGGAGGGAATCGGCGAGTCCTCCACGTCGCGCCGGCGAACGATCAGCCCCGGGGCGTCGTCCGCGGTGGTGAAGAAGCCCCCGCGCTCGGGGTCGGCAAAACGGGCGAGCATCGCGTCGGCGACCTGCACCGCGGCGGTGAACCAGCGCTCCTGAAGCGTCGCCTCGTACAGCGTCAGCAGGGCCTCGAGTAGGAACGCGTGGTCCTCCAGATAGGCCGCCAGGCGGCCGCCGCCGTTCTCGCCCCACACCCGCAACAGATGGCCCTGAGCATCGCGCATGTCGCGCAGCAGGAAGTCGGCGCAGCGCTCGGCCGCCTGGACGTAGCGCGGCTCGCAGAGCACCGCGCCGGCCTCGGCGAGCGCGCCCAGCATCAGCGCGTTCCAGGAGAGGATCCGCTTGTCGTCGGTGGCCGGTCGCACGCGGTGCGAGCGCGCCTCGAGCAACCGCGCGCGCAGCGCCTCGCGATCGGGCGGCTCGGCGCCGTCGGCGCGCAGCACGTTGGCCGTGCGCCCGCCCTCGCTGAAGTTGCCGTCCTCGCTTGCCCCCAGCCACCCGATCGCCGCGTCGGCACGCTCGCCGAGCGCGTCGCGCAGCTCGCCGACCGTCCAGGTGTAGAACAGCCCCTCGATGCCCTCGGAGTCGGCGTCGAGCGAGGAGTAGAAGCCCCCCTCGGCGCCCTGCATCTCGGCGAGCGCCCAGTCGAGGGTCTCCCGGCAGGTGCGCAGCAGCCGCTCCTCGCCGGTGAGCTGCCAGGCGCGCAGGTAGCCCGGCGCGAGCAGGGCGTTGTCGTAGAGCATCTTCTCGAAGTGGGGCACGGTCCACGTGCGGTCGACCGCGTAGCGGTGAAAGCCGCCGCCGAGGAGATCGAAGATTCCGCCGTGGGCCATCGCGCGCAGCGTCTCCAGGACCATGCCCTGCGGGGCGCGCCCGGGGCGGCGCAGCAGGAAGGAGAGCACCGAGCTCGGTGGGAACTTGGGCGCCCCGCCGAAGCCGGCGTAGGTGCGGTCGAACTGGCCGGCGAGCGCGTTCACCGCCTGGTCGAGCCCGGCCGGGTCGAGCTCCTCGGCCGAGGCGGCCATGCGCGCGGTGGCGCCGAGGCGCTCGCGCAGCCGGTCGGCGGCGCCCTCGAGCTCCTCGCGGCGCTCGCTCCAGGCCTCGGCGACCGCCGAGAGCACCTGCGGCCAGGAGGGCAGGCCATGCCGCGGCGACGGGGGAAAGTAGGTGCCGCCGTAGAACGGCACCTGGGCCGGGGTCAGGAACACGTTCAGCGGCCAGCCGCCCTGGCCGGTCATCGTCTGCACCGCCTCCATGTACAGCGCGTCGACGTCGGGGCGCTCCTCGCGGTCGACCTTCACGCACACGAAGTGGGTGTTCATCAGCTCGGCCACGCCTGCGTCCTCGAAGGACTCGCGCTCCATCACGTGGCACCAGTGACAGGCGGCGTAGCCGATCGACACGAGCAGCGGGCGGTCGCGCTCGCGCGCCCGGGCGAGCGCCTCGTCGCCCCACGGCAGCCAGTCGACCGGGTTGTGCGCGTGCTGGCGCAGGTAGGGGGAAACCTCGTCGGCGAGCGCGTTGGTCATTCCGGCAGGCTACCGTCGTCCGTGAGAGGATGCGGCCATGCGCATCCGTTCGTCGTCCTCACTCCTCGCCGCGGCCGTGCTCACGGTGGGCGCCGCCTGCGCGCTCCCGGCGTTCGCCGCCGGCTCGAAGAAGATCTCCAACTGCAACGAGGCCCAGACGCGGCCCAAGGACGTGACCATCGCCTGCGGCGACGGCAACACCTTTCTCGCCAACCTGCACTGGTCGAGCTTCGGCGGGTCGACGGCCAGCGCGACCGGCACCTTCGAGGAGAACAACTGCAGCCCGAGTTGCGTGAACGGCAAGCTCGAGAAGGCGGCCGTGAAGGTCATCGCCTCGGGGACGATCGCCTGCAAGGGCAGGGTCGACGTCTACCAGCGCGTCAGCCTCGTCTACACGAGCAAGCAGCCCGCGCAGGCCCGGAAGCGCTACTCGCTGTTCTGTCCGAGCTGAGCGAGCGCGACGAGCCGGGCGGCGCGCGCGGCGTTGCCCGAGGGCGCGAAGTGCACGCGCACGCGCCGGCCGTCCAGGCGGCCGGTGACCTGGTCGTGCGGGTCGACGGTCAGCGTCCCGTGCGCCCCCGTGCTCCCGGAGATCCGCAGGTGGGCGATCGCCTTCGGGCCCGGGTTGGGCAGCAGCCCCGAGAGGGTCACCCCGGGCACATAGGAGTACTGGTTCAGGCTCAGCCCGCCCGGCACCCCGATCGCGTAGCCGGCGCGCAGCCCGCCGAAGTCGGCCACCTGCACGCCGGCGATGATCTGCCCGATCGACTGCTCGCGCAGGTCGATCAGGGTGGCCCGGACGGCACCGAGCGCGTGGGCCATCCGCGCCGAACCGCCGCCGATGCGCGGCGCCCCGGCGACCGAGGTCGGCGGGATCGGGCTGGGGGGAAACGGGTTCGAGCCCGGCGCGCAGGGCGCGACGGGCTGGCCTGAGTAGAACGCGCGTACCGCCTCGCCCGAGCAGTTGCTCACGTCGGTGCTGAGGACCGAGTGGCCGGTGTGGGGGACGACGAGCACCTGGGCGCCGGGGATCGTCGCCGCGACCGCGCGGGCGTCGGAGGTCGGCGTGCGCAGGTCCTCGGCGCCGGAGAGGATCAGCGTTGGGATCCCCGTGAGCGAGGGGGAGGGCAGGCTCGGCGGGCCGGGGGTCTCCGGCCAGCCCAGGCATTCGGCGATCGGGCCGGTCTGGAGCGCGGTCTGCTGGTTGAACGGCGCGAACGCCGAGGCCGGGATCGCCGCCACCGCGGCCTTGGCCGACGCCTCGCGGGCGCTGGCGGTCTCGCTCGAGCTCCACGGGAAGGCGAGTTCCTCACAGGTCGTGTCGACGTTGAGCGCGTCGTCGAACGGCGGCTCGTCGAGCTGGCGGGGGGTGGACCGATCCACGACGCCGTCGTCGCTGAGGACCGCCGCCTGCACCACCAGTCGCAGCACCGGGGCGCCGTCGCCGCTGAGGGCCGCGCGCACCGCCGCCGGCACCGCGGCGCGCAGCTCGGGGTTCTCGTCGCCGTCGATGAGCGTGGTGAACAGGTCGCTCGGACCGATGCTCAGGTGGTGTGCGTGCCCGCCGCCGTCGATCGCCACGCCGCGCAACGGGCGACGAGCCAGGCGCGCCACCAGGGTGGTCATGTCCGACGCCGGCTCGGCGGTGATGCCCCGGCAGGCGTTCGCGCCGCACAGGGAGCTGAGCACGCCGTCGACGGCGGCGAAGGAAGAGCGGTTGAAGACGTCCGGACCGTTGGCCGGGACCGTCGAGTCGAGCAGCAGCGACTGGACATTGCCCGGGTGGGCCAGCGCGTACTCGAGCGCCACCTTGGTGCCGTAGGAGGCGGCGTAGATCGCGAGCTGGTGGTAGCCGAGCGCGGCGCGCACGGACTCGATGTCCTGGACGGTCTGGGCGGTGGTGAAGTCCACGCGCGCCGGCCCGAGCTGATCGGCGCACAGCGTGGCCAGCGCGATCGGCGGCCCGTTCTGGTCCAGCGCCGCGCACTGCAGCGGATCGGACGCGCCGGTGCCGCGCTGGTCGAAGACGATCAGATCGCGGGTGGCCAGCGCGGGCGCGAGCAGTTGCTGAAAGTCCGGGGTGATTGGCACCGCGGCCTGCCCGGGCCCACCGGCCAGCGCAAGCAGCGCCACCGCCGAGGGCCCGGCCGGACTGGCCAGCTGCCGGCGGATCGACAGGGAGATTCGGGCCGAGGTCGGGTTGCCGTAGGCGACCGGGACGCTGAGCGTCGCGCAGCCGAAGGTCGGTTCGTCCGGGCAGGGGGTGAACGTCGGCGCCTGGGCGTGGGCCAGCCCCGCGCTCAGCCAGGCGGACGTGAGCACGCCCAGCAGCACCAAAAGCCCGCCCCGCCGCACGGAGGCGAACGCTAGCGCACCCGCGGCGACCCGCAGGAGGGGCGCCCTGAACGCTAACGTGGGCGGGATGCCACGGCACGTCCATGCGCCCGAGGCACCCGCGGCGGTCGGGCCGTACTCCCACGCGGTGGCGGCCAGCGACCTGCTGTTCTGCTCGGGGCAGGTGCCCCTCGATCCCGCGACCGGCACGATCGTCGGCGAGACGATGGGCGAGCAGGCCACCCGCTGCCTGGAGAACCTCGACGCGGTCTGTCAGGCCGCGGGCACACGGCTGCGATGCGGCGCAGTGAGGCTCACGATCTACACCGTCGATCTGGGGGCCTTCGCTGAGATCAACGCCGCCTGTGAGGCGTTCTTCGACAGCGCCCGCCCGCCGGCGCGGGCGACGGTTCAGGTCGTCGCGCTGCCGCTCGGGGCGCTCGTCGAGATCGACGCCGTCGTCGACCTCGGCTGAGCGCGCTCAGGACTGCGCTCGCAGCAGGGCGCGGCGGATCTTGCCGCTGGTCGTCTTGGGCAGCTCGGCGGCGAACTCGACGATGCGCGGGTACTTGTACGGGGCGGTCTGGGCCTTGACGTGATCCTGCAGCTCGCGCGCGAGCTCGGTGCTCTCCCGCTGGCCGGGGCGCAGCACGACGATCGCCCGGACGACCGCGCCGCGCTCCTCGTCGGGCGCGGCGACCGCCGCCGCCTCGGCCACCGCGGGGTGGCTGACCAGCGCGGACTCGACCTCGAAGGGCCCGATCCGGTAGCCGGCGGAGATGATCACGTCGTCGGCGCGGCCCTCGAAGAACAGGAAGCCGTCCTCGCGCTGGCTGACCCGGTCGCCGGTGCGCCACTCGCCGCTGGGCGGCTCGTCGCCCAGGTAGTGCAGGAAAAACGTCGGCACGGTCGCCGGGTCGGCCACGAGCTCGCCGTCGTCGATCCACAGCTTCACCCCGGGCAGCGGGCGTCCCATCGAGCCCGGGACCGCCGGGAGGTCGTGTGGCATCCCGGTCATCTGGCCGGTCTCGGTCTGGCCGTACCCGTCGCGGATCTGAAGGCCGGTGGCCTGCTCGAAGACCGCGAGCACCTCGGGGTTCAGCGCCTCGCCGGCCGCCACGATCGTCTTCAGCGAGGGCAGCCGGCGCAGCTGCGTGCGCTTGGCGATCACGCGGTACTCGGTCGGCGCCTGGCAGAGCACGTCAACCCGTTCGCGCTCGATCAGGTCAAGGCGCTCCTCGGGGTCAAAGCGGGCGTCGTGCAGCAGCGCGGCGGCCCCCATCAGCCAGGGCGCGATGAACACGTTGCGGGCCGACTTCGACCAGCCGCTGGCCGCGGTGCACCACACCAGCTGCCCGGGCCGGGCGCCGAGCCAGTGCTCGGCCTGGGTGCGCTGGCCGAGCAGGTAGCGCTGGCCGTGCAGGACCGCCTTGGGCTCGCCGGCGGTGCCGCTGGTGAACGTGATCAGGCACGGGTCGGTGGGCGCGAGCACGGCCGCCGGCGGGCGCGCGCTCGCCTCAAGGCCGCCCCACGGGGCCCACAGCGTCGGTCCCTCCCAGCCCGACCCCTCGAGCTCGTGGGCGTTGCGCTCGTCGCTGACCACCGCGCGCGGCTCGACGACCTCCAGGCGCATGCGCAGGTCCTTGGCGCGCAGCTGCTCGTTGCAGGGCAGCGCGACCGCGCCCAGGTGAAAGCAGGCGAGCATGGTCAGCACCCACTCCGGGCGGTTGCCGATCAGGGTCAGCACGACGTCCCCGCGGCGCACGCCCAGGCCGTACAGGTGGGCGGCGACGCGGTCGGCGCCGGCGAGCACCTCGCCGAAGGCGTGCTCGCGGCGCGAGCCGTCGCGGGCGAGCTCGACGAGCGCGCGCTCGTTCGCCGGTGCGGACTGCAGGACCTCCAGGAACGTCACGAGAGGATGTGCTGGGTGCAGGTGAAGTTCGCGGCCAACCGCTCGACGCCGTCGCGGAGCCGGTGCACGCGTACCTCCCACACCTGGGTCCTGCCGCCGACGTGCAGCGCCTCACCCGTGCCGACCAGCTCGTCGCCGGGCACCGCGGCGGTGAACACGTTCATCTTCAGCTCGCCGGTGGTGAAGCCGGCGTTGCCGCCGAGCAGGCGCATCGTGCCCCACGCGGCGACCGTGTCGGCGAAGGCGACCCAGCAGCCGCCGTGGACGTAGCCGCCGCCGTGCAGGTGGCGCTCGTCGACGACCAGGCGCGCGCGGACGCTGCGATCGGCGACCTCGAGCAGCTCGATCCCCAGGTTCCCGGGAAAGGTCCCGGCCAGTAGATCGTTGGCGATCACGGCGTCGATCTCGAAGGGCTCCGCCACGGCCGGCCAGTCTTGCAGAGTTCCCCGGATATCCTGCGCTCACCTACTTCCTCAAGGAGCCAGCAGAAACCCCATGGCTGTCGCCACCGCCTCCCTCTTCGACGTGTCCGACGAACAGCGCGCCATCGTCGAGATGGTCCGCCAGTTCGCCGACGAGCAGATCCTCCCCAACGCCGAGCACTACGACCACGAAGACGAGTTCCCCGAGCCGATCGTGGCCCAGATGCGCGAGCTCGGCCTGTTCGGGGTGACGATCCCCGAGGAGTACGGGGGGATGGGGCTCGACCTGACCACCTACGCGATGATCGTCGAGGAGCTCTCGCGCGGCTGGATCTCGATCTCGGGCATCGTCAACACCCATTTCATCGGGTCCTACCTGCTGATGAAGTTCGGCAACGACGAGCAGAGGCAGAAGTACCTGCCGCGGATGGCCACCGGTGAGCTGCGCGCCGCCTTCTCGCTCTCCGAGCCCGAGCTCGGCTCCGACGTGCAGGCGATCAAGACGAGCGCCAAGAAGACCGACGACGGCGACTGGGAGATCAACGGCCAGAAGATGTGGGTCACCAACGGCCTGCTCTCCGGGCTGTGCTTCACGCTGGTCAAGACCGACCCGAACGCCGAGCCGCGCCACCGCGGGATGACCTGCTTCATCTGCGAGAAGGAGCCGGGCGTGTCCGAGAACACCGGCGCGCTGAAGGGCTTGGTCGTCCCGCCCAAGATCAAGAAGATGGGCTACAAGGGCGTCGAGTCGACCGAGCTGGTCTTCGACGGCTACCGCTGCCCGGCCGAGAACGTCCTCGGCGGCGAGGAGGCCGGCCTGAACAAGGGCTTCGGGCAGATGATGGACGCGCTCGACCTCGGGCGCGTGAACGTCGCCTCGCGCGGCGTCGGGCTCGCGCAGCGGGCGTTCGAGCTCGCGGTCAGGTACGCCCAGGAACGCAAGACGTTCGGCAAGCAGATCGCCGAGCACCAGGCGATCCAGTTCAAGCTCGCCGACATGGCCACCCAGGTCGACGCCGCCCGCCTGCTCACACGCCGCGCCGCGCGCATGAAGGACGCCGGCGAGCGCTCGGACCTCGAGGCCGGCATGGCCAAGCTGTTCGCCTCCGAGGCCGGCCGGTTCTGCGCCGAGGAGTGCCTGCGCATCCACGGCGGCTATGGCTACTCCAAGGAGTACGAGATCGAGCGCATCTACCGCGACGCCCCGCTGCTGCTGATCGGCGAGGGGACCTCGGAGATCCAGCGCATGGTCATCGGCCGCAACGTCATCAAGCGAAACAAGAGCTGATCGCGTGTCCGAGGATGCCAAGACCCTCCTCGAGCGCGCCGTGCGCTCCCTGCTCGAGGAGGTGCCGGCGCTCGAGCCGCTGCCGATCGTGATCGGCATCGAGCTGCACGGCCGCGGAGACGTCCAGCAGTACCGCATCGAGAACCCCGGACAGAAGGTCGCCAAGGGGCTCGCGCCCGGCGCGCACATCCGCGTGGAGATACGCCGCGACTTCTTCAACGCGATGGTCGAGAACGACGCCCGGGTGGCCGACTGGCGCGAGGCCTTCACCTACGGCAGGGCCAAGGCGACCGGCGTGGAGCAGTACCTGCGCCTGATCGAGAAGGTCGTCGACAAGGCCGAGGAACGTCAGCGCACCCGTCGCGCGCGGCCGCACTGATCGCACATTCGTTGAGTGGGGCGCTGAAGGTGCTACAGCGCGGGTACTTCACCGTCGAGAACACGAGTGTTTCCAAGGACGGAGCGATAACTGCATGCGTACTCGACTGCTCTCTGAGCTCGTTCAGGACGACCACTACATCGTCGACGAACGCGCGGTCGCCGAGGCGATCGTGGCCCGCACCCTGACCCGCCGGCTCGTGCCCGAGGCGCGCTTCCGCAACGAGATCTCCCCCGCCGCGCGGCGTTGGGGCGAGCGCCCGCCGCCGCGGGTGCGCTCGTTCCGGCTGTGCTCCTCGGCGCGCTCGTTTCACCGCGCCCACAGCCGCCGCATGGGCGTCGTGCGCTGAGAGAACCTCCACGCCTCAGCGCCCGGGGTCGCCCTGCTCGCGGGCGCACCACCAGGTCGTGCGCCCGCCGACGGTCGCGCGCTCCATCGGTCCGCCGCAGCGCGGGCAGACGCCGCCGCGCCGGCGATGGTCGATGACCGCGCCGGTGTGAACGCCTCCGCCGCGGATGGCCGAGCGGATCGCGGCGCGCAGCTCGCGGCGCAGCCGGTCGAGCTCCTCGTCCCGCAGCGACCCGGCCGGGCGGCGCGGGTCGAGGCGCGCCCGCCACAGCGCCTCGTCGGCGAGCAGGTTGCCCACGCCCGCGAGCACCGACTGATCCATGATCCGCGCCTTCAGCGGTGCCTCGCCGCGCCCGACCCGCTCGCGAAACGCGGCGCGGGAGATCAGCTCGGCGTCTGGACCCAGGCGGCTGAGGTCGGGGTCGAGGACGATCCGCCCCAGGCGTCGCTTGTCGAACAGCACCATCGTCCCGCCGTCCTGAAAGCGCACGATGAAGCGCGACCAGGTCGGGTCATCCTCGCGGCCGCGGTGAGGGTCGCCGGCGCTCGCGCCGTCGACGATGATCCGACCGGCCATCCCCAGATGCACTCCGAGCGCGGGCCCGCCGTCGGTCTCCAGCCAGATCGACTTGCCCTGCCGGTGCGCGGCGGTGAAGCGGTGTCCGCGCAGCGCGCGGTCGATGTCGGCCGGGGCGTGGGGGCGGCACACGTAGGTGTCGCGGTCGTCGACCGCGGCGATCTTCCGGCCCAGCGCGCGCTCGGCGATCAGCGCGCGGGCGCGCTCGACCTCCGGCAGCTCAGGCGAGGAGCGCCCCGTCGTCGTACAGCTTGATGATCTTCACCGCGCCGGCGGGGCTGGCGTCCAGGCACAACCGGCACAGCACGCACTCGTCGAGGTTCTTCTCGACCAGGGCGAGCCGGCCATCGGTCACCGTGAAGATGTCGACCGGGCAGGCCTCCTCGAGCGTGGCCGCGTCGACCGCGCCCTCGTCGACCTCGACGGCGATGAAGATCCCGTCGGCCCGCATCAGATTCGCGCCCCGATCATCGAAGGGATGTCCTCGATTCGCTGGGCGACCTGGATGCCGGCTTCGGCCAGGCGGGCGATCTTCTCGGTCGCGGTGTCCTCCTTGCCCTCGACGATCGTCCCGGCGTGGCCGAAGCTCATGCCGGGCATCTCGTCCATGAAGCGGCCGGCCATGAAGGCGACGATCGGCAGCCGCGAGTTGTTCTCGGTCACCCAGCGCGCGAGCTCGGCTTCCATGCGCCCGCCGGGCTCGGTGTAGATCACGATGCCCTTGGTCTCGGGGTCGGCCTCGAACAGCGGCATCAGCTCGGCGTAGGTCGAGCCGATGATCGCGTCGCCGCCGATCGAGACGGCGGTCGACTGCCCCAGGCCCGCGGCCTTCAGCGTGGACGACATCTCGGTGGTCATGCCGCCCGAGCGCGAGATGACGCCGATCGGGCCGGGAGCGTAGGCCTGCGCGGCGTTCTTCGCCGGGCCGCCGATGCCGCCCATCTTGATCACGTCGGGGACGATCAGCCCCAGGCAGTTCGGCCCGATGATGCGGGCGCCGTGCATCGTGGCCAGCTCGACCATCTGGGCGACGTCGGCGCGCGGGATGCGCTCGGTGACGATGACGATCAGCTTGACCCCGTTCATGATCGCCTCGAAGACAGCGTCCTTGGTGAAGCCGGGGGGGACGGTCACGACCGAGCCGTCGATCGGCCCGCCGTGGTGCTCGACGGCCTGGGCCACCGTGTCGAAGACGGGGACGCCGTGGACCTCGCGGCCGAGCCGGCCCGGCGTGACGCCGCCGACGACCTTGGCGCCCGCGCCGTAGTCCAGGCACTCACGGGTCAGGTTGACCGCCTCGCGGCCGGTGATGCCCTGGACGATGAAGGTCGTGCCGGCGTCGACGAGGATGCTCACGTCGCCGCTCCTTGGATCTTCTCCACCGCGCGCCGGGCGGCCTCGTTGAGCGAGACCGAGCGGTCGGCGTAGTCGACCCCGTACTTGGCGAGGATCTTGAAGCCCTCCTCCTCCCACGCGCCGGGGATGCGGAAATAGGCGATCTTCTCCGCCGGGTCCATCCCGAGCTCCAGGCACGCCTTGATCACGCCGCGGGCGACGATGTCCACGCGGGTGTTGGAGACGATCGACATCATCACCGCGATCTTGTCGACGCCCGGCTTGGTGAGCACGAGCTTGGCCAGCCCGCAGGCCTTGGCCACCGACGGGTTGCCGCCGATCTCGCAGTAGTTGGCGGGCTCGCCGCCGTGGGCCCGGACGGCGTCGAACAGCGTCAGCGACCCGCCGCCGGCGCCGATGACCAGGCCGAGGTTGCCGTCGAACTCGGTGACGTTGCCGGCCACGCCGCGGTGGTCCTGGCTGTCGACCTCCTCGCCGGCGAGCTCGAACGCGGTCGCCTCGCGGGCCTGGCGGGTCTCCTCGTCGCCGACGCCGAGCTGCTCCAGGAGCGCCTTCTGGCGCGGCCGGGCCTCGTTTTCCATCTCCATGTGCGCGTCCAGCGCGACGAACGTCCCGTCCTCGAGCTCGCCGATCGGGTTGATCTCGGCGAGGGTCATGTCGTGCTGGACGAACAGCTGGGCCAGGCGGGTGAGGATCGGCACCAGGCGGTTCAGGCGCGAGCCGGTCACGCCGGTGGCGGCGATCACCTGCTTGGCCTGGAAGTCGCTGAGCGGAAGGATGTTCGAGAGGTGCCCCCGGCCGACGTGGTGGGGATGCTCCTCGGCGACCTGCTCGATGTCGATCCCGCCCATGTCGCTGAACAGCATCACCGGGCGCTTGCGCGGGCCGTCCCAGACCACGCCGGCGTAGTACTCCTGCTTGACGCTGGCCCGAGTGTCGACCAGAACGCCGCGCGGCATGTGCCCGCCGATCTCCAGCTGCAGCACCGTCTCGGCGTGCGCGGCGGCCTCGTCGGGGGTCTCGGCGAACTGGACGCCGCCCGCCTTCATCCGCCCGCCCGAGAGGACCTGGGACTTGATCACGGTCGGCCCGGCGATCCGTTGGGCGATCTCGCGGGCCTGCTCGGGGGTGGTGGCGAACCCGAAGTCGGTGACGGGGATGCCGGCGCGCTTGACGATCTCGCGCGCCTCGTATTCGTAGAAGCGCATAGGCGGCGCGGAAGACTAGCGGAGCAGGTCGAAACCGGTGACGACGGTCGGCGAGCTGGCCCCCGAGGCGAGCACGTCGACGGCGTGCATCACGTAGACGCCGGGCTTGAGGTGGACCCCGCCGTCGAGCATGCCGTTGAACGCGAACTTGTGCGCTCCCGCCGGAAGCGAGCGCGAGATCGCGCCCTTGATGGCGACGGTCCGCAGGCACCCGCGATGGCGGTGCGAGGGGCGGCCCGCGACGCAGTGTCCGTGCGAGATCCGCCCCTTCTTGGTCGTGGTGAAGGTGAGCGTCACCTGCGCCGGGAAGGCGAGCGAGAACGAGATCACGCCGGCGTGCTTGTGTCCGCGCACCACCCGCGGCGGCTTGACCCACAACTCCCCCGGGGCGGGCGGCAGCGTGCTCACCCAGCTCAGGCTGATCATCGGCTGCGCGCCCGCGGCGGTCGGCAGCGAGGCGAAGCTCAGCACCCCGCCCGTGCCGGCCGGGATCCCCGAGTAGCCGCCGCCCCCGCCGCCTCCGCCGCCGTTGAACGCCGACGGCGGCGGCGTGCCGCCGTTCTTCATCGTCGCGCCTGCGCCTCCGCCTCCGCCCCCGTAGACGCCGCCGCCTCCACCCCCGCCGCCGCCGTAGATCGACTGGCCGCCGACCCCGCCGTCGCCGAGCGCGCCGACGGTCGCGACCTGCCCGCCCGTGAACTCACCGTTGGTGCCGCCGGCGCCCGCGCTGCCCGGCCCGCCGGGGCTGCCGCCGTTGTCACCCTGTCCATCCGGTGCGCCGGCGACCCCGACCGCCCCCGCGCTGCCCCCGGCGCCGCCGGCGACCGGGGCCGTGGACCCCTGGCCGATCCCGCCGCCGCCTCCGCCGCCGGCCGCCACCACGAGCCGCGGATCGGCCGGTGCCGGCCCCGGACAGTCCGAGACGGTGATCGAGCACGTGGTCAGGTCGCTCGCGCCGCCTCCGCCACCGCCGCCCAGGCCCATGTCGAAGGTCTCGATGCCGCCGGTTCCCCCGCCGTTGAAGCCGCCGGCGCCGGTGTCGCCCGGGACCCCGTTGAAGCTGAACCCATCGCCCCCGACGACCGCGTAGAGCGTCTGGCCGGGAACGGCGGCGATCGTCGCCTGGACGGTGCCGCCGAGCCCGCCCGGGGCGCCCATCGCCTGCTGTCCGTCCGGTCCCTGCCCGCGACCGCCCTGCCCGCCGATCAGCGTGGCCTGCAGGGCCGAGACGCCGGGGGGGACGATGAAGGTGTGCTGGCCCGAGGTCGTGTAGGTGACGCCGCCGGGGTAATCGGCGGCCATCGCCGTCGCCGGGACGGCGAGAACGAGCGTGAGCGACGCGGCGGCCAAGCGCATGGCCGGACGCTATCTCGCCCTCCCGGTGCGCACCAGGGCCATCCGGGCGGCGATCAGGGCGCGAGCACCGTGAACGCGGCGCTCGCAGGCGAACCCCGAGACGCCGCCCGTGCCGGCCGGGACGCCCGAGGATCCGCCGCCGCCCCCGCCTCCGCTCCCGTCGATCCCGCAGCGCAGTGGGGGCGGGTTGCCGGTGGACCGCCCCTCGCCGCCGCCCCCGAACAGGCCGCCTCCGCCGGAGCAGGCCGAGCCCCCGCTGCCGCCGATCGCGGTTGCGCCCGTGGCGGCGGTCTGGGTCGAATTCGCGCCGGCCGAACCGCCCGCGGTCGGGGTCCCCTGACCGCCACCGGTGCCGCTCGCGTCGCCCTCGTTGTCGATGGCGCCGGGATATCCCGGCTGCTCGAACGCGCCGCCGTCTCCGGCGGGCACGGTCGTGCCCTGCGCCTGGGTGAACGCCTGACCACCCCCGCCGCCGCCACCGCCGCCCGCGGCGATGACCAGGCGCGAGGCGAGCGAGCCGCCGGCGCAGCTCGCGCTGACCGAGCAGATCCGCACGTCGCTTGCCCCGCCCCCGGATTCGTCGTCCTGCAGGCTGCGGGACGACGGGCCCCCGCCGCCGCCCCCGTTCGCGCCGCCGGCGATCGGGGTGCTGGACGGCGGGGTCACACCGTCGCCGCCGACCTCGGCGAAGAGCGTCTGCCCGGGCGTGACCGCGATCGTCGCGGTCACCGTCGCCCCGATCCCGCCGGGGGCGGCGTCCCGGCCGTGGCCAGGAGCGCCGCTGCCGCCGACGAGGGTGACCCGGACGCTCGTGACCCTGCCGGCACGATGAACGGATGCTCGCCGGAGGTGGTGAACGACGCGCTCGGTGCGTTCGGCGCGGCGCTGCTCACCACCTAGGCGGCGGACATGCCGTACGCCTCGGCGAGCTCGGGGTCCTTGCGGGCGAGCATCTGGGCGAGCTGGACCATCACCTGGCACTGCTTCCAGGTCGCGTCGTCCTGCATCTTGCCGTCGATCATGTGCACGCCGCGCCCGTCGGGGATCGCCTCGATCACCTTCTTGGCGAACGCGACCTCTTCGGGGTCGGGGCTGAAGACCTTCTTGGCGATCGTGATCTGCGCGGGATGCAGCGACCAGGCGCCGACGCAGCCGAGCAGGAAGGCGGCGCGGAACTGGGTCTCGCAGCCGAGCGTGTCGCGGATGTCGCCGTAGGGCCCGTAGAACGGAAGTGCGCCGACCGCCGTGCAGGCGTCGACCATGCGCGCGATCGAGTAGTGCCACGGGTCCTGCTGGTAGCTCGCGCGCGGCGCCTCGGGGTCGTCGGGATCGGGGTCGGCGATCGTGCGGTAGCCCGGGTGGCCGCCGCCGACGCGGGTCGTCTTCATGCGTCGCGAGGCGGCCAGGTCGGCCGACCCGAAGCTCATGCCCTGCATGCGGGGGCTGGCGGCGGCGATCTCCTCGAGGTTGGCCACGCCCAGCGAGGTTTCCAGGATCGCGTGCACGAGGAGCGGCGTGTTCAGACCGGCGCGCGCCTCGAGCTGGGCGAGCAGGCGGTCGACGTAGTGGATGTCCCACGGGCCCTCGACCTTGGGGACCATGATCACCGAGAGCTTGTCGCCGATCTCGCCGACGAGCTGGGTCAGGTCGTCCAGGACCCACGGGGACTCGAGCGAGTTCACCCGCGTCCACAGGGCGGTGTCGCCGAGCTCCGTCTCCTTGCCGACCTTGATCAGGCCGGCGCGCGCCGCCTCCTTGCGGTCGACGGGGACGGCGTCCTCCAGGTTGCCGAGCAGGATGTCCACCGTCGGTGCGATGTCGGGCACCTTGGCGACCATCTTCTCATTGGAGAAGTCGAGGAAGTGGATCATCCGCGAGGGGGTGACCGGAATCGACCGGACCGGCTCGGGCGCGCCGATGGCGAGCGGATCGAAGAACGAACGGGGGTTGCGCATCGCGCGAACGCTAGTACACGGGCGTGGTCGTGGCGGTCGGCGGGTACCTTTCATCCATGAGGCGTCTGGCTCTCCTCGCCGTTGCCCTGGGCGCCCTGCTCGTGGCCGGCGCGAGCATCGCCGACGCCGCGCGTGGCCCAGCAACCCGCACGCACACGCGCACGGTCTCGATCGGGACCCCCTCGCCCAACGACCTCACGCTCGCCGAGTTGCGCTTCCGCCCGGGCCGGCTCGATCTCGCGGTGAAGGCGCTCGAGCCCTACGGCGCCGACGTGGTCGACGCGGCGGCGCTGACCCCCGAGCCGGCGAGCGGCGGGCGGCTGCTGGTGCTGATCGTCACCCGCGCCTCCGCCCTTGACACCCCGACCAGGGTCGCCTGGCGCATCCGCGCTCGGCGTGCGCTGCGGGCCGGTGGCGTCGAGAGCGTGGTCGACGTTCTGAGCCGTCCGCCGGCGACCGCGCCGACAATGTGTACAACGCCGGCCGGCAGCGGACCACTCCCCGCCTCCAACCTCCACCTTCTGGCCGATCCCGGCGCGAGCGTTTCGGGGTTCGCCGCCACCGCCGCGATCGCCGAGGCCTGGGACGCGGCCTGCGGGCGCACGGTGGACCCCGCGTTCAAGAGCGCGATCACCACCTCGCCGAGCACGTGCGCCCCCACGACCGGGGTGCGCCAGCAGCTCTGCTGCCCGCCGACCGCGCAGTGCGTCCCGTGCACGGTGTGCGGATGCCCACCGTGCGGGCCGCCGGTGCAGGCCAGCGAGGCGCTGATCGTGTGCCCCCTCGCCGACAGCGAGGCGCGCCCGCGGGTCTGCGTCGCCTAGGATCAGGCGCATGACAATCGAGACCGATCAGGCGGCGCGCGAGGCCAGCGGCGCCCATCCCTACGGTCGCTACCTCGAGGAGTTCGAGGTGGGCGACGTGTACAAGCACTGGCCGGCCAAGACAGTGACCGAGGCGGACGATCATCTGTTCTGTCTGATCACGATGAACCACCACCCGCTGCACATCAACGACGTCTATGC
>DATAWZ010000121.1:0-3780 GCA_036266975.1 Solirubrobacteraceae bacterium
CTCGTCGAGCCCGACGCCGGGGCCGAAGAACGTGGCGTGAACGCCCCACTCGTACTCGGCGCCGCAGCGGGCGCAGGTGCGCTGGATCATGAGCTCGCGGGCGCGCGGGTCCAGCAGGCCGTGGCCGAGGATCCCGGCGCCTGAGCAGGGGGTGACGCTCCGCCTGTACCGGATGGTGCCCGACCGGGTCGCCCGCGGCGTCTCCGACGTGGCCGGCGACGGCTGGCGCGCACTCGTGGACGAGATCGCCACGATCGACATCCGCCGCGAGCTCGCCCGGGTGCAGGCGCCGACGCTCGTCACCCACGGCCGGTGGGAGTGGGTCAGCGTCCCCGACGCCCGTGAGATTGCCGCGCGGATCCCCGGCGCGCGGCTGTGGCAGGTCCCGCACCTGGGGCACAGCTGGATGGTCCACGCGCCGCGCGTGTTCGCGGACGCGGTTCGCGGCTTCGCGCGCGCCGGCGGCTAGCGGGCGCATCGAAGACGCCCGGCGGCGGTTACGCTGCCGCACCGTGGTCGAGACGGTGGTCGAGCTGGTGGTCGCGCCCGCCCTGGTGGCGGCGTCGACGCTCGCCGCCGGGCGCTGGGGATCGCGCGCGGGGGGAGTGGTGAGCGCGTTCCCGGCGATCGTCGGACCCGTGCTGCTGATCCTCGCGCTCGAGCACGGCCACGCGTTCGCCGCGCGAGCGGCGAACGGGACGCTGCTCGGGCTGGTCGCGCTGGGCGCGTTCGCGGTGGCCTACGCGCGTGCCGCGGTCCGGCGCTCGTGGCGCGCGAGCCTGCTCGCAGGATGGGCGTGCGCCGGCGCGTGCGCGCTCGCGGTCGGGTGGGTGGCACGGGGCGCGGGGTCGCCGGCCGGTCTGATCGTGGCCACGCTGTCGCTGGGGGTCGCCTTCCGCGCACTCCCGCCCGTGCCCGGTGCGCCGGCGGTCGAACCCGCCCGGGAGCCGCGGTCTCGCGCGGCAATCCCGGCCCGGATGGCGCTCACCGCGGCGCTGGTGACGCTGCTCGCGGCCGCCGCGGGCGCGCTCGGGCCGCTGGCGGGCGGCATGCTCGCGGCGCTCCCGGTGCTGGCGTGCGTGCTGGCTGTGTCCACCCATCGCGAGGCGGGCGCGGAGGCGGTCGTCGGGCTGCTCCGGGGGATGCTGGCCGGGATGGCGGGTTTCGTCGCGTTCTGCGAGCTCGTGGCGCTGGTGATCGGGCCCTACGGCATCGCGCCCGCGTTCGCCGGCGCTACCGCGTTCGCGCTGATCGTGCAGGCGGGGACGGCCTACGCGCCGTCGGCGATCCAGCCGGCGGTCCGCTCCCACAGCTCGCGGGCCAGCGCCGGGGTCACGGCCGCGCCCGGCTGCTTGCGCGAGCAGTCGTCGTAGTAGTGACCGCTCTCGGCGGCCAGCTCCGGGGCGGTCGCGCAGTACAGCGTGGTCCTCGCCCCCTGCTCGGGTGAGGCCATCCGCAGCTTCATCAGCGAGCGGACCGGCCACGGCACTCGCCGCCAGATGTCGGACGCGATCACGCCCGGGTGCAGCGAGTAGGCCGTGACCCCGGTGCCCTCGAGCCGGTCCGCGAGCGCCTGGGCGTGGAGGACGTTGGCCAGCTTCGACACCGCGTACTCGTGAAATCCGGTGATCGTCCGGGTCGGCTTGCGCACCGCCTCGAAGTCGATCCCGGACACGCCGTAGTGGGCTTCGCTGGCCACGTTCACGATTCGGGCGGGCGCGCTCTGGACCAGGCGGTCCAGCAACAGGCTCGTGAGCAGGAACGGGCCGACGTAGTTGGTGCCGAACGTCAGCTCGAAGCCGCCGGCGGTCATCCCGCGACGTCCGGCCATGCCGGCGTTGGCCCCGGTGATGAGGAACGTCCGGCCGGTGAGATCGACCGCGGTAGCGGTCATTCGCGGGCCCCCACCGACTGGGAGCGCATGCCGGGGCTGAACGTCGCGGCCGCGGCGACGATCAGCGCCCAGCCGCACAGCGCCAGGATCGCCGCGGTGCTCGAGAAGTGCTCGAGCGCGAGGCCGATCCCCAGCGCCCCGGCCCACGCCAGCGACTGAGACAAGGCGCCGGCCGCGGCATGGACCCGACCCTGCATGTTGTCCGGGGCGAGCGTCCCGCGCAGCGCCTGGACGGTCGAGTTGACCAGCGGCGCCGGCAGCTCGATCAGCGCGACGAGCACGGCGGTGAACAGCGTCCCGCGGGCGATCAGCAGCAGCGGCATCAGCACCGCGCACGTCCAGGCGTCCAGGCGCACGGCGGTGCGGGCGGAGATGTCGGCCAGGCGCGACCCGGCGATCAGCCCACCCAGCAGTCCCCCGACCGCGATGATCGCGAACATCACCCCGACCAGGCTCGAGGACGCGCCGTGCCGCTTGGCCAGGACGACGAGCAACAGGTACAGGGCGCGATAGGTCGGGTTGCTGGCCGCGGCGACCAGTGCGGAGGCGCGCAGCAGCGGCTGCTGCCAGAGCCAGCGCAGCCCTGAGGTCAGCTCGAACCTGAGCGGGCCGCGCTCTCCCGTGCGCTCCTCCTGGAACTGGGTGCGCGTGAGCAGCGTGGCCGTGGCCGAGCAGCAGTAGGACACCGCATCGGCCAGGAACGGCACCGCACGTGAGATCGAGAACAGCAGCCCGCCGAGCGGCGGCCCGACGATGCTCGAGGCATAGAACACGGACTCGTTGCGCGCGAACGCCGTCGAGAGCTGCTCCGCCGGTACGAGCTGGCGCAGCACGCCCCGCTCGGTCACGAACGACACGGTCATCAGCGAGCCGTCGACGAACGCCACCGCGATCGCCACCGCGTAGGCCACGCTGCCGCTGAGGATCGCGATCGACAGCGCCGCGAGCGCGGCGGCCCGAATCCCGTCGCACGTAAGCATCAGGCGCTTGCGGTCGAACCGATCGGCCAGGACGCCGGCCGGGAGCGCGAGCAGCGGCAGGGGCAGCGTGGCCGCGAGCCCGACCACGCCGGCCCGGGCCGGCGACCCGGTCAGAGCGAGCACGAGCAGCGGGTAAGCGACGGTCGAGACCTGTGAACCGAGCTCGGACAGGCCCTGGCCCGCCCACACGAGCATGTAGTCGCGATTGCGGCGCAGGGGCGGGTTCGTGGCGGCCATCAGCGAGCACGCTACTGGTCAAGAACGCGGGGCCGGATGCCGATGTTGCCGAATATGAGGACCACGAAGCGGATGAGCAGCAACGACATGGCGCTGATCGGCGTCGTGCTGCTCGCGCTCGGGATCGCGGTGCTGGCCGCCGGCGCCAGCCTGGCCGAGACGCTCGTGGGCACCGCCGGGTTGTGGTCGTGCGCACTGGCCGTATTCGGGGTCGCGCGTCGTCGGGGAATCCGCCTCGTAGATATACGAGAGACCGCCACGATGGGGGCGGATTCCCCCGGGCCGCCGACGCTGATTCTGGGCCGCTTCGCGGCGTCCGTGGGTCCGTCCGACCCCGTCCGGACGAGGTAGCAGGCCCGCTACAAAGCGTCGTCGTGCGCGGCGAGTTCCGTGGGCGCCACCGCCAGGAACGCGACGACCACGAACGCCAGCAGGCACGCCACGCCGATCGCGTGCGCCCAGCCGGCGTCCGCGACCGTGAGCAGCCCGAACCCCGCGATCAGGAGCGCTGCGGCCGTCCGGGTCAGTAGCCCGCGGGCGGACGCGGCCACGATGCCCTTGGCCGTGGGCGTGTGCGGCGGGACCGTGGCCGCGCCGGGGTCGAAGTGGCCGCGCAGGACCAACCCGAACAGCGCCGCCAGCGAGGGGAACAGGATCGCGCCACCGGCG
>DATAWZ010000122.1:0-34094 GCA_036266975.1 Solirubrobacteraceae bacterium
TCGCCTGGCGGCGTCCTCGGGAGCCGAAATAGCGCTGCTATTCCGGCTCCCTGCGTCCTGGCCATGCTCGATTTTCGCTCGCGAATCGACGACCGGATTTACCGGAGGCACCACTAGCAGGCAGGGCACCCCTCGACGCGATAGGCGATCCCGCGCCGTGGTCCGCGCTTGATCGTTTCGAGCATCGCTCGGGTGGCGGCGCTGAGTCGGCGGTTGGCCGGAAGCGTGATCGCTGTCTGGAATGGTGGTACCTGGTCGCGGGTCGGGACGAACACGATGTCGCGGGTGCCGTCGGCAAGCGATCGGGGGAGCATGCCGATCGCGAGTCCGTTGCGGATGAGCTCGAGCATCGTGGCCGTGTCGTTGACCTCGTAGGTGATGGTGCGGCTCAGGCCCGCCGCGGCGAATGCGCGGTCGACCGCCATCCGGATACCCCAGCCGGCCGGGAGATCGACCAGGGGCTCGTCGCGGAGCGCGGACAGTTCGACGTCGGTGCGCGCGGCGAGCGGATGCCCGGCGGGCATGGCGAGCATGATCGGCTCACACGCCAGTGGAAGGAGCTCCACGCCGGGAGGGCTGTCGCCGGGGAAAGCGACGAACGCGAGATCAAGGCGCCCATCCCGGACGTCGCGGGCCAGCTCACTGGAGCCGCCGGAGTGGCGAATCTGCACGCCGACTCCGGGGTGCTCGGCACGAAATGCGGCGAGAACCCCGGCGAGGTCGATCGCTCGCATCCCCTGGGCCTGCATCGTGCCGAGCACGACCGTCCCGCGTAGGCCGCCGCGTGCCTCGTCGACGGCGTCCCTCGCTGCCTGCGCGGCAGCGAGGGTCGCACGCGCCTCTGGGAGAAGCGCGTGGCCGGCGTCGGTCAGCCTCACGCTGTGCGTAGACCGGTCGAACAGCATCGCCCCGAGCTCCTTCTCGAGGCTGCGTACGCCGGCCGAAACGGCCGACTGCACGATGTGCAGGCGCCCGGCCGCGCGGGTGAAGCTGGCCTCCTCGGCGACGGCGACGAAGGTGGCCAGCTGCCGTAGTTCCATCCCGGCAATCTATCGCTTTAGGCGATAACCGTAATCAATGGTTTGCGTTGAAACAGATGAGCGCCTCGACGATCCTGGTTCGCGATGACGGAAACGCCAACACGACAAGATCGCCCCCCGGCCGCGGCCCGCAGTCGCCTTGGGTTCTGGGTGGTGGTGTTCGCGTTCACGACCGTGATGGCGTTCACCACCGTGCCGACGCCGCTGTGGTTGCTGTACGCGCAGCGCGATCGCTTCTCGTCGTTGACCATCACGGTCGCATTCGCCGTGTATGCGCTGGCGGTCGCGATCAGCCTGTTCCTCGCCGGCCATCTCTCTGACCGGCACGGCCGTCGCCGCGTGTTGATGGCGGCCCTCGCCTTGGAGACGCTCGCCTCGGTCGTGTTCCTGCTTTGGCCCGCGTTGCCGGGCCTGCTCGTGGCGCGGGGGTTGAGCGGCGTAGGGATCGGCGCGGTCACCGCGACGGCCACCGCGTGGCTGTCAGAGCTGCACGGTCCCGACCCCCGCCGCGCGCAGATCGTCGCGACCGGCGCGAACCTGGGCGGGCTCGGCGCCGGCGGGTTAGTCTCCGGGCTGCTGGCGCAGTGGGTCACCCAGCCGTTGCGGGTGCCGTTTCTCGTGTTCACCGCGGCGCTGGCCGTGGCGTGGCTGGCGCTGCGGGCCGCGCCCGAGACGCGCGAACGGCAAGCTCCGCATGCGCGCTATCGATCGCAGCGCATCTCGGTGCCGGCGGACTCGCGCGGTCGCTTCTTCGCCGCCGCGCTCGGCGCCGCGATCGCCTTCGCGGTGTTCGGGTTGCTGACCTCGCTGGCGCCGAGCTTCCTGGCCGGGACGCTGCATCAGCACTCGCACGCGCTGGCTGGCGCTGTCTCGTTCGCGGCCTTCGCAACGGCGGCCCTCGCGCAAGCGCTCACCGCGTCCCGCCCCACGCCGCAGTTGGTGACCGCGGCCATCCCCGCGCTCCTGACGGGGCTCGGCTTGATGACGATCGCCGTCTGGCTCGCCTCCCCGAGCCTGGGCCTGTTCCTCGCCGGCGACGTCATCGTCGGCGCCGGCTGCGGCCTGACGTTCAAGAGCGCGATCGCCACCGCGTCCGAGGCCGCCGCCGAGGAGCATCGTGCCGAGGCGCTGGCGGGCATCTTCCTCGCCGCCTACCTCGGCCTGTCGGTGCCGGTGATCGGCATCGGCGCCCTGACCCAGATCGCGTCGGTGCGCGTGAGCCTGCTCGTGTTCGCCGGGCTGCTCGCCGCCGGGATCCTCGCCGCCGCGCCATCGCTGCTCGGTCGCCGCGGCGGCCGCCCCACTTCACAACCCCAACCCGCCTCCGCTGAGAGGAGCAACCATGTACCGCACAGAACTCAGGACAACCCCGCTCGGCCGCACCGGCATCGAGATCACCCGCGTCGGGTTCGGCGCCTGGGCGATCGGCGGCGGCGACTGGGAGTTCGGCTGGGGACCGCAGGACGACGAGGAGTCGATCGCCGCGATCCGTCGCGCGCTTGAGCAGGGGGTGAACTGGATCGACACCGCCGCCGCCTACGGGTTCGGCCGCTCCGAGCGGATCGTCGGCCGCGCGCTGGCCGGTCTCAGCTGGCGACCGTACGTGTTCACCAAGGCCTCGCTGCTCGAAGGCCCCGACCGCACGGTCGTACACAGTCTGGGGCGCGACTCGATCCTGCGCGAAGCGGAGGCAAGCCTCGGGCGGCTGGGAGTCGATGCGATCGACCTTTACCAGATCCACTGGCCGATCCCTCAGACCGACATCCAGGAGGGGTGGGCGGCGCTCGCCGAGCTCAGGGAGCAGGGCCTCGTGCGCCACATCGGCGTCTCCAACTTCGACGCCGAGCAGTTGCACGTGATTGGGCAGATCGCGCCGGTCGAGACGCTGCAGCCCCAGTACTCGCTGATCGAGCGCGACGTCGAACCGGCGGTCCTGCCGTTCGCCGAGCGAAACGGGATCGGCGTGATCGTCTACTCGCCGATGGCCTCGGGGCTGCTGACGGGTCGCATGACCAGAGAGCGGATCGCCCAGATGTCCGACGACGACTGGCGCAAGCGCGACCCGCGGTTCAACCCGCCCCAGCTCGAGCGAAACCTCGAGCTGGTCGGGCGCCTGAGGGCGGTGGCCGACCGGCATGAGACCACTCCAGGCGCGGTCGCGGTCGCGTGGACGCTGCGCCATCCCGCCGTCAACGGTGCGATCGTCGGCTTCCGTCGACCCGACCAGGTCGAGTCGATCCTCCCCGCGGCGAGCCTCGAGCTGACCGAGCAGGATCTCGCCGAGATCGAAGGGAGCGCACGATGACCACGATCGGCTTCATCGGCCTCGGAGCGATGGGCAGCCGGCTCGCCGACCGGCTGCTCGACGCCGGCCATCCGCTCTACGGGACCAACCGGACCGCGTCCAAGGCCCAGCCGCTGATCGAGCGCGGCCTGATCTGGCGAGATACCCCGCGGGAGGTGGCAGCGGCCGCGGAGGTCGTGTTCAGCATGGTCACCGACGACGAGGCGCTGGAAGCGATCGTCGCCGGGCCAGACGGGCTCCTCGCAGGCCTCGCGCCACGGAAGCTGTACGTCGACATGAGCACCGTGAGCCCGCAGACCAGCCAGCGGCTCGCCGAGCGCGTACGCAGGCGCGACGCCCAGATGCTCGACGCGCCCGTCTCCGGCAGCATCCCGCAGGCCGATACCGGAACGCTGGCGATCATGGTCGGCGGTGAACCGGGCGCATTTGCGGCCGTCCGGCCGTTGTTGCGCGAGCTCGGCGAACCGGTCACGCATATCGGAGTCAACGGCCAGGGCCTGCTGGTCAAGCTCGCGATCAACATCAGCCTCGCCGTGCAGACCCTGGCGTTCAGCGAAGGGCTGCTGCTCGCCGAGAGCGCCGGCGTGGACCCCGAGAAGGCGGCTGAGGTGATGGGCACCAGCTCGATCGGCTCGCCGATGCTCCGGGCCAGGATCCCCCTGCTCCTTGACCTGCCCGAGCACGCATGGTTCGACGTGGCGCTGATGCACAAGGACATCCGGCTCGCGCGCGAAGCGGGGAGCGATCTGCACATCCCCCTGCCGTCAACCGCGGTCGCCGACCAGATGCTGTCCAAAGCACGGGCCCTCGGGTACGCCCATCGAGACCTCGCCTCGCTTCACCAGGTGCTGGCGAGCACCGCCGCTCCACGCGGGGTCGCCACCTCTGCATGATCACGGTCGCCACGCTCTCGCTGCGCCCCGCGAGGCAGGATCGACGCCGGCTGGAGCCGCGGTCCATGCCAGGCCCTCGCGGGGCCGGATAATGCCGCGGCGCCCTGCCGGCTCGGCCAGATCCACACCACGTCCCACGCCAGCCCGGCTCGCTCCAGGCCGGCAATGACCAGCGCGGACGGGTCGACCGGCCACCGGCCGAGGCCATGCCTCGCGGAGGTCGGGGACGCGTGACGGTTGTTGTGCCAAAACCCGCCGAAGGACGCCGGCGCCAGCCAGGACACGTTGCGGGACTCGTCGGTGGCCCGGAGGCCGCGACGGCCGAACGCGTGACAGATCGAGTTGACGCGGTTGGTCACGTGAGGCAGGAGCAGCACCCTCACCGCCCCGGCCCACAGCACGCCGGTCAGCCCCGGCATCGACCGAGCGGCCGACGCGGCCGCGAGCCCCGCGACCGCCCAAACCAGGAACGTCCGGTCGATGAACGACATGACTGGTCGGGCCTTGAAGCTGCGGTGGGTGAACAGACGGTGAACGGCGACGGTGATCCCCACTCCCCCGTCGCGATGTGGAGAATCGCGAAGACGCCGAGGTCACTCATTCGTAGCAGGCCGTTCCAGGCCTGCCACAGTGCGACGCCGAGGGCGCCCGGCGCCACGGCGGTGATCGTACGGTGAAGCGCGACGTTCTCGGCGTGAGCCACATCGGCCGACGTCGGACTGGGCACCGCTGCCGTCGCGACGACGTCGGCCACGACCCCCTCCCCAAGCATGGTCTCTTCGACCAGGCGTTTCGGGTTGGCGCGCGAAGCACCAACGCTAGCGCAGCGCCGGTCGGCGCCGCGCCGCCACTGCTAAACTCGGTTGAGTTGGCCGGGCCTATGGGGGCTCGGCGTCAACGTGTAAGCGCTCGTAGTCGTTGCGACCAGCACCTTCCGCGTCCGCACGCACCTGAGATCCGGGAGAAGCACATGGCAACGGGAACCGTGAAGTGGTTCAGCGACGACAAGGGGTTCGGGTTCATCACCCCCGACGACCAGACGCCCGATCTGTTCGTGCACCACAGCACGATCATCGGCGAGGGCTACCGCTCGGTCGCCGAGGGCGCGAAGGTCTCCTTCGAGACCGAGGACGGGCCGAAGGGACCACGAGCGATCAACGTGCAGAGCCTGTAGCGGCTCGTCGAACGACAGGCCGTTTGCACGTTCGGGGCGCGGCGGAGGCGCCCGCCCCGGGCCACACTCCAAGGAGAGGCGGCGGGCCATGGTTCCCGCAACATCGAAGCACCCAGCC
This sequence comes from Solirubrobacteraceae bacterium, assembly GCA_036266975.1. Classification (GTDB taxonomy): domain Bacteria; phylum Actinomycetota; class Thermoleophilia; order Solirubrobacterales; family Solirubrobacteraceae; genus DATAWZ01. Next base: position 5,531 of record DATAWZ010000122.1, read on the forward strand.
GAGGACGAGCGCTCGAGTCGAGCGGTCGAAGGGGGATCGGTGGGCGAAGCGAATCGGTCCCCCGGCCTGGCAACCCCGCGCCGAGTGGAGATGATCCGATGAAGAGCATGAGTGAGCGGGCGCAGGAGAAGCGCGCGGAGAAACTGGCGATGATGGACGAACAGGTGAAGACCGGCGCCTTGGTGATTCGCCAGATGACCGACGAGGAACGCCTGCAGTACCCGCCCCGCCCCGCCCCGCCCAACGGGGCACGCGGCTCACGCGGCCGCCGCGGATGAGCGGACCGAGCACGTTCTTCATCCCGGGTGTCCCCGGGGATCCCAGCGTGGCCGAGGACGAGTACCGCGGTATGCGCAGCGAGGTCGAAGCGGATCTCGGCCTGCGGCCGAGCGCTCGCCGGATCCGGCAGCTGGACATGCGCCGTGGCGGCGTCGACTGTGTCACCGCGGTGGGCAGTCCCGATCCGGTCCGCGGCGGCGTCGTGATGGCGATCTTCGACCTCGGCCCGCGGCGCCCGTTCGTCGTGTGGCGTCAGGTTGACGTCGACCCACAGGACCAGGCCTACGAAGAGCTGGGATGCACCGCCTACTCAGTGCTCGAGTTCGACGCGTGAGAAGACGCGACGGGATCGAGCCGTTGCAGGCGACGGCCCGGCGCCGCGAGCAGCGCTGACGCACCTGCTAGGTTTGTCGTGAGCGGTCGACGCCGTCGGCCGCGAGGCAGCTTGCTTGGGTCCCGCAGTTCGCGGTTCGGGTCAGCCTGGCCTACCGAATCGTACGCGGCTCAGTTGGAAGCGCCGCCAAGGAGTAACACATGACAGAGCAGTCCTTCGCCGATCTCGGCGTGTCCCGCGCGGTCGTTGACGCCCTCAGCAACCAGGGAATCACCGGACCCTTTGCCGTTCAGCGCGACGTGATCGGCGACGTCCTCGCCGGCCACGACGTGCTCGTGCGCTCGCCCACCGGCTCGGGCAAGACGCTCGCCTTCGGGATCCCGCTCGTCGAGCGGCTCGACTCCCACGCGCCCCGACCGACCGGTCTCGTGCTCGCGCCGACGCGCGAGCTCGCCAGCCAGATCGTGCAGGAGCTCCGCCCGATCGCGCACGCTCGCGCCCTGCGCGTCACCGCGGTCTACGGCGGCGTCGGCTTCGTCGAGCAGGCGCGCAACGCGGCCCGCTCGCACCTGCTCGTCGCGACGCCCGGACGACTGGAGGACCTGCTCGACCGCGGGGCCTTCACGCTCGCGGAGATCCGGATCCTCGTCGTCGACGAGGCCGATCGGATGCTCGACATGGGCTTTCGCCCGGCGGTCGATCGCATCGTCGCGCGCTGTCCGCGCGAGCGGCAGACGTTGTGCTTCTCGGCCACCCTCGACGGCGAGGCCGGCCGCGTGGCCAAGAAGTACACGCGGAACGCGATCGTCCATCAGCGCGGGCCCGACGTCCGGCGCGCAAGCGTCGATGTCGAGCACCGCTTTGTCGAGGTCGGCTCCGAGGGCCGCGTTGAGGCGCTCGTCGGCGAGCTGCGCCGGGAGCGCGAGCTCGCCCTCGTCTTCGTGCGCACCAAGCGCGGCGCCGAGCGGCTCGTCAAGCGCCTGGCCGGTCACGGGGTCCAGGCGGTCGCCATGCACGGCAACAAGTCCCAAGGCCAGCGCGAGCGCGCACTCGCGCGGTTCCAGGCGGGCACGGTCGACACGCTGGTCGCCACCGACGTCGCCGCCCGTGGGATCGACGTCGCCGGCATCTCGCACGTGATCAACTTCGATCCTCCCGCCGACAGCGACACCTACGTGCACCGCGTCGGGCGGACGGGACGCGCCGGTGCCAAGGGCGTCGGCGTCACCCTCGTCGATGCGAGCGAGCGCCCGGAGATCGTCCGGCTCGCCGACCACCTCGCGATCGACCACGGGATGGTCGGCAACCACGCGACACGTCGAACGCCGCCTCGCCCGGCGCCCGCGGCCGCCCGATCGGCCCGCCGATCCTCCCGCCGACGTCGCGCGCCGAGCGGCGCCGCGCGCTGACCCGCCCCCGCCTGACCTGAACGAGTTTCAATCGGCGTGCGCGACCTTCGCGCTGTGATGGTGTTCTGCCTGCGTGCACTCCAATCCCCCCAACCAAGCGACGAGCGCGGCCTCGGCCTGCGACCGGCGGACCTTTCTGCGCCGCGGCGTGATCGCCGGCGCCGGCATGGCCGCCACGATGGGCACGACCAGCGCCGCGGCCGCCGCCGTCGCGCGCAGGGCCTCCGCGCCGCGCAAGCAACCGAACCTGTTGGTGGTCATGGTCGACCAGTTGCGCGAGACCTCGCTGCTTCCGACGTCGCTCCCGCTCGGCAGCGTCATGCCGCGCGTCGCCGCGCTCGGGCGCTCATCGGTGCGCTTCGAGCGCCACTACACCGCGGGCAATGACTGCTCACCTGCCCGCGGCGTGCTCGTCACCGGGCTGTACTCCCATCAGACCGGCTGCCTGATCACCGGCAAGGGCCTGCTGTCGCCAGGCCTGCCCACGTGGGGGACGATGCTGCGCGAGGTGGGCTACCAGACCAGCTGGTGGGGCAAGTGGCACCTGAACCCCGACCCCTACGCCTCGCTCGACCAGTACGGCTTCTCCGGCGGGACCTATCCCTCGCCCAACGGCGGCCCCGGGCAGGGCACCCGCAAGGACCCGCAGATCGCCCACCAGTTCCACGAGTGGTTCACCAACTCCGCCGGGGACGAGCCCTGGTGCACGACCGTCTCCTTCGTGAACCCCCACGACATCGCGTGGTGGTGGCGGTACACGAACGAGATCCCCGCCGAGGCCACGCCCCCGACCTACGTCGACGCGATGCCGACCAACTTCGAGACCCCCGAGCAGCTCGCCGCGGCGAACAAGCCGCAGCTCCAGCAGGCGCTGCAGGCGACGATGGCCCGCTCGTTCGGGGACGTGCCGTTCGACGGCCCGGACGCCGAGCCGATGTGGAGCGGCCTGATGAACACCTACCTGATGCTCGCCAGCTACGTCGACATCGAGGTCGGCAAAGTGCTCGATACCCTCGCGAGCCGGCCCAAGGTGGCGGCCAACACAATCGTCGTGTTCACCGCCGACCACGGCGAGTACGGCGGGGCGCATGGCATGCGCGGCAAGGGCGCCGCGGCCTACGAGGAGGCCACGCGGGTGCCGCTCTACGTCCACGATCCGCGGGGCGTGGCGACCTCTGCCGTCCAGGTGCCACGCACCCAGCTCACCTCCAGCGCGGACGTCAGCTCGATGCTGCTCACGCTCGCCACCGGGTCGCGCAAGTGGCGGCGCGAGCCCGGCTTCTCCCATCTGGCCGCCCGCCACGACCTCGCGGCGATCTGCCGTGATCCCGGAGCGCCGGGCCGCCTGTACGCGATCCACGCCACCGACGAGGACGTCACCGAGTTCGTCTCAGACCTCACCCTGGCGAATGCGCCCCGGCACCTGATCGCTGTGCGCACCCCCTACGGCAAGCTCGCCACCTACTCGAATTGGGTGCCCGGCACGATCGAGATCGACTCCATCGGCGAGCAGCGCGAGCTGTACGACTACTCCACGCCGGCGGGCCAGCTCGAGCTCGACAACGTCGAGGGTGCGAGCTCGCTCGAGGAGCCGCTGCAGGGGGCGCTCAACTACGCCATCCGCAGCGAGCTGCGCGCCCCGCTGCCCACGCGCCTGCAGGCGGCGCAGAACGCGGGCATCCAGAACTACCTCGCCGGCGAGGTGACCGAGGACGCGAAGGTGCAGGCCGACGAGCAGACCGGCTCGGGCAATCCCTCCGCGGCGGTCGGCGCCAGCTGACCCACCGGACCCCCGTGCCCGCCGCGCCTAGCCCGTCGCGCGCGAGAGCAGGGCGTCGAGCTTGGTCTCGATCGCCGTGAGCCGGTCCGCGGCCGTGGCCGTCGCGCGTGACGGGGTGACGGCGGCACCACGCAGCACGAGCGCGAGGATCTCGTCGGCCGCCCGGCGGTGGTCGAGCCGGCGCCTGCCGTGCAGGCGGCCGCGCAGGACATGCTCGGCGGTCCCGAAGAACGCGTCGCGGACGAGGCGCGTGGACACATCGTCGCGCAGGGTCCCGTCGGCCTTGAGGTCGTCCACGAGACGCTCGAACAGCCGGGTGACCCGCGCGTTGTTGCCTCGCAGCGCCACGCCGGTCTCGCTGTCGGTGTCCCGGAAGCCGCCCTGCCCGAAGAAGACGCCGAAGAGGTCGAAGTCCCCGTCGATCGCGCGCAGCCAGAAGCGCGCGAAGGCGACAAGTCGATCCATCGGGGACGACGGCTCATCGACCACGGCCTCCCCGCGGCGGACCAGGTCCTCGTAGTAGTCATCGACGACGGCTCTGAGCAGGCCCATCTTGCTGCCGAAGTGGAAGGCGACCGTGGGCCCGGAGACACCGGCGTCGGCGGCGACGTCGACGAGGGTCGTCTCCTCGAAGCCGTGCGCGGCGAAGCGCTCGCGCGCGGCGGCGAGGATCGCGCGGCGCGTCCGGTCGCCGCGCGTGCCGACCGCCGCGTCACCGTCGACGGCTGGCTTGTCGGGACTGCCCATCTCCCCGATCAATATAATGGCGTTCAGCTATGACTGTGTTTCGTTCAAGGATCGATCCGGCTTCGGACGGGTTCCGGCGCAACCGCGCGGACATGCTCGAGCTCGTTGGGCGGATGCGCGAGCTCGAGGCTCAGGCCTGCACCCGGTCGGACGCGGCGGCCGCGCGCTTCCACCGGCGCGGACAGCTGCTCCCGCGCGAGCGGCTCGCGCTGCTGCTCGATCCGGGGGCACCGGTCCTCGAGCTAGGCAACGTCGCCGGCTATGACCCCGAGGGGAACGGGACCGTCCCCGGCGGCGGGATGATCACCCTGATCGGCTTCATCGCCGGCACGCGCTGCCTCGTGATCGCCAACGACAGCGGGATCGACGCGGGCTCGCTCACGACGCCCGGCTCGGAGAAGCTCATCCGCGCCTGCGAGATCGGCCTGGAGAACCGGCTGCCGGTCGTCTTCCTCGTCGAGTCGGCGGGCGGCAACCTGCTCACCTACCGCGTCGAGTTCTGGCACCGCGCCGGGCGCATGTTCGCCATGCAGGCGAAGCTGAGCGCGGCGGGCATCCCGGTCATCACCGTCCAGCACGGGTCCGGGACGGCCGGCGGCGCCTACTTCCCGGGCATGTCCGACATCGTCATCGGCGTCAAGGGCCGCGGCTTTGCCTTCCTCGCGGGCCCGCCGCTCCTGAAGGCGGCCACGGGCGAGATCGCCGACGCCGAGGAGCTCGGCGGGATGTCGATGCACGCCCGCGTCTCCGGGCTCGTCGAGCACCTCGCCGAGGACGACGAGGATGCGCTGCGCATCTGCCGCGACGTCGTCGCCCGCCTGCGCTGGAACGCCGGGCAGCCGTCGACGGGAGGCGCCTTCGAGGACCCGGCCTACGATCCCGACGAGCTCGCGGGCGTCGTCCCCGTCGACGTGAAGAAGCCCTACGACTGCCGCGAGGTCATCGCCCGGATCGCCGACGGCTCGGACCTTCTCGAGTTCAAGCCCGACTTCGGGGCGATGACGGTCTGCGTCGAGGGGACGGTCCTCGGCCATCCCGCCGGGTTCATCGCCAACAACGGCGCGATCGACGTCGAGGGCGCCGCGAAGGCGACCCACTTCATGCAGCGCTGCACCCAGCTCGGGGTCCCGCTGGTCTTCCTGCAGAACATCACCGGCTACATGGTCGGCGTCGCCTCCGAGCGCAGCGGGATGATCAAGAACGGCGCAAAGATGATCCAGGCCGTCGCGACGACGTCGGTCCCGAAGTTCACGCTGATCATCGGGGCGAGCTTCGGCGCCGGCAACTACGGGATGTGCGGCGCCGGCTACTGGCCGCGGCTGATCATGTGCTGGCCGAACGCGCGGCTCGGCGTGCTCGGCGCCGAGCAGGCCGCGCAGACGATGCGGATGGTCGCGGCCGAGAAAGCCGTCCGCGACGGCGAGCCGCTCGACGACGCCGCGCTGGACAAGTACGCCGCCGACATCGCCGCCTACTACGACGCGCAGGAGTCGGCGTTCGTGAGCTCGGGCCGGATGTGCGACGACGGGCTGCTCGATCCCCGCCACAGCCGCCACATGCTCGGCTTCTCCCTGGCGATGGCGGCCGAGTCGCAGCTGACCGAGACGCATCCCCTCTCCTTCAGCGTCGCCCGCATGTGATGAGCTTCGACACCCTGCTCATCGCCAACCGCGGCGAGATCGCGGTCCGCATCGCCCGCAGCGCGCGGCGGATGGGACTGCGCGCCGTCGCCGTGCACTCGACGGCCGACGCCGGTGCTCCGCACGTGGCGGCCTGCGACCTCGCCGTCGAGATCGGCCCGCCGGAGGCCGCGCGGTCCTACCTCGACGGCCCGCGGATCATCCGCGCGGCGCGCGCGACCGGCGCCGGGGCGATTCACCCCGGCTACGGCTTCCTGGCCGAGAACGCCGGCTTCGCGCAGGCGTGCGCGGACGCCGGCATCGTCTTCGTCGGCCCGAGCCCGTACGCGATCGGCGCGATGGGCGACAAGGCCGCCGCGAAACGCCTGATGCGCGCGGCCGGCGTTCCCGTCGTCCCCGGCTACGACGGCGAGGAGCAAGGCGACGAGCGCCTGCTCGCCGAGGCGCAGGGGATCGGCTTTCCACTGATGGTCAAGGCCGCCGCCGGCGGCGGCGGCAAGGGCATGCGGCTCGTCCACGACGCCGCGACGCTGCCCGACGCGCTCGCCGGCGCGCGCCGCGAGTCGCGGTCGGCCTTCGGCTCGGACGAGCTGTTGCTCGAGCGCGCGGTCGTCCGGCCCCGCCATGTCGAGATCCAGGTCCTCGCCGACACCCACGCCCACTGCCTGCACCTCGGCGAGCGCGACTGCTCGGTCCAGCGCCGCCACCAGAAGGTCATCGAGGAGTCCCCGAGCCCGGCCGTCGACGCCGCGCTGCGGGCGCGGATGGGCGCGGCCGGGGTGGCCGCCGCGCAGGCGGTCGATTACGTCGGCGCCGGGACGATCGAGTTCCTGCTCGACAGCGATGGCGAGTTCTACTTCCTGGAGATGAACACCCGGCTGCAGGTTGAGCATCCGGTCACCGAGCTGGTCACCGGGCTGGATCTCGTCGAGTGGCAGTTGCGGATCGCCCGCGGCGAGCACCTGGAGCTCACCCAGGACCAGGTGACGATGACCGGCCACGCGATCGAGGCGCGTCTGTACGCCGAGGATCCCGACAACGACTACCTCCCCGCGACCGGGACGGTCGCGCGCTGGGAAGCCCCGGCCGGCGAGGGCATCCGCGTCGACGCGGGCATCGTCGCCGGCAGCACGATCACCCCCTACTACGACCCGATGATCGCGAAGGTCATCGCCCACGGAGACGACCGCGAGCAGGCCCGCACCCGGCTCGTTCGCACGCTCGAGGAGACGACCGTCCTTGGCCCGGTCACCAACCGCACGCTGCTGGTCGCGATGCTCCGCACCCCGGAGTTCGCCGCGGGCGCGGCGACCACCGCGTTCCTCGAGGAGCACCCGCCGCGGATGCCCGCGCCCACGAGCGGCGACGTCGCCGCGATCGCCGCCTGGCTCTATGACGCGCGGCGGCGCGAGGCCGATCGCGCCGCCCCGGGGCTCGCCGGCTGGTCCTCGACCGGCGCCCTCGACAGCCGTCGCCGGTACGCGATCGGCGAGACGATCCACGCCGTGTCGGTGCACGAAACGCCGGGCGCCGTGGAGATCCTCGTCGGCGATGAGGGCCACGCGGTCACCCTGGACGGCGAGACGCCGATCATCGACGGCGACGCGCGGCCGCTGCGTGGCGTCGAGCTGGCCGCCGGGCAGATCCTCGTGAGCTTCGACCGTCTCGACCTCGAGATCCGCGACGTGGGCGCGCTGCCGCCGGGGGCCCTCGACGCGATCGGCGGAGGCGTCTTGGTCGCGCCCATGCACGGCAAGGTCATCGCCGTCGATGCCGAGCTCGGGGCCGCGGTCGTCGACGGTCAGCGTCTCGTCGTGATGGAGGCGATGAAGATGGAGCACGAGATCGTCGCCGACGGCGACGGAGTTCTCGAGGAGATCGTCGGCGACGGCGCGCAGGTCGCCGCCGGCCAAGTGCTCGCACGCATCGCGCTCGAGGAGACCGCGGCGTGATACCCGACGACGAGCACGCTTTGCGCTCCGTGACTCGCCCTCCGATCACCGGCGGCTGCCTGTGCGGCTCCGTCCCCTACTCCGCGGCGGGCAGGCCGATCCCGTTCTCGACGATCCTGTGCAACTGCCGGGATTGTCAGCGAGCGGCCGGCACCTCACACGTGCGTCCGCGCGGCGCGCCTGACGATCACCGGCGAGCTCGCGACCTACGAGTCCAAGGGCACCCGACAGCGATGAGGATCGTCAGCGCCGCTTCTGCCCGAACCGCGGCTCACAGATCTTCGGCATCGTCGCCGAGATCCCGGAGATCACCTGGCTGAAGGCCGGCACACTCGACGACCACTCACACACCAGGCCCTGGATGGACATCTGGACCGGCTCCGCGCAACCGTGGACCACCCGCCTCCCTCATCGTCCAGGCCTGCGGCGCGGACCGCCGGGACTCGCTCTACGGGCCACGCGGCCGCTCATCCGCGCATCGACGCGCTCACGCGGACGTAGGGTCACCTGCGAGAGGAACTCGATCTTGGTCGCGAACAGCCGGCGCAACTGCTCGCCGGCGCGGGGCGGTCGAAGGCGAGCTCGGTGCCAAGCGCGTCGGGCACGGCCTCGATCACCACCGCGGAGGCGACCGGAAGGCGGCGGACCTCTCCGACGGCGAACAGCGCGGCCGCCTCCATCCCGACCGAGCGCACGTCGCTGCGGCGGTGAAGCCGCAGGTCCGCGTCCGGGGTGGCCGGCGCGCCGGGAGTCAGGAAGTGGGAGGTGCCCTCGTCGCGCACCGCGCCGGTGCGCGGCCCACCCGGCCGTCGCTCGAGTTGACCAGGAAGAGACGGCCCGGGCCGATCATGTGGTTCGGCGTGTCGCGCTCCGGCCTGGTCGACAGGTACGGCTCGAAGCGAGCGTAGGTGAAGAGCACGCTCTCGGGGACCGGCCGGGCTCCCAGCGTGGGCGCGCCGCTGGTAAAGGAACTGGCCGGCGCCGTGGACGCCCTCGAGCTCGGACTTGTCAGGCACGCTCGGAAACGACACCTCGCGAGTCCCTTTCCCGTCGCAGTCACGGCGCACTCGCCGGCGCGGACGAGCCTGGTCAATACGAGCGCGGCAGCCCCAGCCCAGCGTGTGCTCAGCGACGAATTTGAGGATCATCTCGCGCGTGATCGGGACGGTCTTGAACAGGCGCGCGAGCCCGACCATCTCGCCGTTCCCGTACTCGCAGGAGAACGCGTTGCCGCCGCGCGGCGGGCTCGTCGCTGACCGAGTCGGCATGGGAATCAGCGCGAAGTCGGGCGTCGCGACGAGCGGCGCGAACCCGCCGTCGCCGCGGTCGCACTGCGGGCAGTCCTCGCAACGCAGCCACGGATCGATGACCACGCGCGTCCCGGCCGCGAGCGGACGATCCCGCAAACTCGTGCCCGAGCGCCACCGGCACGGCCGTGCCCAGCAGCGGACCGGCGAGGTACTCGGACAGGTCGCTGCCGCAGATCCCGCACAGGCTCACCTCGACGAGGGCTTCGCCGTCACCGGCTGGGGCGCGGGGACGCCCTCGACCCGCACATCCGGCGACCGTGAAGGCGCAGCGCCTGCATGGCCAGGCAGCCTAGTAGCCCTCGCGGGGTGCTCAGTAGGGGGGTCGGTAGGCCATACCGATGCCACCGCGCCGACTGGCCGCCTAGGATCGGCTCAGTGGCGAGGATCGAGTTCGTCGACCAGACCCTGCGCGACGGGCAGCAGAGCCTGTGGGGCATGCGGATGCGCGCCGGCATGGTCACGCCGGTCGCTCCGTACTTCGACCGCGGCGGCTTCAAGGCGGTCGAGGTCGGCGGCGGCGGCGGGTTCCTCGAGGTCCTGCTGCGCAACGTGCGCGACGACCCCTGGCCGGTGATCGGCCACCTGCGCGCAAGCATGCCGAACGCCCACCTGCGCGCGTCGCGACGCGCCAACGCGATGGGCAAGATGGGGCTCACCCCGCCGGCAATGCTCGAGGTGTTCAACCGCACGCTGGTGGGGCACGGGATCCAGAGCTTCTGGATCTTCGACTGCCTCTACGACATGACCACGATGGAGCGCGTCTCGCGTGAGATCGTCGCCTGCGGCGGCGAGGTCTATCCGGGGATTCAATTTGGAATAAGCCCCGTCCATACCGACGACTTCTTCGCCGACCGTTGCCGGGAGATTGCCTCGTGGGGAGTCGCGTCCGGGATCTACTTCGAAGACGCGCCGGGGATCCTCACCCCCGAGCGCGCCGACACGCTCATTCCGGCGATGATGGCCGCGGCCGGCGAGACCAAGCTCGAGATGCACGGCCACAACACGGTCGGGCTCGCCAACCTGAATTACCTGAAGGCCGTCGAGCACGGGATCACCACCGTGCACACGTGCAGCCGCCCGCTGGCCAACGGCCCGTCGCTCCCCTCGACCGAGATGATGGTCCACAACCTGCGCGTCCACGGCCACGAGCCGGCGATCGACGAATCGGTGCTCGACCCGATCGCCGAGCACTTCTACCGCGTCGCCGACCAGGAGGGATGGGCGGTCGGCGAGCCGGTCGAGTACGACGCCGCGCTCTACCTGCACCAGCTCCCCGGCGGCATGATGGGCACGCTGCGCGCCCAGCTCGCCCAGCACGGGATGGAGGACCAGCTCGGAGCCGTGCTCGACGAGGTGCCCCAAATCCGCGCCGAGCTCGGGCACCCGATCTCGGCGACCCCGTTCGCCCAGCTGATCGGCGTGCAGGCCGTGCTCAACGTCACGACCGGCGAGCGCTACAGCGTCGTGCCCGACGAGATGGTCATGTTCGTGCTCGGCCACTACGGCGAGCCGCCGGGGAAGCTGAGCCCCGAGCTCGTCGACCGCGTGCGCAACAGCGAACGCGGACGCGAGCTCGCCGGATGGGAGCTCGAGACGCCGACCCTCGACGAGCTGCGCCTGCGCCACGGCAGCGCCTCGCTCAGCGACGAGGAGCTGATCGTGCGCTACCTCGCCGCGCCGGAGGACATCCAGGCCACGCGGGCGCTCGGCCCGCTGCGCACGACGTACACGTTCACCTCGCGCGCGACGGCGCCCGGCCTGGTCGACCAGGTGATGGCGCTCACGCGCACCCGCGCCGTGGACGTGCAGCTCCCCGACCTGTCGGTGAGCCTGAGGCGGACGGGCTGATGGGCGTCCGGGCACTGCTCGCGCTCCAGGACGGGACCGTCGCGATCGGCGTGCTCGAGGATTCCGATCTGCACGTCGGCGAGATGACCGTCGACGTCGAGTACTCGACGGTCAACTACAAGGACGGGCTCGCGCTCGGAGGTGAGATCCGCTGGCGGATCGGCTGACCGCGGCATCGATCGAGGACAGATCGCCCAGATCGCCCGCAAACGGGTAGAAACCGCACAGGTGGAGAGCGCAACCGCAACGCAGCCCTGGGTCGGGCGTTCGGTGCTTCGCGTCGAAGACGAGGCGCTGCTACGCGGGCGTGGGCGCTTCCTGGACGACCTCGATCCCGTCCCCGGGGCCCATCAGGCGGCCATCCTGCGCTCGACTCATGCCCACGCGCGCGTCCGCCGGCTCGACGTCGAGGCGGCGCGGCACCACCCCGGGGTCACCGGCGTGCTCACCGGCGCCGAGGTGCAGGCCGCATCGCGTCCCTTCCCCGCGGCGTGCGACTCACCGATTCCCTACTACGCCGCCGCCGCCGAGGTGACCCGCTTCGTCGGCGAGCCGCTCGCGGTCGTCGTCGCGACCGACCGATACCTCGCCGAGGACGCGCTCGAGCTGATCGAGGTCGACTATGAGCCGCTCGATCCCGTGCTCGACCCCCACGTCGCGACGCTCGTCACCGAACGCGACTTCGTCTACGGCGAGCCCGACGGCGCGTTCGCGGCGGCCGCCGTCACCGTCTCCGGGCACTTTCGCTTCCCGGCCTGGACCGGGCTGCCGATGGAGTGCTACGCGGTCGTCGCCGACTGGGCGTCCGGCGAGGACCGCCTGACCGCGTGGTCGAACTTCCAGGGCCCGTTCACCCTGCACAGCGTCGCCGCCGCCGCCCTGCAGCTGCCGGGCTCGCGGCTACGGCTCATCACTCCGCCACACAGCGGCGGCAGCTTCGGGATCAAGTCGGGCGTGTTCGTCTACGTGGTGCTGCTCGGGCTCGCCTCGCGCAAACTCCGAGTGCCGGTGCGCTGGACCGAGGATCGGCTCGAGCACCTTGCCGCCTCGCAGGCGGCGACGATCCGCACCACGGACATCGCCGGCGCGTTCGCCGCCGACGGCGAGCTCCTGGGGGTACGGATCGACGCCATCGACGACGTCGGCGCGTACGTGCGTGCTCCCGAGCCGGCGACGATGTTCCGCATGCACAGCGCCCTCGCAGGCGCCTACCGCGTGCGCAACCTCGCGCTGCGCGCGCGTGTCGTGCTCACCAACCGCTGCCCGTCGGGCCTGAACCGCGGCTTCGGCGGCCCGCAGCACTACCTGCCACTCGAGGGCCTGATGGCACTCGCCGCGCGCCGCCTTCAGATCGATCCGCTCGAGCTCGCGCGGCGCAACCTGGTCCGCGAGCTCCCCTATCGCACCCCCTCCGGCGGGCTGTACTGCACCGGCGACTTCGCGGCCTGCCTGGACGACGCCGAGCGGCTCGTTCGCTACCAGGACCGACTGCGCGAGCGCGACCGCGCCCATGCGCAGGGACGCCTGGTCGGCGTCGGCCTGGCGTGCGTGGTGGAGCCATCGATTTCGAACATGGGCTACGTCACGCTCGTTGAGGACGAGGAGACCCGCGCCCGCTCGTTGCCGAAGTCGGGCAACGCCGAGGGCGCGACGCTGACGATCAACCCGCTCGGCGGGATCAGCGTGCAGGTCTCCACCACCCCGCAGGGACAGGGCCACGCGACCGTCGTGGCGCAGGTCGTGGCCGACGTCTTCGGGGTCACCCCGGGCGACGTCACCGTGGTCACGGAGACCGACACCGCCCAGAGCGCGTGGACGATCGCCTCGGGCAACTACTCCTCGCGCTTCTCGGGCGCCGGCGTGGGCGCGGTGATCGGGGCGGCCGGCGCGGTCGCCGAGAAGCTGCGCGCGATCGCCGGCGCCCAGCTCGACGCCGACCCCGCGGAGGTCGAGCTTCGCGACGGCCAGGCCCGCCTGCGGAGCGACCCCGACGCGGCGATCTCGCTGCGCCGGCTGGCCGGCATGGCCCATTGGAATCCGGACGGGCTTCCGACGGGGATGGATCCCGGTCTGGCCGCCACCGTCTACTACTCGGCGCCCGAGGTGACGCCGGCCCGTGACAACGATATCTCGGCCTCGAGTGAGAACGGCTTCGTCGTCGACATCGCCGTCGTGGAGGTCGACCGCGAGACCGGCCGCGTGAGCGTCCTCGACTACGTCTCGGTGCACGACGCCGGCCGCCTGCTGAACCCGCTGCTCGCCGAGGGTCAGGTGCTCGGCGGCTTCGCCCACGGATTCGGCTCGGCGATGCAGGAGCGCACGGCCTACGGGCCCGGCGGCGAGCTGCTGACGGCGACGCTCAAGGATTACCTGTGCCCAACCGCAGCCGACATCCCCGACGTGCGCACCGCCCATCGCGAAACCCCCTCGCCGCTGACCCCGCTCGGCGCGAGGGGCTTGGGCGAGGGGACGACGATGAGCGCGCCCGCCGCATTGCACAACGCCGTGCTCGACGCGCTCGGACGCGACGCGCCGGTTCCGCTCCCGCTGACGCCGGCGAATGTCTGGGAGCTGCTGCGGTGAAGCCGGCGCCGTTCGCCTACGAGCGGGCCGAGAGCGTCGAGCACGTACTCGGGCTGCTCGGCGAGCACGGCGATCAGGCGAGCGTGCTCGCCGGCGGGCAGAGCCTGGTGCCGATGATGAACATGCGCCAGGTCCGCCCGGCGCTCGTGGTCGACATCACGCGGATCGGCGGCCTGGGCGCCATCGAGCCCGACGACGGCGAGCTGCGCGTCGGCGCGCTCGTGACCCAGTTCGCTCTCGAGCGCCACGACGGCTTGGAGCCCGCGGTCGCCGAGTGCCTGCCCTACACCGGGCACTACGTCACGCGTCACCGGGGAACGGTGGGCGGGTCGGTCGCCCACGGCGAACCGAGAGCCGAGCTTCCCCTCCTGCTGCTCACCCTGGGCGGCTCCGCACGGGTGAGGTCCGTGCGCGGTGCCCGGGACGTGCCGGCCGAGGAGCTCTACGTGGGGGCGTACCAGACGTCGCTCGCCGCCGATGAGCTGCTCGTCCACACATCCTGGCCGGTCGCGGTCCCCGGAGAGGGCCGTGCCTTCGCCGAGCTCGCCCAGCGGCACGGCGACTACACGCTCGCCTGCGCGGCGTGCCACCTGCGCATCGCCGACGGACGGATTCTCGCCGCCCGCGTCGGCGTCGGCGCCACCGCCGATCGACCCCTGCTCGTGCCCGAGGCGGCGCGCGAGCTCGAGGGCTCCTCGGTGGGGGAAGCGGCCGCCCGGGCGGCCGGCGCGGCGGCCGAGGCCGCGATCGAGGGCTACGACGACCTGCACGCGAGCGCCGCCTACCGGCGCCGGCTCGCGGGCGTGCTGGTGGCGCGCGCGGCGCGTCAGGCGATGGAGCGGGCCCGTGGCTGAGGACCCGGTCGCGATCGAGGTCACCGTCAACGGCGCGGCGCGGCGCGACTGGGTCACGCCGCGGTTGCTGCTCAGCGACTTCCTGCGCCACCGGCTCGGCCTCACCGGCACTCACGTCGGCTGCGAGCACGGCGTCTGCGGCGCGTGCACGGTGCGCGTCGGCGGCCGGCCGGCGCGGGCCTGCTTGATGTTCGCAGTGCAGGCCGATGGCGAGGAGGTGCAGACCGTCGAGGGGCTCGCCGGCGAGCACGGATTGACCGCACTGCAACGGGCGCTGCACGAGGCGCACGGGCTGCAGTGCGGCTTTTGCACACCCGGCATCCTCATCGCGGCCGGCGACCTGCTCGAGCGTCGGCCGAACGCCTCACGCGCGGAGATCGAGGCGATGCTGTCCGGACAGATCTGCCGCTGTACGGGCTACAAGGCGATCGTCGACGCGATCGAGCGCGTCGCGGGCGCATGAACCTCGGGCTCACCCTGCTCGCCGCCGCCGAGCGCCACGGCGAGGGCGAGGCACTCGTCGACGGAGAGACGCGGATCTCCTATGCGGCGCTGCACGAACGCGCCGCGCGGCTCGCCGGCGGGCTCTCCGAGCGCGGGCTGGAGCGCGGGGGCCGACTGGCTGTCCTGCTTCGCAACCACCACCGGACCGTCGAGCTGTACTGGGCCACGCAGTGGCTGGGCGCGCGGTTCGTGCCGCTGAACTTCCGCCTGAGCCCCGACGAGGTGCGCTACTGCGTCACCGACGCGCAGGCGAGCGTCGTCCTCTTCGAGGACGCCTCGGCGCGGGCCGCGCAAGCGTGTGCGGACGACGTGCGGGGGCTCGTCGACGTCGGCGAGGAATTCGACCGGCTGCTCGAGTCCGACCCGGTCACCGGCGCGCTCGACCTCGACGAGGACGAGGCGTCCCTGATGCTCTATACGTCGGGCACCACGGGCAGGCCCAAGGGCGTGCCGCGCTCACACCGCGCCGATCGCGCCGGCGGGCTCAGCCAGGCGATCCATCACGGGTACTCGCTCGGCGATCGTGCGCTCGGCGTCATGCCGCTGTATCACACGATGGGTGCTCATACGATGATCGCGATGGCGCTGATCGACGGATGCTTCGTGGCCATGCCCGAGTGGGACGCGGGAGCCGCGCTCGAGCTGATCGCCGCTGAGCGGATCAGCTCGCTCTATCTCGCGCCGACGCTGTTCCGCGGCCTGCTCGACGCGGGCGCCGACCAGGCCGACCTCTCCAGCGTGGAGTGCCTGGGCTACGCCGGCTCGCCCATGGCGCCCGAGCTCGTGCGCCGTTGCGCGGAGGCCTTTGCGCCGCGAGTGTTCTTCAACCACTACGGCTCGACCGAGCACTACACCTGGTCGATCGACCGCAACCAGCGCGCCAAACCCGGGTGCGCGGGCCGCCCGGCCATCAACACGCGCCTGCGGCTCGTCGAGCCCGTCGCCGACGCGGCTCCCGACGCCCTCGTTGAGCCCGGCCAGGAGGGTCAGCTCATCTCGGCCCTCGGGTCGGACGAGGCCTTCCGGGGCTACTGGAATCGGCCCGACGCCGACGAGGGGGCGATCCGCGACGGCTGGTACTACCCCGGCGACCTCGCGCGTCTGGACGAGGACGGCGATCTATGGGTCGTCGGGCGGATGGACGACATGATCATTTCGGGCGGAGAGAACATCCAGCCCACCGAGGTCGAGGATGTGCTCGGCGAGCATCCAGCGGTGCAGGAGGTCGCGGTGATCGGCGTGCGGGACGAACGCTGGGGTCAGCGCGTGGTTGCCTTCGTCGTCGGCGAGCAGGCGACCGAGCGGGAGCTCGACGATCACTGCCGCGGCTCAGACCGGCTGGCGGCGTTCAAGCGCCCACGCGAGTACCACTTCGTCAGCGAACTACCGAGGAGCTCGTCCGGCAAGCTGCTGCGACGGGCGCTCAGAGAGGAGATCGAGTCTTGAGCGACGAGAGCATCGTGCGCGTCGAGCGCGACACCGACCGCAGGGTGGCGACCATCACGCTCGACAATCCCGACAAGCACAACCGAGTGCCGATGGCCGCCCGGGCCGAGCTCGCCGAGGTGTTCGGCTCGCTCTCGGCCGACGAGCAGATCCGAGTCATCGTGATCACCGGCGCCGGCGAGCGAGCGTTCAGCGCGGGCGGCGACGTGATGGGCTTTCTGCGCACCGACCCCGCCACCCTCTCGCGCTTGGCGTGGAACGTGGCCGCCCCGGAGCGTTGCCGCAAGCCGGTGATCGCCAAGCTACGAGGCTACGTGCTGGGCGTCGGACTCGAGCTCGCGCTCGCGAGTGACTTCCGCATCGCGGCCGATAACGCCGAGATGGGGCTGCCGGAGATCCGCCTCGGGATGATCCCCGGCAGCGGCGGCACCCAGCGCATGGCGCGGATGATCGGCATGGGCCGCGCCAAGAACCTGATCATGCGCGGACAGCGCATCGATGCCCAGACCGCGCTCGACTACGGCCTGGTCAGCGAGGTGCACCCCGCCGACGCGCTCGACGGCGCCGTCGACGCCGTCATCGACGAGTTGCTCGCGCTCTCGCCACTGGCGCTGTCGATGGCCAAGCGGGTGCTCGACCACGCCTACGACGGGCCACTGGGCATCGGGCTCGAGCTCGAGGGCATGGCCTACGGGCTGCTGCGCAGCAGCCACGACTTCGACGAGGGCGTCCGCGCGTTCGTCGAGAAGCGACCGGCCAAGTTCGAGGGACGCTGAGGCCCGTCTCTCGACCCTCAGGCGGCGGGCGCGGGTTCAGGCTCGCTGGCGATCGCGCGCAGCATCGACCAGCTCGTCACGAGCACCCATATCCCGAACGCGCCGAGCACCGCCCACAGCGTGAGAATTCCGCGCCAGGAGAACGCGCCCTGGGTCGCCCACAGCGTCGGCCCGCCGAGCGCGAACAGCGCCGCGGTGAGCAACGAGACGTAGCCCACCCAGCGCGGATGCAGGGGCCGCTCGCCCTTGTCGCGCATGACGGCCAGGCCGATCACGAAGTACTCGAGCGAGAACGGCGTGAACGGCCACAGCAGGCTCGTCCAGGCGAGGTCGTTCAGGGTACGGATCGTGTCGGGCGCCATGTCCGGCCGGAAGGCGATCGTCGCCATCACGCACTCGAAGATCAAGAAGACGACCAAGCCCACGATCCCCATGATCAGCTGGATGTCGGCGAGCAGCGAGAGCTGGGGGCTGTGCTCGCGGATCTGGCGGCTGATGAGCACGATGAACGGGCCGAGCAGCGGCAGGCCGAGCAGGCACACGGTCATCCCGATGCGCAGCCGCTTGTAGTGGCCCGCGTAGAAGGCGGCGACGTGCGCCGCGCTGTCGTGCCCGGACACCGGCGGCACGAGCCCGGCGATGAACCACAGGCCGACGACGAACAGGACCAGGAACACCGGCCCGCACCAGGCGCACATCACCTGCAAACGACGATCCACGCTCTCTCTCCTCTCGACGCCTTCGTCGACGTGATCGTAATCGTCAGGGCGGCGGCGCCGCCGCCGCGCCCCGCCTCACCGACCGCGATCATGGCCTCGCCCCCCCAAATAGCGTCGTCAGGAGCCCAGTGATGGTCAGCACCGAGAAGCCGCGCGTCGATCCCGAGGACCTGCGCGAGATCGTCAAGACCGTGCGCGAGTTCGTCCGCGAGCGCGTCGTCCCGCGCGAGCTCGAAATCGAGCAGACCGACCGCGTCCCCGACGATCTGCGCCAGGCCGCCGTGGAGATGGGCCTGTTCGGCTACACGCTGCCGACCGAGTTCGGCGGGCTGGGCTTCTCGCTCTCGGACGACGTCCAGGTCGCCTTCGAGCTGGGCTGGACCACCCCCGCGTTCCGCTCGATGTTCGGCACCAACAACGGCATCGCCGGCCAGGTGCTCGTGAACTTCGGCACGCGCGCCCAGCAGGAGCGCTACCTGCCGCGCCTGACCTCGGGCGAGGTCGCGTGCTTCTGCCTGACCGAGCCCGAGGCCGGCTCGGACCCGAGCGGCCTGCGCACGAAGGCCGTGCGCGACGGCGAGGAATACGTCCTGAATGGATCCAAGCGCTACATCACCAACGCAGCCTTCTCGGACCTGTTCGTCGTGTTCGCCCGCACCGGGCCGCAGTCCGAGGGCGGGCGCAACATCTCGGTGTTCCTGGTCGAGAAGGACACGCCGGGGCTGACGGTGGCCGAGCACGACGCCAAGATGGGCCAGCGCGGCGCCTGGACCTCCGACGTCTACCTCGACGACGCGCGCGTGCCCGCGAGCGCCCTGGTCGGCGAGCAGGAGGGTAAGGGCTTCGCCGCCGCGATGCGATCGCTCGCTCGCGGTCGGGTGCACATCGCGGCGGTGTGCGTCGGGGTCGCGTCGCGGATCCTGGACGAGTCGGTGCGCTACGCGGCCGAGAACCGCCAGGGCGGTCAGCCGATCGCCAACTTCCAGCTCGTGCAGGGGATGCTCGCCGAGATGCAGACCGACGTGTTCGCCGCCCGCGCGACGGTCGTCGAGGCCGCACGTCTGTATGACTCCGGCGAGGACACCCGCATGGCCCCCTCGGCGGCCAAGCTGTTCGCCTCGGAGATGGTCGATCGCGTCGCCGACCGGGGCGTGCAGGTGCACGGCGGCGCCGGCTACATGCAGGAGGTCCCGGTCGAGCGCTTCTACCGTGACTCGCGCCTGTTCCGCCTCTACGAGGGCACGAGCGAGATCCAGAAGCTCATCATCGCGCGCCAGCTGCTGTCGGAGCTGTGAGGGCCCACTTCGGACACTGTGTCCGAAGTGCTAGGGTCGGGCCGTGCCCGTGTCGCAGACGGCGCGCGGCCAGCAGGGCCGCGCCTACACGCAGGAGGAGCTCGAGAACGCGCTGCGCGACGCGCTCGCCGCGCTCACGGCCGACGGGACGACGCTGCGCGAGCTCACGGTGAACCGCATCGTCGCGCAGGCCGGGGTCGCTCGATCGACCTTCTACCTGTACTTCGCCGACAAGGCGGCGATGATCAGCGCGCTCGGAGCCCGCAGCCTCGAGCACCTGTACGTCGGCGCGCGATCGTGGATCCGACTCGGCGGCGAGGCCACCCGTGCCGACATCGCGGCCGGCATGCGCCAGATCCTCGACGCCTACCGGCAGGACGAGCCGGTCATGCGCCTGGTGGCCGAGGCCTCGGCCTACGAACGCTCGGTGCACGAGGACTACGTCCGCCGGGTCGACGCCTACGCGCGGGCGCTCGAGCGCATGATCCGCAAGGGGATCAAGGCGGGCCGGATGCGCGCCGTCGATCCGGCGCCGACGGCGACCGCGCTGGCCTGGATGACCGAGGGCACCGTCCGCCGGGCGCCGGCCCGACTCGACGCCGTCGCCGACGCGCTGGCCGATGTCGTCTGGCAGACGCTGTTCGCCGGTGTCAACCCGTGAGACGTCCTGTGTCAACCCTCCTGTGGGCAGCGGATGTCGGCTTGCCGTCGAGCGCTTCGCGCTCGGCCCTGCGGGCCGCCGGTTCGGTGACGGCGGCGCCGGCTATCCGCTGGGTGGCAGCGAGGTCGGGGCGGGGCCCCGACGAGGTGGGGATCGTGACGGTGATGCGCTGCTGCAGGCCGCGCTGCTTGGCGGGGTCATAAGGGACACCGTCTTGCCGGCAGCGCCAGATCACGCGGCACCACGCGCGGCCGAGGCCGCGGATCGCGCGGGGGTGGTCGTGGCCGCGGGCTCGTGTGGCGGCGTAGCGGTCTTGTGCCCAGCGGTGCCAGTGGCGGGTCGCGTCGGCGAGCGTCGAGGTCGCGGTCCGCAGTCGCTTGTCGCAGCCGTAGCGGAAGGTCGCGACTTTCTTCTTGCCGGACTCGACCGCGACGGGGGTCATGCCGGCGTCGGCGGCCAAGGCGTCTGGGGTGGGATAGCGATCGCGGCAGTCGCCGATCTCGGCCAGCAGGCTCGCGGCGGTCACGACCGACTTGGGGTCTTTGAACAGCGAGAGGAAGATCTGCCCGTCGCGGTGGGTGCGGACGCGGTGCGCGATCTCGGCGGTCAGTTCGGTGATCTTCGCGAGGATCGGACCGATCGCGGCGATCAGCGCGAGCACGATCGCTCTGCGTGCCTCGGTCTCGTGGACGCCGGCGCGGCCCTGGGGCGCGCTCCTGAGCCTCGCGAGCAGCTCGTGCGGTTTGCGGCGGCCGCTGTACCCGTGGCGGGCGAGGAACGTGCCCAAGCGCTTCTCGCCCAGGCCGCGGGCGTCGAGTGGGCTCAGACCGCGCTCCAGGAACGCCAGCGAGATCGGGCTGTCGATGTCGGCGAAGATCACGGTCGCGCCGGGCCAGAACCGCTCCAGCTCGGCGCGCAGCTGGTTGGCCAGGCCAACGCGGGTCTCGACGAGATCCTCGCGGGCGCAGGTCAACGCACGCAGCGCCTTGGTCTGGTCGCTGTCGGGAACCAGCACCCGGAAGCGGTGGCTGTCGATCCTGGCGAGCTCGCACAGCACGAACGCGTCGAACCGGTCGGGCTTCCCGCCCGACGTGCGGAACCGCGGGCGGGCGGCAACCCGGTTGGGGTGGATCGCCATCCCGCGCAGCCCCGCGTCCAGCAGCCGCTCGATCAACAGCCCGTCCGGCCGCTCGATCGCGACCAGCTTCACGTTCAGGCGAACGAGCGTGCGACGCAGCGACCGCAGCCCGTTCTCGTCATGCGCGAACGTCGCCGCGAGCACCCGCTCTCCCGTCTCATCGGCGACGAGCACGTCGTGCTTCAACGAGGCCCAGTCAACCCCGGCGTAGAGACTACTTCTCATCGATACTCCAGTTCTCAGGTCAGCACTTCACAGTTCCGCGACCCTGAGATACCGTTGCGGGCGCTCATTGACTGGCCCTCAGCGGGGCTACGTCCCGTTGCCGCTTGCGGCACCTCACCCCGCTGGGAGGGGCAGGTCTCACGATGGCCCTCACACGGGCTAGCGACCGAGGCCCTCTCCCAGCACAGGTCGAGGCCGCCACGACCACAACGGTCGCGACATGACCGATGAGCGGCTCGGCGCTGATCGTCTACGCCAACCCCGAACCGGCCTCGTTCGGGGCGGCGCTGCGCGACCACGCACGCGCGACGCTCGAAGGCGCCGGCGTCGCGGTCGAGCTCTCCGACCTGTACGCGATGGACTTCGAGCCCGTCGCGCGGGCCGAGGACTTCGCCGTGCGACGGTTCCCGCAGCGGCTGTGGTACGACCGCGAGCAGCAGCACGCGGTCCGCAACCAGGTGCTCGCCGCCGACATCGAGGCCGAGGTGGCCAAGCTGCGGCGCGCCGACCTGGTGCTGCTGATGTTCCCGCTGTGGTGGTTCTCGGTCCCGGCGATCATGAAGGGCTGGTTCGATCGCGTGCTCGTCAAAGGCGTCGCCTATGGCGGCGGGGAGCGCTACGAGAACGGCGGCTTCGCGGGCAAGCGCGCGCTGATCGTCACCACCACCAACGCGTGGCCGGGCATGACCGCCCCGGACGGGCTGCTGGGCGACATCGACGTGATCCTGTGGCCCCTGCAGAACGGGGTGCTCGCCTACACCGGGTTCGCCGTCCTACCTCCCGTGGTCGCCCACGCGGTCGCGTTCGTCGACGACCACGAACGGCGGCGCGTGCTCGACGAGCTCACCGCGCGCCTGGAGCGCTGGGGGCAGACCGACCCGATCCCCTTCCATCGCGGCGACGAGGTCGGAGAGGACTGGCGGCTGCGCCCCGAGGTCACGCCGCGAGTGATCGGCCAGCGGCGAGCGCCGACGCGCGGCTGACCGCAGGTCAGAGGGACGGCGGAGCCCACCGCGGCGGGCGCTTCTCGCCGAACGCCCGCAACCCCTCGCGCCCGTCGGGCGTCGAGAACGCGGTGCACAGCGCCTCGATCTGCTGCTCGACGCCGCCGCGATAGTCGAGGTCGCACTGGCGCACGAAGGCCCCGCGGGCGAGCGCCATCAGCGTCGGCGACTTGTCCGCCATCGCCTCCGCGAGCTCGAGCGCGCGGTCAAGCACCTCGGCGCGCGGCACCACGTGGTTGAGGATCCCCAGGAGCTCGGCCTCGGTGGTGGGAATCGGTCGACCGCCGAGCAGCAGCTCGGCCGCCTTGGCCCGGCCGATCTGGCGGGCGAGGTGGACGTTGTGGATCGCGGCGATCAGGCCCACGTCGATCTCTGGGTAGCCGATATCGGTGTCGTCGGCCGCCACCGCCATGTCACAGGTGATCGTCAGCGTCATCCCGGCGCCGCGCGCGGGGCCGTTGACCGCGGCGATCGTCGGTTTGGACAGCGTGTACTGCAGGTCGAGCGTCCCGATGTAGAGCTTGCGCACGAAGCGGCGCAGCGCGAGCACATCGCTCGCCGCGGCCATCTTCAGGTCCATGCCGCCGCAGAAGACGCCCTCGACGGCGCTGGTGAGCACGATCGAGCCCACGTCGGGGTCGGCATCGGCGCGGCCGAGCGCCGCGTGGTAGGCGTCGAGCAAGAGGTCGTCGATCGCGCTGACCGGGCCGTGGTGCATGCGCAGCACCGCCACCCGCTCGCGGACCTCGTAGCTCAGCGGCTCACCGGAGAGCGTCACGGCCGGCCACGGTACCGGTGATCGTCCACACGAGCAGCGCGGCATGCAGCTCGCCCGCCCGCTCGATGACGGGCTGACCGAGCTGATGCTCGGCCTGGCGGACATGGGCGGCGACCGTGTTGCGGTGGACCGAGAGCATCGCCGCCGCCCGGGACTGCTCCTGCCCGCAGGCCAGATAGGCGGCCAGCGTCCGGCGCAGCGTCGCCGCCGGGCGCGTGGGGGCGCCGAGCGGGCCGAGTTGCTCGAGGGCGAAGTCGCGCGCGACATCCGGGTCGCGCATCAGCACGCTGGCGAGCGCGACGTCGGCGTACAGGGTCAGCACCGCCGCGCCAGGCGTCGCGACCGCGCGAGCGAGGTCGGCCTGACGCTTGGTGCGCACGAACCCGGCCAGATCCGCACCGGGTTCCCCGAGCGTGCCCCGCAGGCCCGCGCCGGCGAGGCACCTCTGCGCCGCGGCGGGATCGGCGCCCGGCGCCGGGGTGAACCACGCGGTCAGCTCGCCGCCGGCGGCGGCGATCAGCAGCGGGCGGTCGCTGGCGAGCGCCGTCGCGGCGTCGCGCACGGCGCTGGCCTCGTCGTCCTCGAGCGCGCGCGCGTCGACCGCCCACGCCAGCAGCGCCCGGTGCGTGCCTCGCAGTCGTCGCCCGAGCACCGCCTCCGCCTGGGCCGGCGGCGTCGACGCGCCGGCGAGCAGCGCGTCGATCAGCGCCAGCCGCCGGGCCGCGGCACCGCGGAGGCTCGCCTCACGCTCCTCCTCATACAGGCGCACGACGTCGACGGGCGAGCGCGTCGGCGTAGCGGAACGACAACGCGCCGAGCCTCGTGGCCGTCGCCAGGCGCTGCTCGGCGTCGGGGATCTCGCGGGCGAGCTCCATCACGTGGCCGAAGACGATCTCCTGGCCGAGCCGGTAGGCGCGCAGGGTCTCGGCCAGCGCCGCCCCGCGTCGCACCAGCCGCTGCGGGAACGCTACGGCCGCGGCCGGAGCCCGCACCTGAAACCGCCCGGCGCCGAGGTGCGGGGTTGTGGCAAAGTCGACGATCAGGGAGCGCACCGCGTCGCGGCCGACGCGCCGATCCTCCTCGTCGAGCAGCGAGGGCATCTCCTCGGCCACGCGGGCGAGGACGTCGGAGGCGAGCTGCTCGCGCCGAGCCTCGAGCCAGGTGGCGACGGAGAGCTCCAGGTCATCGGTACCCGACACGAGGATGAATATTGCAGTGTGCACAGCCGCTCCGGTCGACACACCGCTAATCGACCTGGAGCTCGCCGCTGAATTGCTGCAGAGTGACGCTAGGTCATCCCGACGGAGAGGAGCGCAGATGAGCAGCGCCGCACACGAAGTCGATCTCGCCGAGGTCGACCTGATGGACGTCAACTGGTTCCGCGAGGGGCCGCCCCACGAGCTGTTCGCGCGCATGCGCGCGCAGGCGCCGGTGCGCTGGAATCCGCATCCGCTGCCGGCCGGGGATGGAGACGGCTTCTGGTCGATAACGCGGCACGCCGACGTCTCGGCGGTCAGCCGCGACTTCGAGACGTTCTCGAGCCACGAGAAGGGGATCTTCCTGCACCCCGACCAGGTGGTCCCGCTCGACCTGACGCGCAACCTGCTGCTCTACAAGGACCCACCCGAGCACACCAAGTACCGCAAGATCCTGCAGACCGCGTTCGTGCCGCGCACGGTCGCCGCCCTCGAGGACGCTGTCCGCGCCCGCGTCACGCGCGTGATCGACCGGGTGATCGAGCAGGGACACTGCGACTTCGCGGCCGATATCGCCGTGCACGTGCCGCTCGGCGTGCTCACCGAGCTGATGGGCGTCCCCGACGAGGACATCCCGCGCTTCTACGAGTGGACCGAGGCGATCGAGGCGGCCCAGCGCGCGCCCGAGCCGAACGCCGCCGCGCCGACGTTCATGGCGATGGCCGGCTACCTGCACGAGCAGATCGCCCGCCAGGCGGCGGCCGGCGGCGAGACGCTGGTCACCCGCCTGCGCGAGGCCGAGGTCGACGGCGAGACCCTCGACGACAACGAGATCCTCGTCTTCTTCGGACTGCTCGCGTTCGCCGGCAACGACACCACCCGCAACACCACCGCGGCCGGCATGTACACGTTGCTGCAGCACCCCGAGCAGATGGCCGCGATGCGCTCGGACCCCTCGATCATCCCCGCGGCGATCGAGGAGATCCTGCGCTACACGACCGTCGTGCAGTACTTCGTCCGTACCGCCAAGGTCGACAGCGAGATCGGCGGCCGGGCGATCGCCGCGGGCGACCGCGTGATGATGTGGTACGCCTCGGCCTCGCGCGACGAGGACGTGTTCGAGGACCCGCAGCGCTTCGACATCACCCGCGAGAAGCCCGACCACAAGGCCTTCGGCGGCGGCGGGCGGCACTTCTGCCTGGGCGCTGGCCTCGCGCGCCTGGAGCTCAAGGTCATCTTCGAGGAGGTCCTGCGGCGCATGGAGGACCTGCGGCTCGACGGCGAGATCGCCCGCCTGCCCTCCCCGTGGGCACACATGCTCACCCGCCTGCCCGTGACGTTCGCGCCCGGACGGGCGGGCTGAGAACCTGCGCCGCTGGCCGACCCGCGCCGGCGGCTGCTCGCGACGCGTTGAATCAGTGCAACAGCGTGACGTCGTAGCTCGCCGCCGCGAGGAGCGACAGCAGCCGCTCCGCCTCCGCCGCGCCACCCGTCTCGACGGTGAGCTCGACCGCCGCCACGCTCACGTCGGTATCGACCCCGTCGCGCAGGTGCTCGACCTCGATCACGTTGGCGTCGGCGTCGGCCACGCGGGCCAGCAGCGCGGCCAGACCGCCGGGGCGATCCGCGACGCGGGTCTGCAGGCGCAGGCGCCGCCCGACCTTGGTCTCGTGGCGGCGCGTGACCTCGGAGAGGACCCGCACGTCGACGTTGCCGCCAGAGAGCACGAGCACGGTCGCGCCGCTGCGGGCGCAGCCCGCCGCGCCGGAGAGCAGCGCGGCCAGGCCGACCGCTCCCGCTCCCTCGACCACGAGCTTGGAGCGCTCGATCAGCAGCACCATCGCCTCGGCGATCCAGTGCTCCTCCACGGTGACGATCTCGTCGACGTACCGTTCGACCAGCGGGCGGGTCAGTCGCCCGGGACGTTTGACGGCGATCCCGTCGGCGATCGTCCCCACCGCGACGGGCGCCGGCTCCTGGCCCGAGCCGCGGACGAACGGAGCGCAGCGCGCGGCCTGCACCCCGATCACGCGAACCTCGGGCCGCTCGGCCTTGACCATGGCGGCGAGCCCGCCGGCGAGGCCGCCTCCGCCGATCGGGACGATCACCTCGCCCAGCGAGGGAAGGTCGCGCAGCAGCTCGAGGCCGACGCCCGCTTGGCCGAGGATCACCGCCTCGTCGTCGAACGGATGCACGAAGGCCAGGCGATCGGCCTGCGCGCGCGTGTGCGCGCGCTCGATGCACTGCTCGACCGACTCGCCGCCCAGCTCGACCGTGGCTCCGAACGCGCGCGTGGCGGCGATCTTGGCGAGCGCCGCGCCGTGCGGCATGTACACGGTGCAGGGCAGCCCGCGGGCGCGCGCCGCGAAGGCGAGCGCCTGACCGTGGTTGCCGGCGCTCGCGGCCACGACGCCGGCGCAGTGCCCGTCGAGCGCGTGCAGCTTGCTGAGCGCGCCGCGGAGCTTGAACGAGCCGGTCCGCTGGAGGTTCTCGGCCTTCAGCAGCAACTGGCCACCGAGCTCGCGCGAGAGGCTCGCGGCCGACAGCAGCGGCGTGTGGACGACGAGGTCCGAGGAATGGGCGTGAACCTCGGCGACCCGCTGCGGTGCGATGTCGAGCAGCTCCGAGGGCATCGATCGCACGGTACTGCGCGCGCGAGCGATCGGCGAGCCGAGCTCGCGCGCCCGCTACCGTTCAGATCTGCGTGACGAGCGAGTCGCCCGCCCAGCACACCGTCGGACCGCCCGTGACGGCGGCCGACTGCCGCCGCCACGACGCGGCGGACCTTCGCGCGACGATCGAGGCGCTCGCGGCCATCCCCGATCGAGGGCCGTGCTCGCCGGGGGAGCACACGGCGGCACACTGGATCGCCGAGCGGCTGCGTGACCGCAGCCACGCCGTCGACATCGAGCAGGAGCTCGCCTATCCGAGCTTCGCCGGGGCGATCGCCCAGATGTCCGCGCTCGGCGCGCTGGCCGGAGTGCTCGCGCTCTCACCGCGCACGCGGCCGATCGCCGTGGTGCTCGGGCTGGCCGCGGCGGCGGGCGTCGCCGAGGACGTCTCCAACGGCCCCCGGCTCTTCCGCCGGCTGACGATGCAGCGCAAGCCGACCTGGAACGTCGTCGCCGAGGGCGGCGACCCCGACGCCGAGCGCGCGATCGTGCTGCTCGCCCACCACGACGCCGCCCCCACCGGCCACATCTTCGACCCGACCGTCCAGAAGGTGCTGGGCGACGCCCTCCCCGGGGTCATCGAGCGCATCGACACCTCGATCCCGCTCTGGTGGCCGGTCATCGGCTTCCCGGCCCTCAGCTCGATCGCCGCCGCGCGCGGCTCGGCCGCGCTCGCGCGCTGGGCCATCCTGGGCTCGTCGATCGCCGCGATCACCCTGTGGGACATCGCCCACTCTCCGATCACCCCGGGGGCCAACGACAACCTCAGCGGCGTGGCGGCGATGATCTCGGTCGCCGACGCGCTCGCCGAACGCCCAGTCCCCGGAATCCGCGTCCTGTTCGTCTCGTGCGGCTCGGAGGAGGTCCTCCAGGGCGGGATTCACGGGTTCGCCGCGCGCCACTTCCCGCGCCTGGATCGCGAGCGCACCTCGATGCTCAACCTCGAGACGCTCGGCTCGCCCGAGCTGATCATGCTCGAGGGCGAGGGGCCGGTGGTCATGGAGGACTACCACGCACGCGGGTTCCGCGACCGGGTCGCGCGCGCCGCCGACCGCGCGGGCGTGCACGTGCGCCGCGGCATGCGCTCGCGTTCGAGCACCGACTCGGTCATCCCCAGCCGGGCGGGCTACCCGACGGCGACGCTTGCCTCGATGGACCGCCACAAGTGGCTGACGCACTACCACCTGATGAGCGACCTGCCCGAGCACCTCGACTATGCGACGGTGGCCGACGCCGCCCTGCTCGCCGAGGCCGTGGTGCGCGAGCTCGCAGCGGCGCCCTAGTGGCACCTCCTGCAAATCCGCTCCCGCTTCGCGGCTGCAAATCTTCGCCTGGCGGCGTCCTCGGGAGCCGAAATAGCGCTGCTATTCCGGCTCCCTGCGTCCTGGCCATGCTCGATTTTCGCTCGCGAATC
>DATAWZ010000123.1:0-14146 GCA_036266975.1 Solirubrobacteraceae bacterium
GCGGCTTCTTCCCGGGCAACCTCGTCGTGAGCACGAGCCAGTACACCAGCGACCCGAGCCTGTTCACGCCCGGGACCACCCAGCTGCCCCCCGGCTGCACCACCGGCAACTGCGGCACGGCCGTGGCCAACGGCGACTTCCCGCAGGTCTTCGACAACGACTCGGCCGACGGCAGCTTCGGCGTGACCTCGAAGATCGTGCTCGACCAGATCAGCCCGTTCGGCCAGCCGATCGACTCCCTGGAGGTCCCCAACAGCACCGAGCGCGGGATCGGAGCCAACAGCGACCAGATGGTCACGAGCTTCTCCTCGAAGTCCGAGCTGGCGCTCAACCTGTCGACCAACGGCCAGGACCTGACGTTCATGGGCTACAAGGCGCCGGTCGACGCGGTCGACGCCTCCAACGGCAACACGCCCGGCGTGATCGACCCCACCAACCCGGTGCCCGGCGCCTTCTACCGCGTGGTCGGCGAGGTCGACGCGCAGGGCCGCTTCCACTTCACCGAGACCAACGCCTACAGCGGTGACAACGGCCGCGCGGCGATCCTCGACAACTCCCACGGATCGAACCTGATCTACGCCGCGGGCAACGCCGGCAACGGCTCCTCGCCCGAGCCCGTCGGGGTGATCGAGGGCGCCGGCGCCCAGCTGGTCGACCCGCAGCTGATTCCCGAGGCGGCCCAGGACCCGGGCGCCCCCAAGCCGCTCGGCGGCTTCAGCGTGACGCAGCTCGGCGAGAAGGCCGACAAGAGCGGCAAGGACACCAACTTCCGCGGACTGGGGATCGACAACAACGTCGTCTATTACACGAAGGGCAGCGGCAGCAACGGCATCAACACGGTCTACTTCGTCGACACGACCGGCCGGGCCTGTCCGGGCACCGGAGTCGGCCTGCCCGTCCCCGGCGCCCCGCTGCCGGACGCGCCGCTGAGCATCGACCCCTCGACGCTCCAGGCCGACGGCCTGCCGCCGAACATGTGCATCCTGAAGGGCTTCCCGACCACGCTGGCCAAGACGAGCACGTGGTTCCCGTTCGGGGTCTGGTTCGCCAATCCGGACACGCTCTACGTGGCCGACGAGGGCGACGGCACCGCCACCTACTCGGCGACGAGCGACACCTACACCGACGCCGCCTCGCAGGCGACCGCCGGGCTGCAGAAGTGGGTGTTCAACGGCACCCAGTGGAACCTGGCCTACACGCTGACCGCCGGGCTGAACCTCGGCAAGCCGTACTCGGTCCCGGGCTACCCGACCGGCACCAACTCCGCCACGGGGCTGCCCTGGTCCCCGGCCACCGACGGGCTGCGCAACCTCACCGGCATCGTGAACCCGGGGACGGGGCAGGCCGCCATCTGGGCCATCACCTCGACGGTCAGCGGCAGCGGTGACCAGGGCGCCGACCCCAACAAGCTGGTCGAGGTCACCGACAACCTGTCGGCCACCTCGCCGCCCGGGAACGAGCGCTTCACGACCGTGAAGAGCGCCGGCGACGGCGAGGTCCTGCGCGGCGTCTCCTTCACGCCGGGCACGTTCGTCGACGGCTCCCTCTAGCGCCAGGCGAAGATTTGCAGCCGCGAAGCGGGAGCGGATTTGCAGGAGGTGCCACTAGCCACAGCGGATCCGCGCCGCGCGCCCACGATCGGGCGCGCGGCGCGCCTCGCTCTTTAACCCCCATTTTCCCGCCCGCTCCCGTGGCTCTGCCCCGCTCCTCGGGAGATACTTGTGCGCGCAACCATCGCGCGCTATAGTTGCTTACGAAACGTAACCCCTTGGCGGGAGAACTGAGAAGATGAACACCCTGAGATTGATTCCCCTGGAAGACGCGGTCGTCCTCCCCGGAATGGGCATCACCCTCACCGTCGACGTGGGCGACGACGAACGCGTCGTGCTCGTGCCCCGACACGGCGATGAGTTCGTCGACGTCGGCACGGTGGCCGAGGTCGGCGAGCGTCTGCGCCTTCCGGGCGGCGGGCGCGCGATCACCCTACAGGGCGTGCACCGCGCCCAAATCGGCGCGGCCCGGACCGGACCCGACGGCGAGCTGCGCGTCGAAGTCACCGAGCTGCCCGACGAGCACCCGGTCACCGGGCGCACGCGCGAGCTCGAGCGCGAGTACCGCGCCGTGGTCGAGGAGATCCTCGAGCTGCGCGGCGACGACGGCCGCATCCTGGCCTTCCTGCGTGCGATCGCCGAGCCCGGCGCGCTGGCCGACTCGTGCGGCTATTCGCCCGACCTGAGCTTCGATGACCGCGTGCAGCTGCTGCGCACCACCGACGTCACCGAGCGCCTGGAGCTGGCGACCCGGCTGCAGCGCGAGCGGCTGGCCGAGTTGCAGATCCGCAAGCGGATCCGCGACGACGTCCAGCAGGGCGCCGACAAGCAGCAGCGCGAGTACTTCCTGCGCAAGCAGATGGACTCGATCCGCAAGGAGCTGGGCGAGGACGACGCGTCGGTCGTGGACGAATACCGCGCCAAGATCGACGAGGCCGACATGCCCGAAGAGGTCCGCACCCAGGCCGAGCGCGAGCTCGGGCGGCTGGAGCGGATGGGCGAGCAGTCCGGCGAGGCGTCGATGATCCGCACCTACCTGGACTGGCTGATCGCCGTGCCGTGGGGCACGCGCTCCGAGGAGCGCCTGGACCCGGTCGGCGCGCGCGAGCAGCTCGACGCCGACCACGCCGGGCTGACCGACGTCAAGGACCGCATCGTCGAGTACCTCGCCGTGCGCAAGCTGCGCACCGAGCGGGGCATCGAGGTGGACCCGAAGTCGGGCGCGATCCTGACGCTGATCGGACCCCCCGGCACCGGCAAGACCTCGATTGGCGAGTCGATCGCCAAGGCGACCGGCCGCGAGTTCGTGCGCATGTCGCTGGGCGGCGTGCGTGACGAGGCCGAGATCCGCGGGCACCGGCGCACCTACATCGGCGCGCTGCCGGGCCGGCTGGTGCGGGCGCTGCGCGACGCCAAGACGATGAACCCGGTGATCCTGCTCGACGAGGTCGACAAGGTCGGCGCGGACTGGCGCGGGGATCCCTCGAGCGCACTGCTCGAGGTGCTCGACCCGGCCCAGAACCACTCCTTCCGCGATCACTACCTCGACGTCGAGCTCGACCTCAGCCAGGTGATGTTCATCGCCACGGCCAACCAGGCCGAGACGATCCCCGGGCCGCTGCTCGACCGCATGGAGGTGATCCGCTTCGACGGGTACACCACCGCGGAGAAGCTCGCGATCGCCCGCGGGTACCTGTGGCCGCGCCAACGCGACCGCAACGGCCTGCGCGAGGACGAGGTCTCGATCGACGACGACGTGCTGCAGACGATCACCACCGAGTACACCCGCGAGGCGGGCGTGCGCAACCTCGAGCGCGAGCTCGGAACCGTGCTGCGCAAGACCGCCACTCGGATCGCCAGTGACCCGTCGCTGGCGCCGGTGAAGATCGACCTGGACGCGGTGCGCGACGCCCTCGGACGCCAGAAGCACTTCCAGGAGTCGGCCATTCGCACGGCGGTGCCGGGCGTGGCCACGGGCCTGGCGGTGACCGGCGCCGGCGGCGACGTGCTGTTCGTCGAGGCGACGTCGATGAAGGGTGCCCAAGGTCTGGTGCTCACCGGGCAGCTGGGCGACGTGATGAAGGAGTCCGGGCGGATCGCGCTCTCCTACGTGCGCGGCCACGCCGAGGACCTCGGCGTCGACGAGCACGCCTTCGACGAGCGCGAGTTCCACGTGCACGTGCCGGCGGGAGCGATCCCCAAGGACGGCCCCTCGGCCGGCGTGACGATGGTCACGGCGCTCGCGTCGCTGCTGTCCGGGCGACCGGTCAAGCACACGGTCGGCATGACCGGCGAGGTCACGCTGCAGGGCCGGGTGCTGCCGATCGGCGGGCTCAAGCAGAAGGTGCTCGCCGCCCACGCGGCCGGGCTGACCGACGTGATCCTGCCCGAGCGCAACCGGGGCGACCTGGACGACATTCCGGCGGACGTGCGCGAGCAGATGCGCTTCCATCCGGTGATGACCGTGCAGGAAGTGCTCGACCGGGCGCTCGAGCCCGCTCCGCAGGTCGCGCTCGCGTGATGTAAAAGGCAGGCGAGCGATGCGCTGTCGACGATGTGAACCCGTCCCCGAGGAGGTCCGCCGTATGGCGGGCCTCCTCGAACGACGTTGGCAACTGCAGGTGCTGTACGCGGCGCTCACCGGCGCGCGCCGCTTCAACGAGTTCGCCGAGGCGGTCCCGGGCATCTCGCCCCGCATGCTCGCCGAGCGGCTGCGCGACCTGGAGGCGGCGGGAATCGTCTTCCGCCAGGTGACCCCTCACTACAGCCCGCCGCTGGTCGAGTACCGGCTCACCCCGCGCGGCGAGGCCCTGGGGCCGGTGATCGACGCCGTCCGCGAGTACGCGGCTGCTCTCGAGGTCTGAGCGCCGCACCGACGCCGACGATCCGGTCGAGCGGGCCGAGGATCGCGCCCGCGACGGCACCGGCCACGGCCGTCAGCTGCGCAACGGGGTCATCGGCCTGGTCCTGCCGTTCGTCCTGGTCAGCGCGCTGCTGCTCGCGGTGCCCGGCCTGGACGAGATCACCGACGAGATCGGCCACGTGGGCACCACGTCGATCATCGCCGGCCTGGCGCTCGAGTGGCTCTCGTGCGTGGGCTACGTGCTCACCGTGCAGCTCATCTTCTCGCGCGCGCCGCGGCGCTTCGCCGCCCGTCTGGCCTGGACCGAGATGGCCTTCAACGCCGCGCTGTCGTTCGGCGGCGCCGGCAGCCTGGCCGTCGGCGCCTGGGTGCTGCAGGCGCGCGGGATGCCGGTCAGGCGGATCGCCGAGCGCTCGGCGGTGCTGTTCCTCCTCACCAGCGCGATCAACGTGGTCGTGCTGGTCGTCTTCGGGCTGGGCCTGGCCGTCGGGCTGTTTCCCGGCCCCTCGGGCGCGCTGCTGAGCATCCTGCCCGCGGCGGTCGGCGCGGGGACACTCGCGTTCGTCCTCTCGCTGCCGCGCTGGGTCGATCCGCTCGCGCGCCGCGCCGGTGACCACGGGCGGCTGGCCACGCTGCTGCACGGCGCGAGCGAGTCGATCCGCGAGGCGCGCCGCCTGATGGTCAAGCCCGACTGGCGCAACGTCGGCCCGACGCTCTACCTGCTCGCCGACATCACCGTGCTCGACGTGTGCCTGAACGCCGTCGGGCCCGCGCCGCCGTTCGCCGCGGTCGTGCTCGCCTACCAGATCGGCTACCTGGCCAACGTCATCCCCGTGCCGGGCGGGATCGGCGTGCTCGACAGCGGGCTGGTCGGGATGCTCGTCCTGTACGGCGCCAAGGCGACGCCGGCGACGGCCGCCGTGCTCGTCTCCCACGCGATCGCGCTGTGGGTGCCGACCGTGATCGGCACCGCCGCGTTCGTGGTGCTGCGCCGCTCGCTGCGCGACCGTTGCCGCTGCCCTCAGGCGGCTGACAGGTGCTCATCAAGGGCCTTGGAGGCCTGCGTGTCCTCGTAGACCTCGTACTCGTACAGCCGCCCCCACTTCATCCGGCCCCAGATCACGAAGCGGTTGTCGTAGACGCGCTTGCCGTCGCGGTCCAGGTGGTCGGTCCCGCGCAGGCAGATCGTCGCGTTCCACGGCGGGCCGACGAGCACGGCCTCGTCGGCGTAGAGCTGCATCCCGGTGTCGACCAGCCGCTGCAGCCAGCGCTCGAGCTCGTCGCGCCCCTGCAGGTCGACGGCCCAGCTGCTGTCGCCGGGGAAGCGGAAGCGGATGTCGGGATGATCGAAGCGCAGCAACGGCCGATAGTCGCCGGCGCGCAACCGCGCGAGGTTGTGGTCCAGGAGCTTCTTGGCGAGCCACGACTGCATTTCCCGGGGCCTCCTCGTTTAGATTGATCGCTCTACTTAATTGATCTTAGGGTAAAGAATGCGGCGCGGTCGGTCGGCTTCGGCGCTGGGCCGGAGTGTCGGGCGCATCTAGTCTTCGGCCATGCACGTCTTGGTGGGGTTGCTCGGGCTGCTGCTCGCGCTCACGATGCTCAGCGAGCTGTTCGTGGTGATGCTCGTTCCGCGCCGGGTCAAGCGCGACCCGCGCATCGCCCGCCAGCTCTACGACCTCGCCTGGCCGTACTGGCGGCGCCTGGGGCTGCGTCTGGGCGGGCGCTCGGGCGACACGCTGCTCGGGCTGTTCGGGCCGCTGGGGCTGATCGGGATGCTCGTGGTGTGGACGAGCGGGCTGATGGTCGGCTACGCGGCGATGCAGTGGGGCGCGGGCTCGCACCTGGGCGCCGGGCACGTGGTGGGCTTCGGCGACGACCTGTACTTCACGGCGGGCAGCTTCGTCACGGTCGGCGCCGCCGGGCTGTCGCCGACGACCTCGCTCGAGCGGGCGCTGTCGATCCTGACCACCACCAGCGGCTTTGCCGTGCTGACGATCGTGATCGCCTACCTGCCCTCGCTGTTCAGCGCGTTCTCGCGCCGGGAGACCAACGTCTCGCGTCTGGACCCCCGCGCGGGCACGCCGCCGAGCGCGATACGGCTGCTCGTGCGCTCGACGAAGGGCGGCGACTGGGAGACGCTCGTCGACTACCTGGGCGACTGGGAGGGGTGGGCGGCGGATCTGATGGAGACGCACCTCAGCTACCCGGTGCTCGCCTACTACCGCTCCCAGCACGTCGGGCAGAACTGGCTGGCGGCGCTGACGACGGTGATGGACTCGTGCGCGCTGGTGGTCGCCGCGGCGCCCGAGCGCCAGGCCGATCACGCGAGCTTCACGTTCGCCCTCGGGCGCCATGCGATGGCCGACCTGGCCTACACCTTCCGGGCGGCGCCGCGGGCGCCTCTCGAGCCGCGCCTGAGCGAGGACGACTTCACCGAGCTGATGCGGGCGCTGGACGAGAACGGCGTGCCGCTGCGCGGGCAGGTGGCCGAGGTCCAGCACCGGCTGGCGTCGATGCAGGCGCTCTACGAGCCCTACGCGCTGGCGCTCGCCGACCGCCTCGCGCTCCCGGTCGCGCCCTGGCGCGCCCGCGACGACACGCCCGATAACTGGCGTACCACGGCGTTCCACTAGCTCGCGCCCCTGTCCCGGCCGGCCGCGCCCCGTCGGAACGGGAGTTGCCCTTGTTTGGGGTGCTATATGCCTCAAAGTCGCCAAAACGCGCAGGTGATCGCGCTCGCCGTACGCCAGCAGGGCGTCGTCGCCGCCTGGCAGTTGCTCGGGCTCGGGTTCAGCCGCGAGGCGATCAAGCACGGCGTGCGCAGCGGATGGCTGATCCCGGTCCACCGGGGCGTGTACGCAGTCGGGCGGCCGCTCGGGACCTGGCGTGGTCACGCGATGGCCGCGGTGCTCGCGTGCGGACCGCACGCGCTGCTCAGCCACCGCTCGGCCGGGGCGCTCTGGGAGATCACCCGCCGTGTCGACGGGCCGTTCTGCGTGATTGCCCCGAACAACCATGGACGGCCGGGCATCGTCGTGCGTCGCAGTACGACGATGCGCCCGCGGGACGCGGCGCGGCGCTGGAACATCCCGGTGACCTCCGTGCCGCGTACGCTGATCGACCTCGCCGACGTGCTCGACGACCGCCAGCTCGAGCGCGCGGTCGGCCAGGCGTACGTTCAGCGCTTCATCACCGCGCGCGAGCTCGCCGCGGCCCTGGAGGGAATCTGCAACCGCCGCGCGCGCCGGCGACTGATGCGCTTCATCAAGGAGCCCGCGCCGAGTCGCTCGGCGCTCGAGGACGCGTTCCTGCGCTTCTGCCGGCGCGACGGCCTGCCGCTGCCGCTGATGAACGTGTACGTGCAGGACATCGAGGTCGACGCGTTCTGGCCGGCGGCGCGGGTCATCGTCGAGCTCGACGGCTACGCCTTCCACGGCGACCGGGTCGCGTTCGAGCGCGACCGCGAGCGACGCGCCGAGCTCGCCAGCCACGGTTACGTCATCTACGTGATCACCTGGCGGCGACTCCGGGACCAGCCGGCGCTGGAGGCGGAGCGGCTGGGCCGGTTGCTGGCTCGCTAGTGGTGCCTCCTGTAAATCCGGTCGTCGATTCGCGAGCGAAAATCGAGCATGGCCAGGACGCAGGAGCCGGAATAGCAGCGCTATTTCGGCTCCCGAGGACGCCGCCAGGCGAAGATTTGCAGCCGCGAAGCGGGAGCGGATTTGCAGGAGGTGCCACTAGACGGCTCGTTGCGGATCCCGGCGACGCCCGCCAGGCCGCCGAGGGCGACGAGCACGCCGGCGATCGCCAGGCCGAGGTGGAACGCGCTCAGCGACGCGCCCTGCGCGGCGCGGTCGAGCAGCCGCCGCTGGGCGGCGGGCACGCCGCCGACCGACGGGCTGCCGAGGGTCAGGTGGCGCGCCTGCACGACCGCCGCCCGGGCGCGGGCGTCGAGCGCATGGCCGGCCAACCGGTGCGTGAGCGATGAGGCGAAGTGGGCGGCGACGACCGCCCCGACGGCCGCCGTGCCGAGCAGGCCCGCGATGCGCGCGACGGCGTTGTTGACCGCCGAGCCGATGCCCGCCTGGCGCTCGGCGATTCCGGCGAGCACCGCGGTGGTGAGCGGCGCCACGGTCATCGAGAGCCCCAAGGCGAACAGCGCGACGGCGGGAAACACCGTCGTCCAGTAGTGCACGGGCACCCCGATGCGCAGGCACAGCAGCAGGCCGGCCGCGGCGATCAAGGGCCCCGCGCCCATGAACCAGTGCGGTCCGTAGCGCGCGGCCAGATGGCCGAAGCGGCGGGAGAGCACGAACATCACCACGGTGACCGGCAGGGTCGCCAGGCCCGCGTGCAGCGGCGAGTAGCCGCCGACCTGCTGCAGGAAGAGCCCCAGGAAGAAGAACAGGATCGACAGGCCGCCGTACATGAGCAGGGTCTCGACGTTGCCGACGCTGAAATTGCGCACGCGAAAGAGCGACAGCGGCAGCATCGGCTCCGGCGTGCGGGACTCGCGCCAGATGAACGCGGCGAGCAGGGCCGCCCCGGCGAGCAGGGGCACGAGCACGCCGGCGCTGCTCCACCCCAGGCGCGGCTGCTCGATCAGTGCGAACACCGGGCCGGCGAGGCCGAGCGCGGCCAGCGCGGCGCCGATGCCGTCGATCGCCGGGCGCCGGTCCTGGCCGCCGGCCAGCGGCTGGGCGACCGCGAGGCGGATCAGCCCCAGGCACACGAGGACGACCGGCAGGTTGATCAGGAAGATCGTCCGCCAGCTGGCGATCGCGAGCAGCTCGCCGCCGGCGAGCGGGCCGATAACGGTGGCGATCCCACCCCACGCGGTCCACGTGCCGATCGCCGCGCCGCGCTCCTCCTTGGGGAACGTGGCCACGATGACCGCGAGCGAGGAGGGAGTGAGCAGCGCGCTGGCCACGCCCTGCAGCGCGCGGAAGGCGACCAGCGTGCCGATGGTCGGCGCAATCGCGCACAGCAGCGAGGTCAGGCCGAAGCCGGCGACGCCGAGGCTGAACACACGCCGCTCGCCGAACAGATCGCCGAGCGAGCCGCCGAGCAGGATCAGGGAGCCGAGCGTGAGCAGATAGGCGCCGGCGACCCACTGCTGGGCGGCCAGACCGCCGCCGAGATGGCGCTGGATCGTGGGCAGCGCGACATTGACGACCGTCGAGTCGAGCATCGCGATGCCGGTGCCCAGGATGCAGGCGACGAGCGTGATGGTGCGGTGCCGGTTGGCCATATTCGGGCACGGTACGCGTTGGTAGGGTCTGGGCGTGGTGCCGGGAGGGTCACTGCTCGATCCACGCCGGACGCTCGAACGGCGGCGGCGGGCGGTCGCCAACCTCTTCGACTTCCTGGTCAAGGACGGCGTGGCCGATACGCGTCGCACCCCTCCGACGTCATCGCCGAGGCGCCCAAGTGGACGCTGCGCCGCTATCAGCGAACCGGCGCGACGCGCGGTCTGCCGATCCTGCTCGTCCCGCCGCTCGGCGCCCAGGCGGCCTGCTTTGACCTGCGGCGCGGGTGCTCGCTGGCCGAGCACCTCGTCGAGCGGGGACGGCCGACGTACCTGGTCGGCTACGACGACGTCTCGATCGGCGACCGCGGGCTCGAGCTCCGGCTCAACGAGGTGATTCCCGGTGCGGTCGAGCGCGCGTCCGAGGACGCCGGCGGCAAGCCGGTCCAGCTCGTGGCTGGTGCATGGGCGGCCTGTTCTCGATCGGCACCGCCGCCGTGCACAACGAGCCGGCGATCAACGCGGTGGCGATGGTGGCCAGTCCGTTCGACACCAGCCAGAACCCGCTCGTGCGGCCGGTGCAGCTCGCGGGCCGGGTGACCGGCGGGCGGCTGGTGGGCACCGCCGCGCGCGTCGTCGGCGGGCTGCCCGGGCCGGTGGTCAGCGCGAGCTTCAAGCTCACCGCGCTGCCGACCTACATCAACAAGCCGATGACGGCGTGGTCGCGGCGCGACGACCGCGAGTCTCTCGCCCACGTCGAGGCGGTCGACGTTCTGATGAACAACATGGTCGCCTACCCGGGGCGGGCGAGCATCCAGGTCTGGCAGCAGCTCGTCGTGCGCAACGAGCTCGCCACCGGCCGAGTGCACGGTCCCACGCGCGTGCTCGATCTCGCCGACGTGCGCGTGCCGGTCATGAACATCGCGGGCACGAGCGACGTGCTCGTGACGGTCCCGATGGCCGATCACGTCGGCCTGCTCGCCAACGCCCCGCAGGTGCGTCTGCAGACCGCGCCCGGCGGGTATCTCGGCGTGCGCACCGGCCGTTCGGCGGCGATGACGACGTGGCCGCTGATCGAGGAGTTCCTCGACGCGCACCAGCCGGCGGCGGTCTGAGCTCAGACGGTCGCGAGCGGCCGCAGCTCCTCAGCCGCGCCCTGGACGTGTCGCACGAGCGTCCCGTCGGCGTCGACGGCGTACGCGCCCATCCGGCGCAGCGGCGGGGAGTAGACGTGGATGGTGACCGCCGGTCCGCCGCCGGCATGGCGGACGCGATGGATGTCCGAGGCGGAGAAGTGGAAGCTGTTGCCCGCGCCGAAGGTGCGCCCGCGCGGGCTCCCGCCGAGCACCAGGCGCTCCTCGCGCACGCGTCCGGCGACGACCGCCACCGCCCCGGCGGAGATGTCGTGGTCGTGAAAGCCGGTGTCGTGGTCGCGCATCCAGCAGATCAGCCAGGCGCTGACGTGCGGGCGGTCGAGCAGCTCGTGGTAGATGCGCTGTCCGGGCTCGTGGCGGACCAGGCTCGCCCAGGCGCCCTCGCGGCGCGCGAGCTCGCGGGCCACCACCTCGAGCGCCGGCCCGTAGAGCACCTGGTCCGGCAGCGCCAGCTCATCCGGGCCGATCATCGGGCCGCCTCGAGCGGGACGCGCGACTCGATGAGCCCCGCCGAGCGCTCGGCGAGCGCGTCGCGGCCCAGCGGACCCTCCCGCGGCCGCACCGACGGCTCGGCGACCGGGCGGTCCGAGCCGTAGAGCAGCTGCTCGGCGCCGACGATGCCGGCCAGCGCGATCAGGGCGGCCTCGCCGTGGGAGGAGCTCTCGTAGAAGGTGAGCGGGTCGGCGTCGAGCGAGGGCCCTCCACGCGAGGTCAGCCGCTCGGCGAGCAGCGGCGCCCCACCGGCGAGCGCGGCGAAGACGACGCGCAGCCGCGGGTGCGCGCGCCGACCGACGGCGACGAAGGCGAGCCAGGACGCCTGCAGCTCGGCGACGTAGCCGGTCAGCGCCGGCCACCACAGCGGATCGCCCAGCCGCGCCTCGCGCGGTGGCGGCGACCACGGCGACGGCCCGGGATGCACGAGCAGCGGCGCCTCGCGCTGCTCCAGGCGCGCCAGCACGGGCGCCATGCAGGCGACGCCCTCGACCGAGGCCAGCGCGCCCGCCGGGAGGCTCACCCCGACCGCGCCCCGCTCGAGCACTCCGTCGACCTCCTCGGCGGCGGGCGGGTTCAGCGCCACGGCCCCCCACCAGCGAAAGCCCTCGCGCAGATCGCGAACGCCGGCCTCGTAGGCGGCGAGCAGCGGCTCGGCCTCCTCGCGCTCGAGCGCCTCGATGCCCAGCGGGCTCGAGAGCGCGATCACCGCCTGCTCGACGCCGTCGTGATCGAGCAACGCGGCGCGGCGGCCGGGCGCCTCGCCGGCGAGCTCGATCGCGTAAGGGCGCTCGCCGGCCAGGTGCAGGATCGGTACGTCGCGCTCGACGCGAACCAGAGGCAGGTGCCGGCGGGCGGCGAGAGCCTCGATCAGCGGTGCAGTCCAGAGGTGCTGGTGCAGGTCGACGCGAAGCATGGCTTGC
Organism: Solirubrobacteraceae bacterium; assembly: GCA_036266975.1. GTDB lineage: Bacteria > Actinomycetota > Thermoleophilia > Solirubrobacterales > Solirubrobacteraceae > DATAWZ01. Next base: position 12,234 of record DATAWZ010000123.1, read on the forward strand.
ATTATTGCAAAGCTGATCACTTTTGTGAGCTTTTAGGGAGAACTACAGCCCGGTGGCGCCCCTGGCCGGCGCCACCGGGCCCTTGCCGTCCGTGGCTCAGATCAGCGAGAAGATCCCGCCAAGACCACCGAAACCGGTGCTCCCACCGGTCGAGCCCAGACCCGACAGACCGCTCAGCCCAGGGATGGAGCCGAACAGGTTCGAGAGCAGTCCCTCGAGCCCGCTCAGGGGGCCGGTCGCCGTGGATCCGGTGCTGCCCGAGCTGCCGCCGGTCGAGCTCGAAGAGCCACCGAGGCCGCCCAGATCGCCGGTCAGCGAGCTGAACTCATCGCCGATGATCGACATGATCCCGGAGATCCACTGGCCCACTCCGGGCAGGGACGAGACCGGGGTGCTGCCGGTCGTGGTTGAGCTGCCGGCCGAGCTCGAGCCCGAGCCCGTGCTGCTGGCGTTGGCCGGGCAGTTGCCGATGCCGCTGAGCGACTGCTCGATCTGCTGCAGCTCGGTGGGCAGCCCGCTGAGCAGGCTCTCCAGCTGCGTGCCGATGCCGCCCGGGAGCTGCGAGATCATCGACTCGAGCTCGGTCGGCAGCGACTGGATCATGCTCGTCGCGGCGCCGAGCGCCTCGGTGATGAACGCATCGGCCATGCAGGCGATGTTGCTGGCGCCGAGGGTCTGCGCCAGCTGGCTGGCCTCGCCCAGAAGCGCAGTCGAACCCTGCGTGACCGAGTCGACGCCCTGCGTCTGGCTGCCGGTCGGGAGCTGGCCCAGCAGCTGCTCGAGCAGCCCCAGCGCCGTCCCCTGGCCCGCGGTGGCCTCGGCCACGGCCTGCGAGATCAACGTCTGGATCTCGGTCGTGGCGTTGCCCAGGATGCCGGTCAGGTCGCTGGCCTCCGAGCCGTCCTGTCCCGCCACGGTCGAGAGCGCGCTCTCGGCCAGGCTGCGCCCGGGCTTGGTGTGAGCGCCGCGCACCACGTGGGCAGCCGCGCTGTCGGCCGCGTTGGTGGCCGCGCGGAGCGCGTCGAGCTGGTTGATGATGGTCTTGCTGGACGCGTTGCCGCGCACGTCCTTCAGGACGTGATGCAGCGCGTTGTCGGCCTTCTTGACGTGGCTCGACACCGAGTGGTCGGTCGTGGCCGCGCTGGCCGTGCCGGCGGCGATGAGCAGCGCGCCCGAGGACGCGGCGAGCGCCGCCCCGAGTCGCCGCGAACGAGATCCCTGCCTCTGTGACATGTCTTTGTTGCCTCCTGTGAGCAACTGGGCGGCCTACGCGAGGCCCCTGGTTTTGCGTCCCCGCCTCACGGCGGGTTTGCCTTTGATCGGGTGAGGCGAGCGTGCCTCGACGCTTAGACGCCGAGACTCGACAAATCTCAGGAACTACTCGAACTGATTTGCGAGCCGCTCGTTTGGGCAGAGCCGCCCGCGCCCGGGGAGCCCGAGGACCCTGCACCCCGACCGGCGCCCGACGGGGGCGACGAGGGAGGAGCCGGCGGCGGCGAGGAGAGGGTCGAGGTGGTGCCGGTCGACCCCGAGCCGCCGCTGGTCGAGGTGGTCGAGGTGCCGCTCGTGCTGGTGGAGATCGTCGTGGAGGTCGATCCGTTGTCGTCGGTGCTGGTTTCGCTCCAGACCGAGGAGCGGTCGCTCTGCTCGTCGTTCTCGGCCTGGGCGACCGCCTGCTGGACGACCCAGTTCCAGAAGCTGTTCGAGGCGAACGAGGAGCCAGAGCCGGTCGAGGACCCCGACGCGGGCGCGGCGCTGCCGGAGCTGCTCGACGCCACGTTCACGTTGGCGTTCGAGCCCGTGCTCGGCGTGCTGCTCGTCGTGGAGGCCGCGCTGCCCGCGGAGGCCGGTCCCGAGCTCGGCGCGAGCACGGTCCGGTCGCGGTGCTCGCGACCGAGGGCGCTCCCGCCGGG
>DATAWZ010000124.1:0-5590 GCA_036266975.1 Solirubrobacteraceae bacterium
CGCGAGCGGCGCCGCGGCGGCGGCGCGGCGCTCGCGGGGGGGACGGTTGAAGGCGATCGTGCCGCCGGCGCTCGCCTGGCGCTGGGGGTTGACCGCGAGCCGGTCCTCGGCGGGCTCGGCGAGCGTGAAGGCGACGTCCCCGGCCTCGAAGACGACCCCCGGACGGATCTCTTCGGGGCCTCTGATCCGCCGCGCCTCGAGCCAGGTGCCGTTCTCGGAGCCCAGGTCGACGAGGGTGGCGCGCGCGCCGGCGGATGAGGGGGTCACGCTCAGGTGGCGGCGCGAGATCGTCGTGTCGGCGAGCGCCAGCGTGCAGTCCGCGTCACGTCCGACGCTCACGCCCTCGGGGCCGAGCGGCACCCTCCGGCCGGCGTCCAGGCCGGCGACCACGCACAGCTCGAGCGGCTCGACCGTGCGCTCGGGCAGCGGCGTGGCGCTGCTCGCCGGGCGCAGCCGCGCCCCCTCGTGCAGCCCGATCTCCTCCAGGGCGAGGTCGGCGTGGCAGAAGCGCTCGTCGACGAGCAGCCCGCTCGCGGTGGCGGCGCGCTCGCCGAGCGCGTTCAGCAGGTCGCCGACCGTCGCCTCGCTGTCCTGGAGCAGCAGCTCCAGGTCGGCGCTGCCTGCGGCGCTGTCCTGCAGCACGACGTGCATTCGCCGGCCAAGCTAGCGCGTTGTACCCTCGCGGGGTGCGTGCCGAGGAGCGTGCCGCGCTGGGAATGGAGGTCCGGCCGAGCGAGCTGAGCGCGCTCATTGCCGCCACGCGGGCCGGCGAGCCGTTCCTGTTCGCCCGCGACGGCGCCGGCGAGCTGTGGATGCTGCCCTTGCGGGGGGAGCGGCTGGTCCTCGGGCGGGCGCCCGGGAGCGATGTGGAGATCGGCTGGGATCCCCGGGTGTCCGGCGTGCACGCCCACCTCGAGCGCCACGGCGGGCTGTGGGTGGTGCAGGACGACGGCCTCTCGCGCAACGGGACGCGCGTCAACGGCGAGCCGCTGCGCGGTCAGCGCGCGCTGCGCGACGGCGACCTGCTCGGAGTCGGCGACACGCTGCTGTGCCTGCGCGATCCCGGGACGCCGGCGCTCGCCGAGACCGTCGCCGCGCCGTCGGTGCCCGCACCGCGGGTCTCCGACGCCCAGCGCCGGGTGCTCGTCGCGCTCTGCCGGCCGCTCGACGGCGGCGACCCGTTCGCGGGACCGGCGGGCAACCAGCAGATCGCCGACGAGCTGGTGGTCAGCCTCGACGCGGTCAAGGGCCACATGCGCGCCCTCTTCCAGGCCTTCGGCGTCGAGGACCTGCCGCCGCACGAGAAGCGCAGCCGGCTCGCCCAGCGCGCGCTCGGCGCGGGCGTGGTGCGGCCCGGCGAGCCCGCCTGACGCGGTCTTTCAGCCGATCGTCGTCGTGCCCGAGCCGCTGTCGACGTGGTGGTGCGTCGTGACCGTGGGCTCGTGCACGACGGGCGTGACCGTCGGCGTAGGGGTCACGGGCGGCGGCGAGGATGCGGGGGGCGCCTCCACGGCTGACTCGACAGGGGCGACGGGCGTCACAGCGATGACCGCGTGGTGATGGTGGTGCGGGTGCGGGCGCGGCGGGAGCTTGAGCGCCGCGGGCTGGCCGACGAAGGCGAAGGCCACGCGCGCCGGGGCCAGCGCGGGCGACTTCTCGACCACCGTCCGCGCCGGCGTCGGGCGCGGGGTGCTGCGGGCCGCCCGGGAGATCCCGAACGCGACGCCGAAGGCGACCACCAGGCAGGTCGCGGCCGTTATCGCGACTTTGAGCACGCCGCCAGGTTACCCACGCGGTCGAGCGAACACGCCGGCGCCTCGATGGCCGAGACCGTCGTCGGTGTCGCCTCGCCATCGCTGTCGCTGACCGCACCATCGACCGGGACACCGGGCTCGGCGATCTCCGCCTCCGCGATCTCCACCGGCCTGTCCGGCGGCGCGTCGCCGGCCGGAACGATCACGTACGAGGTATTCGGCCCCCAATCGAACGCACCATCGGATTGTTCGGGTGGGACAACGGTCGGTACCGGGTCGCGGTGATGACGCGCTGGCTTGACGCAGCCTGCGTCGCGGGCGGGGGGACGCTTCGCTCCTGCACGGTACGGGCCTTCACCACCGGCGGACACCCGCTGCTGATCGCGACCGGCAGCGCTCGACGCAGCGGTGCTCGCTCGCTGGCTATGAGGCTGACGCTGACGCTGACGCGGACGGGTCGGGCGCTGCTTGCGCGCTCGCTCGGCGGGATGGAGCTGGAGCTCACCGCTCAGGGCCTGTTCACGACGGGTCAGACGTTGCCGGGAGCCGCGCGTGTGCGTGCGTTCGCGCCGTTGCAGGCGCTCGCGGGACCGGCGGGGATGTTCGGCCCGAACAGCCCGGCGCTGACCGCCGCTGGACGGAGATTCCTGCAGCAAGTCCGTCGCCGGGTCGGATATGTGCGGTCGGTCGGCTGTGAGGGGCATGTGGCGCAGTCGGGGACGGCGCGCACAACCCGGCGTTCGCCGCCTCCCTGTCGCTGTCGCGCGCGCGGGCGGCCTGCAGCTACTTGCACTCGCTCGGGCTGCGCGTCCGCTATGTCCCGGTCGGTCTCGGCGCCGCCGACCAGCGCGCGAATGACTCGACCACCGCCGGGATGGCCGCCAACCGGTATGTCGCGCTCGAGATCAGGCATGGTTGAGGAGCCGCGCAGCGCCCCGTGGTAAGTGGTTGCCGACCGGACGCCGGCGTACGCCAGCCTGTGAGCGGCCCGACTGACGTCCTGCCAGGGCGTTCGGTCGGCACCGCAGCGGGATGGCCGCCCTGCCGAGGAGCGTGCGCCGCGCTCCGCGTTCTCGGCACCGATCGGATCTCGCGCATCCACGGCGGCGCGTCCCGGAGAACGCGCGCCCGCTCGAGCTCTGAACATGGCGCCCGCGCGACGGCGCGCTTCGAGGCACCGCCGCGCCAGGAGCGGCACGGAGTGCGCCCGTGAAGATCGGAACGGCTGTTCCGGCGCCGCGCGTCCTGCATAGCGTGCGCGGGGCGCACAAAAGTCAGGACGCCACGCCAGCCGAACGAATCCGCACGGCCCTCCGCCGAGCGCTTAGCCCAACGCGCGCCCGGTTCGGGACCACGGTGCCAGGAGCGTCACAGGACCGCGGCCCGCCGGCGCGGAACGGTCATTCCACAGCGGCGCGTCCTGGATAACGTGCGCGGGGCGCACAAGAGTCAGGACGCGCCGACAACCGAACGGATCTGCACGGCCCTCCGTCGAGGCCTTGGCGCAGGGCGCCCGCCGCGCGTGGCGCCACTGTGTCGGGAGCCTCACAGGACCGTGGCCCCAGGGGCGGAACGGTCATTCCATGGCAACGCGTCCTGGATCAGCGGTCTATGACCGTAAGAGTCAGGGCGCGACGCGGCTCCGAGGGCGCGACGCGGCTCCGCCCAGGACTCGGCTCTTGGCGCCGCGCCGCGCCGCTGTGCCAAGAGGGTCGCGGTGTGGGCCAGCGCGAGCGGACGTGCTCGAGGGCAACGCGATCGCCCGCGACGGCACGCAAGAGCGGGGACGCGCCCCGCGCCGAGCGCGGCGGTCCGGCCGGGAGCGGTGGAGTCAGGCGGGGTCGATCGCCGTGAGCAGCGCGGCGCGCTCGCCGGTCGGCACCGGCGTGTCGGGCGTGTGCAGCAGCGACCGGACCGCGTGCACGCCGTCGACGTCGAGGGTCTGCACGGCCAGCCGGTGGATGACCTCGCCGTCGTCGACCTGTCCGCGTAGCGAGACCACGCCGCGGTCAGCGGCGACGATTACCCGCGGGGCCTCGTCGACGAGCTCGCGCTGGACGTTGCGGGCAATGGTCGCGTCGTCGATCGCCTCGAATCGAGCGCGACGGCGCGCGGCGGCGCCCTGGAGCACCGGGGCAACGCCGGCGGCTCGGTGCGAGCGGCGGCGCGGCGCCGGCACCGACAGGCCCGCAAGGCGCGGACGCCCCACACTGCGGTCGAGGGCGTACATTGCCGCCGCTCCCACGGCGGCGCCGGCGACAGCCTCAAGTCTCACGGTGAGTGCCTTTCGTTTGCGTTCACTCACCTCTGTCATACCCCGAACCGGGGGCTCTCCGAACGGTCAGCTCGCGGACGTGCCGCGGCGGCGCGACGCGCGTCGACCCGCAGCGGTGGAGGTCGCGGCGCGGCGCCGGCGCCAAACGGCGCGCGGGCGCAGCCATCGACGCGGTGTGGGGGGCTTCAACGCCGGGTCCGTGCCCGGCGGAATCAGCAGGCTGAAGAAGGGCCGATTCCCGCTCATACCGGATATTTACCCCTTGTCACGCGTCTGACGCACAGGGGTGGTCACGTTGCTGACCGTGCGGGCAGGCGCCCCGGCCCGGCAGGCCCAAGTCGCCGTTCGGGAGGTAGGGTACGCGCGTAATGGCCGACCAGGAGCAAAAGGGCGGCAGCGACGAGGGCGCGGTGGGGCGCAAGGACGACGCCGACCCCCGCACCCGGGAGCGCTACCACCCCTACCAACACGCACGTGAGCGGGAGCGCCGGCGCGCGGCGCTGCGCGACTCCCCTCGCAGCCAATGGGCCGACGCGTCCTAGTGGCACCTCCTGTAAATCCGCAGGCACCACTAGCGACGGTCTAGAGGCACGACGCGGCGGCTCGCCCGGACGCGAGCCGCCGCCTTGCTTCACTTGGTCTCGGCCTCCAGGCGGCTGGCCTCACGGCCCTTCTCGTCGGCGCGTTCCTGCGCCCGCGCGTGCTCCTCCTTGACCTTGCCCTTGCGCTCCTCCTTGCGGCCGCGCTCGTGCAGCGGACGGTCGCCGAGCACGTCCCCGGCGGCCTGCTTGAGCTTCCCGCTCACCTTGTCGGCGATGTCGCTCATCGCGTCTCCTTTCGTCGAACTCCTTGATGGACTTCCCGGCGCTCAGCCCGGGAAACGAGCGCGGTCTCCGCGGGGACAGCGGCGGGTGAGGGGTCGCGTCGGCGGGGAGAAAACGGGTATGCGGCACGACGTTCTCTCGGGCTGGGGTCGCGTCACGGCTCGGGTGATCGCGCCGACGCTGATCGCGTTGGCGGGCGTCGCGCTGCTGCTGACCGGCGAGCCAGCGCTGGGCACGGGCGGTCATCGCGATCGCCGTGATCGGCCTGGGCGTCGACTGGCTCGCCGGCACTCGCTGCACGACGCAGACGGGGGGGCCCGTGCGCCATCGGGCCGCCGAGCCGCGCTGAACCCTGATCGTCACCCTGCCGGCAGCGGGCGGTAGGCGCGGCGTACCCCGGGTAGCGCCTAGGAGACACGACCTCCTCCGACAGGAAGGAACCGCTATGGCCGAATCAGCGATCAGCGAGCTGCGCGCGAGGGTGAGCGGCTCGATCAAGCGACTCGCCGGGGAGGTGCTCGGCGACGAGCGACTCGAGCGCGAGGGGCGCCTGCGCGTCGAGCAGGGCCACGCCAGCTCGAGCGCTCGCGCCCACGACGCACTCGCCGCCGAGGCGCATGACCGCGCCGACGCCGATCTGGCGCGCGCCGCCAGCACCCGGGCCGCCGGCGAGCAGCGCGCCGCGGAGCAGGGCGAGCAGCGCGAGCACGCGATCGAGGCCCGCCGCGATACGCGAG
>DATAWZ010000125.1:0-18260 GCA_036266975.1 Solirubrobacteraceae bacterium
CGACGATCGCCGCGGCCTCCTCGGCGGTCTTCAGCCGCGGGTTCGCGCCGGCGTGGAAGCGGCCCTCGTAGGCGCGGCCCTTCGGTTCCGCGACGGCGTCGAACTGGGCGTCGACGATCCAGTAGGGCTCGGGCTTGAAGGCGCGGATCTCCTCCTCGCGGCGGGCGACGATCGCCAGCGTGGGGGTCTGCACCCGCCCGAGCGAGACGGCGCCGTCGAAGGAGGAGCGCAGGCGGATGGTCGCCGCGCGGGTCGCGTTCATGCCGACGATCCAGTCGGCCTCCGAGCGCGAGCGCGCCGCCTGCTCGAGGTCGTGCAGCTCGGCGGCGGGCCGCAGCGACCCGAGCGCCTCGCGCATCGCCGTGTTGGTCATCGAGGACAGCCACAGCCGCTGGACCGGCTTGTTGCCCTTGGCCTTCTCGTAGAGGTAGGCGAAGATCAGCTCGCCCTCGCGGCCGGCGTCGCAGGCGTTGACGACCTCGGCGACGTCGTCGCGACCGAGCTGGGTGGTGACGACCGCCATCTGCTTCTTGGAGCGCTCGTCGCGGACCACGAGCTTGAAGCGGCTGGGGACGATCGGCAGGTCGGCCATCCGCCACTTCTTGTACTTGGCGTCGTATTCGTCGGGCTCGGCGAGCTGGACGAGGTGCCCGACGGCCCAGGTAACCACGTGCTCGGGACCCTCCAGGTAGCCCTCGTGCTTGGCGAACGGCCCCGGGAGCACGCGGGCGAGGTCTTGCCCGACCGAGGGCTTCTCGGCGATCAGGAGGGTCTTGGATTCGGACTCGGGCATCGGGGCGAGCGTAGCGGGACGCGGCTCGCGTCCCCGGTGACCGTCGGGCAAAGGTGCAGCGCGCGTGCACCTAGGGTCACTGGACGGGGCCAGGTCGGCCGTGGAGACTAGTCGGGCACAGGGGGGGCTCGCGGCGGGGGGCTCGCGGCGGCCGGGGGGCCGCCGCGAGCGGGGGCCGCGGCGGCAACAGGAGGGTCGCTCCGCCGGGGGCCCGTTGCCCTCACTCGGCGCACGGACCGGTCGAGACCGGGCGCCCGGCGTGGGCGACCTCCTGGGCGACCACCGAGTTGGCCACGCCGTAGCCGGCGGGCGGACCGCCGCCCGAGAGACTCGCGAACACCGTGGTCAGCACCCGCCCGCCGGCGCTGACCATCGGCCCGCCCGAGTTGCCGGGCTGCACGACCCCCCGCAGCGGGGTGATCAGCCGCTGCACCTCGCCGTTGCCGTAGGCGTCCTGGGTGAGCACCGTCGTCGTGGTGCCGGTCCGCGCGGCCCGCACCCGGTAGGGGCCGTCCTCGGGGTAGCCGAGCACGGCGCCGGCGACGCCCGAGCGGGGGTCGGCGTCCAGCGGCAGCACCGGCGCGTGCAGCCCGGGCACGCTCAGGACGGCCAGGTCGTTGCGTGGGTCGAAGGCGATCGCGTGGGCCGCGAGGTTCGGCGGATGACCGCCGACCTCGACCGTCGTGTCGCTCTCGCCGGCCACGACGTGGGCGTTGGTGAGGACCCAGCCGGGGCGCACCACCCAGCCCGAGCCCTCGATCCCCAGTCCGCAGGCGCTGCCCAGCACCCGCACGACGCTCGCCGCGGCGGCGTGCACGCGCGGCGCGCTGGCGATCGCCGGCGTCGGCGCGGCGACCGACGGCACCGTCCCGGCGACGTCGGGGATCGGATCCAGCCGCGAGAGCGCGTTCAGCAGCGAGCCCGTCGGGGGCAGCAGCTCGTTGAGCGCCCGCAGGATGGCCGAGCGCTGGATGTCGATGCGCAGCGATGTGTCCCCCGGCGCCTGGGCGGCCACCGCGGCGCCGATCCAGACGATTCCGAGGCCGATCGCGGCGCTCAGGACCGCGCCGAGCAGGCCGTCGGCGACGGGCAGGCCGGGGATCGCGAGCGTGAAGCGCCGCAGTCGCCAGCCGACGCCCTCCAGGCCGACGGCGAGGATGCCGCCGGCGAGCAGCGCGCCGAACAGGCCGAACGCCGGGGCGTAGGGGGAACGCGAGCCCTGCGAGAGCAGCAAGGGCCCCACGCGCGTGCCGATCAGCGCTCCGAGCGCGAATCCGCTGAACGAGAGCAGCCCCACGATGAAGCCCTGACGGAACCCCTGCAGGGCCATGAGCGCCACGAAGGCGACGATGATCCAGTCGAGCCAGGTCATGGGCAGGGGCGGCCGGCGGCAGCCGGGGGATCGTCCCATACGCGGCCCGGTGCGCCCCGCGGGAGGGATCGTGGGCTACCGTTTCGTGCAAATGGAGACCGTGGGGCCAGGCATGTCCCGCCCGGTGGGGGCCCGGGACCCTGGATTGCCCTCGCCCAACCCGACGCTGGAGGACCGCAGACGCGCAATCCGCCGGCGCCGGATCGGCGCGGGTGCAGTCCTGCTCGTCGTCGTGCTCGCCATCGCGCTCGTCCTCGTCTCCTCGGGCAACGGCAGCGCCCGCCGCGAGGCCGCGCAGTTCATGCGCGCCTGGGAGCACGGCGACTACGCGGCGATGTACCGGCTGCTGGACACCGACAGCCAGGGGCGGACCTCCGAGCAGGCGTTCGCCGGCGCCTACAGGGGCGACGCGCGGGTCGCGACGATGAGCTCCCTGCGCGCCGCCGGCCCGATCGGGTCAGCGTCGGGCGGCGCGCTCGAGGCCCCGGTGAGCGTCCACACGCGGATCTTCGGCACCTTCCACGAGCACGTGCTGATCCCGATCACCGGCAGCGGCAGCAGCGCGCGGGTCGCCTGGAACCGGACGCTGCTGTTCCCGGGCCTGCAGGCCGGCGAGACGCTCTCGCGCAACACCATGCTGCCGCCGCGGGCCTCGCTGCTCGCGCGGGACGGCTCGATCCTGGCCAGCGGGCCGGCGCAGACCGGATCGCGCTACTCCTCGCTGGGCTCCGTGGCGCTGCCGGTGATCGGCGAGGTCGGACCGATTCCCTCCGCCGAGCGAGACGCGCTGGAGGCCCAGGGGGTCCCGCCGGACGCGATCCTCGGGACCTCCGGCCTGGAGCTCACCTTCGACGCCCAGCTGCGCGGGCAGCCCGGCGGGCAGCTGTTCGCCGGCCGCCGGGTGCTCGCCTCCTCGCACCCGGTCCCCAGCGGGCCGGTGCGCACCTCGATCGACCCGGCGCTGCAGAACTCCGCGGTGCAGGCGCTCGGCGGCCAGTACGGCGGGGTCGTCGTGCTGAGGCCCTCCGACGGGCAGATCCTCGCGGTGGCGGGGCTCGGGGTCGACGACACCCAGCCGCCCGGGTCGACGTTCAAGATGGTCACCGTCACCGGCGTGCTCCAGTACAGGGTGGCCACGCCGAGCACGGAGTTCCCGTACGCGACCGAGGCGCTGCTCGACGGCGTGCCGCTGCAGGACGCCAACGGCGAGGACTGCGGCGGGACCCTCGCCTACGCGTTCGCGGTCTCGTGCAACTCGGTGTACGCGCCGCTGGGGGCCAAGCTCGGCGCCGCCCGCCTGAGCGCCGTCGCCGAGGCCTACGGCTTCAACCATCCGACCGGGATCCCCGGGACGGTCGAGAGCACCTTCCCGACCGCCGGCGAGCTCAACAGCGACCTCGCGGTCGGCTCGGCGGCGATCGGCCAGGATGAGGACCTCGCCAGCCCGCTGGAGATGGCGCTGGTGGCCACCACGATCGCCGACGGCGGCCGGCGGCCGCCGCTGAGCTTCCTGGACGGGCCGCCCCACATCGCCACGCGGGTCACCAGCCCGCACGTCGCGCACGAGATCCGGGCGATGATGGAGCTCGTCGTCAGCGAGGGCACCGGCACCGCCGCGCAGATCCCCGGCGTGGTCGTCGCCGGCAAGACGGGCACCGCGGAGCTGACCACGACCGCGAGCTGCGCTCCGGGCGCGAGCAACTGCAGCTCGAGCTCGAACCCGCAGGACACCGACGCCTGGTTTGCCGCCTTCGCCCCGGCCATCCACCCCAAGCTCGCGGTCTGCGTGATGCTCGTGGCCGACGGGGCCGGCGGCAACACCGCGGCGCCGATCGCGCGGCAGATCCTCCAGGAGGGTCTGCAGGTCCTCTAACCGGATCGGCGCAGGGCGCCCGGCGGGCACCGCTACCCTGGGCGGCCGTGCTTACGCCCCGAGAAGATCTGCGCAACGTGGCCATCGTGGCCCACGTCGACCACGGCAAGACGACGCTGGTCGACGCGATGCTCTGGCAGACCGGCGCCTTCCGCGTCGGCCAGGACGTCGCCGAGCGTGTCATGGACTCGATGGACCTCGAGCGCGAGAAGGGGATCACGATCCTCGCCAAGAACACCGCCGTTCACCACGACGGGGTGAAGATCAACATCGTCGACACCCCCGGGCACGCCGACTTCGGCGGCGAGGTCGAGCGCGGGCTGACGATGGTCGACGGCGTCCTGCTGCTCGTCGACGCGAGCGAGGGCCCGCTGCCCCAGACGCGCTTCGTGCTGCGCAAGGCGCTCGAGGCGCGCCTGCCGGTGATCCTCGTGGTCAACAAGGTCGACCGGCCCGACGCCCGGATCGAAGAGGTCGTCGACGAGGTCTACGAGCTGTTCCTGGACCTCGACGCCGACGAGAGCCAGATCGAGTTCCCGATCCTCTACACCAACGCCAAGGCGGGCCAGGCCTCGCTCGTCGCCGGCGAGGAGGGCGAGAACCTGCGCCCGCTGCTCGACCTGCTGGTCGAGCACATCCCGGCCCCCGGGTACGACCCGTCGGTCCCGCTGCAGGCCCACGTCACCAATCTGGACGCCTCGCTCTACGTCGGGCGCCTCGCCATCTGCCGCGTGCGCAACGGCACGATCCGCAAGGGCCAGCCGATCGCGTGGTGCCGCGCCGACGGGTCGATCGAGCGCGCCGGCGTCAGCGAGCTGTACATCACCGAGGCGCTCGATCGGGTCGCGGCCGAGGAGGCCGGGCCGGGCGAGATCATCGCGGTCGCCGGCCTGGCCGAGGTGACGATCGGCGAGACCCTCGCCGACGCCGAGGACCCGCGCCCGCTGCCCGTGATCAGCGTCGACGAGCCGTCGCTGTCGGTCACGATCGGCATCAACACCTCGCCGCTTGCCGGGCGCGAGGGCGACAAGGTGACCGCGCGCCAGCTCCTCGCCCGGCTCCAGCAGGAGCTGATCGGCAACGTCTCGCTGCGCGTGCACGACACCGCGCGACCGGACGCCTGGGAGGTCCAGGGCCGGGGCGAGCTGCAGCTCGCGGTGCTCGTGGAGCTCATGCGCCGCGAGGGGTTCGAGCTGACCGTCGGCCAGCCGCGCGTGCTCACGCGCGAGATCGACGGGCGCCGCCACGAGCCGGTCGAGCGCCTGGCGATCGACGTTCCCGAGGAGTACGTCGGCGTGGTCACCCAGCTGCTCGCGCTGCGCAAGGGCCAGCTCGAGCAGATGATCAACCACGGAACCGGCTGGGTGCGGATGGAGTACCTGGCCCCCGCCCGGGGGCTGATCGGCCTGCGCACCGAGTTCCTGACCGAGACCCGCGGCACCGGGCTGCTGCACCACGTCTTCGACCGCTGGGCGCCGTGGGCCGGCGAGCTGCGCACGCGCCCGACCGGCGCGCTCGTCGCCGACCGCCGCGGCACCACCGCCCAGTTCGCGCTGATGAACCTGCAGGAGCGCGGGACGCTGTTCGTCGGCCCCGGCGAGGACGTCTACGAGGGGATGATCGTCGGGGAGAACGCCCGCTCGGACGACCTCGACGTCAACGCCTGCAAGGAGAAGCACCTGACCAACATCCGCTCCTCGACCGCCGATGTGCTCGTGCGGCTGGTTCCCCACCGCGTGCTCTCGCTCGACCAGGCGCTCGAGTTCCTGCGCGAGGACGAGTGCGTGGAGGTCACCCCGCAGAGCGTGCGCCTGCGCAAGGCCGAGCTCGAGCGCGTGGAACGGGTGCGTGCCGCCCGGCGCGCCCGCGACGGCGAGGCGTCGGTCGCCTGAGCGCCGCCGGGCTCGCCGGGCCGATCAGACGTCGAGGTCGGCGCGGTCGAACTTGTTGGGGTTCAGCGGGTCCCTGATGTACAGCGTCAGGGGCCGGTTGTCGTACGAGGTGATCTGGATCTTGAACAGCAGCAGCGCCCCGTCCGCGGGCCCGTATGTGGCCGGTGAGTCCAGCGCCGGGATGATCCCCCCGTGAGCGTCACCGCTGCCGCCGAGCACGCCCCCGTTGTAGAAGTAGGGATTCACGTGGTCGGGCAGGACGATCGGCTTGTAGACGATGCCGGTCGTGTCCTCGACGTAGAAGTCCTGCGGGGTGGCCGCGGACAGCAGCTTGCCCGAGAAGTTGGTCACCTGCATGAAGACCGCGAACCAGGCCTGGCCGGGCTGCAGCTGGGCGTCGCTGGCCGGCAGGCCGACCAGGTAGTTGCGGTCCTCGGGGGAGTAGGGGTTCAGCTGGCGTGAGAGCTGGACCTGGTAGTTCATGTGCCCCAGGCACAGGTCCCCGCCCTGGACGGACATGTCCACGTAGGTCATGCACTCGTGCGAGCGGTCGCACGCCGTCAGCGCGAGTGAGCAGGCCACGGTGGCCAGCGCGAGGATGGCCTTGCGGGGGGACGGAAGCCGAGCCGACATGCGGCGCGGATCATATTGCTTCGGCCCGGAGACGGAGTCGCCGGCGGCTCACCCTCCGGCGATCGTCGCCCGCTGTCCGCGGCGCCGGCCGGTCTCGAGGATCGCGCGCAGCCGGCGCATCGAACGCGACCCGTGACGGCGGTGCCAGCCGCGCGCTCCGACCTCCAAGATGTGGTCAGAGATCAGCTTGGGCTGCGTCTGCAGCGTGAAGGTCACGCGCGTGGTGCCGCCCGGCGCCTCGGTGAGCTCGTAGATGCCGACCGTGCGGATGCGGTTGAACTTGCCGCGGCGCCCGACCTCGACGATGCGGTGGGGCGCCTCGACCTCCGCGAAGGTCACGTCGGCCCACGGGAACCGGTTCCGGCGCTGCTTGAGCTTGAAGCGCGCGCCGGCCCCGCGACCATAGGTCTCCTGGCGGGTCATGTGCCAATCCACCAGATAGTGGTCGGTGAACTCAGGGTGGTTGGCGATGTCCGCGAGATACTCGAAGACCTCGAGCCGCGGGCGACTGATATTGACGGAGACGGTGACCGAGTCCACGCCCGGCAGACTACTGCGCGCGATCTGAAGACCGCGTCGCGCGGACGGTCAGACGCACGGTGTGACCGGCCTCGCTGTGACGAACCAGCGCGCTCGAACGAGGCTCGCCCGGGCGCAGGGCGCGGCACAGCTCACAGACGATCCCGCCACCGTCGTAGTGGTAGACGCGCTCCCCGGCGAGGGGCGTCCGCTGGCAGTCCGCGCAGCACACGCGGCGAGCCTCGTCGCTCAAGGCGCCGATGCTGCGGCGAAACAGGAGCCGGGCGAAACGGTCATCGGCGTGTGCGGCCATACAGCGAGGAGTGTTCGACGGCGGGGGCCGCGTTCCTGCCGTGAAAAGTTTGCCGTACGGTCAGCGCGGGTAACCGTGTATGACCGTTGAGGGCACGCGCAAAAACGCGCGATCGGCGGTATCATCTCGACATAGAGGAGTCCGTAGGACCGCCGTCCTCCGCGTGCTCGAGACCGCTCGGTCCGACACGTTGGCGTCGTCTGCGGGCTCCGCGACGAGGGAGCTTCAGCATGGATCCAGCGACGTCGGGACACACGACGAGCGCGAGCGCGTTCCGTTGCGGTGATTGCGGGCACGTGGTCACGGTTGTCTCGCAGGACACGATCGGCGAGTGCCCCCAGTGCGGCGGGCACAACTTCGCGCGAGCGTCGCTGTTCGGCAACGGCGGGCGCTTCGGCCAGCGCGCCGCGGGGCCGGCGGATGCCCCCGCCGAGCGCGTGCGGGAGGCGCGCCTGGCCATTCACAAGCCGGGCGACTACCTGGCCTTCCACGACGACGACGGGCAGCTGCGCGTCACCGCGATCACCGGCGAAACGACCCGCCTGGGCCGGAGCCTGAGCGCCGACGTGCGCTTCGACGATCCGACGGTCTCGCGCCGCCACGCCTTGCTCGTGCGCGAGGCCGAGAGCGTGCGGATCCTCGACGACCGCAGCCTGAACGGCGTCTTCGTCAACGGCTCCCGCGTGGAGTCGTGCATGCTCAGCGACGGCGACGAGATCGCCGTCGGGCGCTATCGGCTGTCGTTCGTGGTGGCCGTGCCCGCGCCCGAGCAGACGCTGCTCACGCCCGCCTCCTAGTGGTGCCTCCTGTAAATCCGGTCGTCGATTCGCGAGCGAAAATCGAGCATGGCCAGGACGCAGGGAGCCGGAATAGCAGCGCTATTTCGGCTCCTGAGGACGCCGCCAGGCGAAGATTTGCAGCCGCGAAGCGGGAGCGGATTTGCAGGAGGTGCCACTAGGCTGCTCGGGCCCGCGCCGTACTCACGAGCTCGCGGCCGCGCCGCCCCGCCGCGCGCGGCCGCGTAGTATCGGGCGCGATGGCCGAGACGCTCGCGGTCCTGTCCCAGAAGGGCGGCACCGGAAAGACGACGACCGTGCGCACGCTGGCCGACGTGCTGCGGCGGGTCGGGCTTCGCACGCTCGCGGTCGACCTGGATCCCCAGGGCAATCTCTCAGACTACTTCGACGTCCCGCCCGACGCCGACCCGACGATCGGCGACGTGCTCAGCGGACGCGCGAAGGCGAGCGCCGCGGTGCACAGCGACGTGATCCCGGCGAACCTCGGCCTGGCCGAGGCCGAGCTGATGCTCGGCGGCAAGATGGGGCGCGAGCTGACGCTGCGGCGGGCGCTGCGGGACGTGGGCGATGACTACGACCTGATCCTCATCGACTGCCCGCCGTCGCTCGGGCTGCTGACGGTCAACGCGCTGGTCGCCTCCGACCACGCGCTGCTCACCGCCGAGGCGCAGTACTTCGCGCTGCAGGGGGTCGAGCAGGCCCTCGAGGTGATCGAGCTGGCCCGGGAGAGCCTGAACCCCGGCCTCGAGTGGGTCGGCGTCGTGCTGAACATCGCCGACATGCGCACCGTGCACTCGCGCGAGGCGCTGACCGGCCTGCAGGAGCATTTCGACGGCAAGCTCTTCAACACGGTCATCCGCGCGTCGATCGCCTACGCCGAATCGGCCGAGCGCGCGGTCTCGATCCTCGATCACCGCCCCGATCTGGGCGCGGACTACCTGGCGCTCACCGACGAGCTGCTCGAGCGGCTCGGTCTGCCCGACGCGCGTAAGCGGCTGGCCAAGCTGCGCTGAAGCGCTGAGAGCCCATCCCGGCAGGGGTGTGCGACCGGGGCGTTCCAGGGCCAAGCGGGCGAAGGACGCAGGCGGGCGGGTGGGCCAGACCGGCAGAGCCACCTCAAGGGGCCATGCCCCATTCGGGGCACGGGTGACGCACGCACGGGCATGTCGAAATCCCGCCCGCCCCGCATCCGGGCGTGCGGGATTATTGGGATAGCCAAGAGGTCATCTCAGAACTCCCTGGGTGTGCGGCTGGCGAGGGGCACGATTGCCGGCTCCGAGGACGCCGCAGCGCGACGGGTCCGCCTGTGCCCGGAATGGGGTACCGCCGCCAGACGTGCGCCCAGGGGTTTTGAGATGACCTCTAAAGGGCCCGGACGTCGAGCCCCTGCGGCTCGAGCGGCGCCCACAGCACGTCGGCCCAGCCCTCGGCCTCCTTGCGCAGCCCCTCCACGACGCCGCCGGTCTGCATGTAGAAGCACCACACGAGCACCGACGGGCCGGCGCCGGAGATCGTCGCCCCGAGCGCGCCGAGGTCGCGCGCACGCTCGACGAGCCGCAGCGAGCGTGGAAACAGCGGCCCGCGGGCGTCCTGGTGCAGACGGTCGCGCAGGCCGCGAGCGACGAGGTCCCAGTCGCCCTTGGCGAGGCCGAGCATGAGGAGCGCCCCGTGGGCGATGTTGTAGACCGCATCGGCGAGCGGGACCTCCGCGGGCAGCGCCGCGCGGGCGCGCTCGGTCGAGAGCCCCTCGTACGGCACCACGGCGATCGCCTCAAGGCCCGTGGGCGGGTCGATCCGCACCGGGCGCCCCTCGGCGCAGACCACGATCCCGCCGTGCAGCGCCGCCGCGGCGTTGTCGGGGTGGCCCTCGATCTCGGTGGCCAGCGCGAGCAGGTCGGCGTCGAGCTCGAACAGGTGATCGGCGGCGGCCAGGCCGGCGACCGTGGCCGCGGCGCTCGAGCCCAGGCCGCCCGAGAGCGGGATCTCCGAACGCACCCGGAAGGTGAAGTCCTCGGCCGAGTGCAGCCGCTCGAAGGCACGCACGAGCAGGTTCGAGCGGTCGCGGGGCACGTCCAGCTGGGTCTCCACCGCGAAGTGGCCGGTCTCGAGGACCTCGACCTCCAGGTGGGGCTGCAGCGCCGCGGCGAAGCTGTCGAACCCGGGACCGAGGTTCGCCGAGGACGCCGGCACCCGCACCAGACGCCGGCGGTTCACTCGAGCACCGCCCGCTCGACCGCCTCGAGCTCGGGCTCGCAGGCGATCACCGCGGCGCCCGAATCCAGGGCGATCGCCGGATCCTTGAGCCCATGACCGGTCAGTACGCAGGCGATGCGCTGAGCCTCCCCGGCTCCGTGCTTGAGCAAACCGGCGACCGACGCGGCCGAGGCGGGCTCGCAGAACACGCCCTCCTCGTGCGCGAGCAGGCGGTAGGCGGCGAGGATCTCTCGATCGCTGACCGCGCGGATCGCGCCACGGGAGGCGGTCATCGCCGCCATCGCCTCCTCCCAGCGCGCCGGGTTGCCGATGCGGATCGCGCTGGCCACCGTCTCGGGGTCGGCGACCGGGCGCCCCAGCACCAGCGGCGCGGCGCCCTCGGCCTGAAAGCCGTACAGCTGCGGGCTCGCCCCCAGCTCCTGAAAGCCCTTCCAGTAGGCGGTCACGTTGCCGGCGTTGCCGACCGGGATGCAGAGCGCGTCCGGGCCGCCGTCGAGCGCCTCGAGCAGCTCGAAGGCCGCGGTCTTCTGTCCCTCCAGGCGGAAGGGATTGACCGAGTTGACCAGCGCGATCGGATGGCGAGCGCACAGCGCGCGCACGAGCGCGAGCGCCTCGTCGAAGTTGCCACGGATGGCCACGACCCGCGCGCCGTGCACCAGGGCCTGGGCGAGCTTTCCGGTGGCGATCTTCCCGTCGGGGATGATCACCGCTCCGCGCAGCCCGGCGCGGGCCGCGTACGCCGCCGCGCTCGCGGCCGTGTTGCCGGTCGAGGCGCAGATCACCGCCTGGGCGCCCTCGCGCACCGCGGCGGACACCGCGCAGGTCATCCCGCGGTCCTTGAAGGAGCCGGTCGGGTTCAGGCCCTCGAGCTTGAGGTGCACCTCGGCACCGACGCGCTCGGACAGCCGCGGTGCGGGCACCAGGGGCGTGGATCCCTCCCCCATCGAGACGATCGGATCGCCCTCGGCGAACGGGAGGTGCTCGCGGAAGCGCTCGATCAGCCCCGGGCTCACACGAACTCCTCTTCGATGACCCGGATGCTGCGCGGCGGCGAGCGGACGAACTCCAGGCGCCCGATCTCCGCCAGCGCGTCCGCCAGGCGCGACTCGGGCAGCGGGTGCACGACCATCACCAGCCGGGCGTTCTCCCCCAGGCCCCGCTGCACGACCGACTTGATCGAGGCCCCGACCTCGCCCAGGCGCTGGGCGATCGCGCCGAGCACCCCGGGCCGGTCGGCGACCTCCATGTGGAGATAGAAGGCCGAGGTCACGTCCGAGATGATCGTCTGCGCCGCGGCCGGAGCGGGCACGCTCGCCGTGCCGCGCAGGACGCTGACGAGGTCTCCGAGCACCGCGCTGGCGGTCTGCGGCCCCCCCGCTCCCGGCCCGGAGAGCGTGATCTCGGTGATCGCGGGCGCCTCGACGGTCACCGCGTTGAACGGCCCGGACACCGACGCAAGCGGGTGTCCGGCGTACAGGAAGGCCGGATGGACCCGCACCGAGATGCCGTCCGGCAGGCGCTCGGCGGTGCCGATCAGCTTCAGGCCCAGTCCGAGCTCATGCGCGTACTGCAGGTCGTCACGCTGCAGGTGCTCGATCCCGTCGTACTGCACGTCCGAGAGGGCCACCGGCGCGCCGAAGGCCAGCCGCGCCAGGATCGCCATCTTGGCCGCCGCGTCCTTGCCGCTGACATCCTCGCTGGGGTCGGCCTCGGCGAACCCGAGGCGCTGGGCCTCGGCGACCGCGTCCTCGTAGGAGGCGCCGGTGCGGGCCATCTCGCTCAGCACGAAGTTCGTCGTGCCATTGACGATCCCGTGGATGCGCTCGACGTGGGCGCCGGCGAGCGAGCCGATAAGCACACGGATGACCGGGACCACGCCGGCGACCGCGGCCTCGAAGGAGACCGAGGCGCCGTGCTCGCGGGCGGCGTCGAACAGCTCCTCGCCGTGCTGGCTGAGCAGTTGCTTGTTGGCGGTGATCACCGGCTTGCCCGCCCGCAGGGCGGTCAGCGCGGCGCCGCGGGCCGGCTCGATCCCGCCCATCAGCTCGACGAGCACGTCGGCGTTCTCGACGATCTCGTCCAGGTCGCCGCGGCTGCGCGTCAGCACGCCGCCGATGAACGGCCGCCGCCCGGTGAGCGCCTGGACCTGGTCGGCGCGCTCGGCGAGCAGGACGTCGAAGGCCGCCCCGACCGTCCCGCGACCGAGCAGCCCGACGCGGGCCTGCGGCCCGCTCACGGCGCGACGTCGCGGCTGAGCAGGTCTGCGTAGGTCTCGCGCCGCACGACCACACGGGCGCCGCCGCCGCCCACGAAGATGACCGGCGGGCGGGGCACGCCGTTGTAGTTGTTGGCCATAGCGAACCCGTACGCGCCGGTGGCGGGCGTCACCAGGACGTCGCCCGGGCGCGGGTCGTCGAGCCGCGCGTCGGGGACGATCACGTCGCCGGACTCGCAGTGCTTGCCCACTACGCGGCAGGGCTGGCGGCCGAACATGCGATCGACGACGTGCGCCTCGTAGCGCGAGCCGTAGAGCATCGGACGCAGGTTGTCGGACATGCCGCCGTCGACGCCGACCCAGGTGCGCACGTTGTGCTTGACGCTCTGCACGGTGTAGAGCGTCACCACGCCGTTGGCGGCGAGCGCCCGGCCGGGCTCGATCAGCAGGTGCTTCGGGGTCTGGGGCAGGAACTCGCGCGCCGCGCCGGCGAGCGCGGCCACGTACTCCTCGATGCTCGGCGGGGTCTGGTCCGGCGCGTAGGCGGCGCCGAGGCCGCCGCCGAGGTCACAGACGGGAAAGGCGCCGAGAGTGCCGAGCGCCCTGGCCGCCGCGCGAAAGGGCGCGAGGTCGAGCAGCTGCGAGCCGATGTGGGCGTGCAGGCCGCGCAGCCGCAGGTGCGGGTTGGCGCTCACGCGTTCGATCACCGCGGAGGCCTCGGCCATCGAGAAGCCGAACTTGGTGTCGGCCTGGCCGGTCGAGATCTTCTCGTGGGTCTCGCCCTTGACGTCCGGGGCGATCCGCAGCAGGACGGGGTGCGGGTTGGCCCCGCGCGCCTGCACCGCGGCGGTGAGCTTGTCGACGTCGTCGAGGTTGTCGAGGACGATCAGCCCGGCGCCGACCCGGACGGCGTCGTCGAACTCCTCGGCCGACCGGGCGTTGCCGTGCACGACCAGGCACTCCGGCTGAAACCCGGCGGCGAGCGCGAGGTGCAACTCGCCGCCGGAGGCCACGTCGCAGTACAAGCCCTCCTGGGCGAAGAGCGAGAGCACCGCGGTGCACGGAAACGCCTTGGACGCGTAGACCACGTGCAGGTGCTCCACGTCGGCGGCCGCCGCGGCGACGGTGAACGCCCGCGCCCGAGCGCGCAGATCCTCCTCAACGACGATGTACGCCGGGGTCCCGAACTCGCGCGCGAGCTCGAGGGCGTCACAGCCGCCCAGCTCGAGCCGGCCGCGCTCGTCGAGGCGGCTGTCGAGGGGAAAGAGGGGCGAGAGGACGCTGGCGGCGGTCACGTCGGCGGCCATTATCGCGGCTCGCCGACGGACCGCCGGTAGTGGCTGACTACCAGGTTTCGTGCTTGACGACTTCGAACCGCTCAACGGCGGGGGTCTCGTCGTACCCGCCGATCCCTCCCACCGCTTCGGTGACGCCGCTCGCCGCCGCGACTTCGCTGTCCTGCATCGCCTTTTCGGAGTCCCACACGGTGAAGACGCTCACCTGTCCCCGTTGGCGCGAGACGGCAACGTAGGCATCGCGAAACCCGGGAAGTGAGGTAACCGTCGAGAGCAGGTCGCTCACGTGACTGATCGTGTTCTCGATCTGATCGTACGGCACCCCGCTGTATCGGGTCTCCCTCATGTGCATCGACAACCCTCCTTTGGGATTAACCCAGCGTCTGCGCGACGTCCCGCCGGCCGTGGCCGGCGAGCCTGGAACCTCACGCTCCTCTCCGACAACCGCGACCCTACCCGATCGCCGGGGCGCTGAGTTGAACGCGATTCCAGACGCGATTCCAGGGCGGCTGGCATGATCTCGCGATGCCTCGCGGTCGCCTCGTCGCCCCCGAACCGCCCAGCGAATTGGGGCGACACGACGGCCTGGCCTTCGCCCGCTACGACGTCGAGCAGCCCCGGACGCGGGGAGGCGTGCTCGTCCTGCACGGCGCCGACTCGCGCAAGGAGAATCACTACGACTTCTGCCGCGAGCTGCGCGGGCACGGCATCAGCTCGCTGGTGTTCGACATGCGCGGGCACGGCGAGAGCGGCGGTGAGCTCGACGGGCGCGCGCTGCAGGACGTCGTGGCCATGGCCGGGCTGCTGCCGCCCGGTCCGCGCGCGCTGCGCGGGACGAGCATGGGCGGCTATTTCTCGCTGATCGCCGCCGAGCGCATCGGCGCCCGCGCGGTGGTGGCGATCTGCCCGGCCGGCGCCGATCTGATGCGACGCGGGCTGCGCGCCGGGCGCTTTCAGTTCAGCGCCGACCTGCCGGCGCTGGACGCCCTGCTCGCCGAGCACGACGAGCTCGACGCGGTCCGGCGCCTGCAGGCGGCGCTGATGCTCATGCACGCCGAGGGCGACGAGAGCGTCCCGGTCGAGCACTCGCGTCTGCTGCTGGGCGAGGCGGGCAGCGAGCGCAAGCGACTGATCGCGGCGCCCGGCGGTGATCACCGCTCGATCCAGCACGACGCCGAGATGCAGGCGGTGAGCGCGATGTTCTTGGCGCGCGAGCTCGCGACGGCCTCGGGCCGCGCGGATTGATAGGGTCGCCCGGGGTCATCACGGCGCTAAGGGAGGCGGCCATGGACAGTCGTCGAAGGTGGGTGTCGCTCCTGGTCAGTACAGTCGCCGCGCTGGCGCTGTTCGCCGTTCCCGCAGCCGCGCAGTTCACGTGGTCGGCTCCGGTGTCGATCGGCACCACCGGCGCCGCGGTGTCGATCATCGGCGTGTCCTGCCCCTCGAGCAGCCAGTGCACCGGCGTCGACGCCAACGGTGAGGAGACGACCTTCGACCCGACCTCGCCGGGCACCGCGCACCCGTTCGCGCTCGATCCCGGCGCACCGCTCGCGTCGGTCTCCTGCCCCTCGCTCACGCAGTGCACCGCGGTGGGCAAGGGCAACGGTGAGGTCACGTTCGACCCGCAGGTGCCCGGACACCCCACGCCGGTGACGCTGATCGCCGGGGCCGCGGCGGTCCCGAGCGTCTCCTGCCCGTCGACCGTCCAGTGCACCGCGGTCGCCGGCGGCGATGAGGTGACCTTCAACCCGACCAATCCCGGAGCGCCCCCGGCGGTGGCCATCGAGCCGAACGCCTCGCTCAACGCGATCAGCTGCCCGTCCACCGGCCTGTGCGTCGTGGTCGACGCCGCCGGCAACGCGATCAGCTTCAACCCTCAGAGCCCGGGCTCGCCCAGCTCGCTGGGCAACGACTCCGGCGTCGATCTGATCGCCCTGTCCTGCCCGACCACCGGCCAGTGCACGGCGGTCGGCAACGCCTCCGGCAACGCCGGGCGCGTGACGACCGTCTTCCCCGGCACGAGCCAGGCGGCCGTGAACGGCACGCTCGGCAACGGCAGTCAGGCCTACGGCGTGGCCTGCGCCACCACGACCCAGTGCACCGGGGTGCAGGCGGGCACAGGCGGCATCGAGGCCTTCAACCCCTCGACGCCGGCGACGGTGACCGTCGTGAACGAGCCCAACACCCCACTCGCGGTCGCCTGTCCCGCCGCGACGCAGTGCACGGCCACCGACACCGCCGGCGACGAGGTCACCTTCAACCCGACGGTCGCCGGGACGGCCACGCCGCAGGCGGTCGACGGCTACTTCGGGGTCAGCGGCGTCGCGTGCGCCTCGACCACTCAGTGCACGTTCGTCGCGGGCGCCGAGGAGGAGACGCTCTCCCCCGCCGCGCCGGGAAGCCCGACCGCGACCACGGTCGACGGCGGCCAGAGCATCCACAGCGTCTCCTGCTCCGCGACGACCCAATGCACGGTGGTCGACGCCCAGGGCGGCGAGGTCACCTTCAACCCCGCCTCGCCCGGCGCGCCGATGCGCCGGATCGTCGACCAGGGGGGCGACCTGAACGCCGTGAGGTGCATGTCGCTGACCCTGTGCGACGCGGTCGATAGCACCGGACACGAGGTCGCCTTCGATCCGACCAACCCGGGCACGACCGACGTGATCTCGATGGACTCGGGCCGCGCGCTGAACGCGCTCGCGTGTCCGACCACCAGCCAGTGCACCGCGGTCGACAACGTCGGCCAGGAGCTCACGTTCAACCCGGCCGTCGGAGCGCCCACGACCGTCAACGTCGACAGCGGCCAAAGCCTCAGCGCGGTCGCCTGCCCGGCCAAGGACCAGTGCACGGCGGTCGACCTCTCCGGCCACGCGGTCACGTTCGCGATCAGCACGGGGGCCACGGCGGCCTCGGCGAGCCCGGGCCCGGCGGCGATCGACACCAACCCGCTGACCGCCGTGACCTGTCCGACGAGCACCGACTGCGTCGCCGCCGACGCGGCCGGACGCGTGCTGGAGGGCACCCCCACGTCGAGCACCTGGACCGTGGACCGGATCCCCGGGGCGGCGGCGCTGAGCGTATTGGCCTGCGTCTCAACGACGCAGTGCCTGGCCGGCGACAGCGCCGGATCGGCGTTCGTGGGGACCCAGGCCCCGCCGAGCACGGTCACCACCGGGCCGTCGACGAGCGCGATCCGCTCGCTGCTGCGCTCCGAGCTTGCACCGAGCGGCGCCGGGGCGCGGATCGGCCGGCTCGTCCGGGCGCGCCGGCTGCGCCAGGTGTTCCGCGCGCTCGAGACCGGCCATCTGCAGGTCAGCTGGTACCGCGTGACCTACCACTACCGACGGGTCGGCCGCCACCGGCGGGTGCGCGTGCGCGTGCTGCACCTGGTGGCGCGCGGCAGCACCACCTACGCGGGGGCGACCAACAAGGCGGTGCTGGTCCGACTGACTCCGGGTGGCCGGGCGCTGCTGGCCCGCGTGCACCACCAGCGCACGCTGCTGGCCCAGGCCGTGTTCACGCCGGCCCGCGGTGCGAGCATCGTCGCGCACCGCAACATCACGCTCAGGCGCGGCTGACTCGACGCTCAGGCGCGGCTTGCGCACTTCCGGCTCAGGTGCGGCTCGCGGAGGCGGCGCTCAGGCGCGGCTCGCGCACTTCCGGCTCAGGCGCGGCCCGCGGACGCGGCGCTCAGGCGCGGCTCGCCGACGCGGCGCTCACGCGCCGCTGGCCGACTCGGCCAGCGGCAGCGGGGACAGGCTGCCCTCGCGGCGCGTCAGCCAGGCGAGCAGCAACAGGCCGCCGAGGGCCGACCCGATGCTCTCCAGCTGGGCGGCCGTGAGTCCGATCCACACCTCGTGGTTGCGGCGGATGAACTCGACCAGCAGTCGCTCGACGCCGCTGAGCACGAAGTAGAGCGCGAAGACCACGCCGGGGCGCACGCGGTCGCGCAGCGACCACAGCAGGAGCGCGAGCAGGCCCATCGTGACGGTCTCGTAGATCGGGGTCGGATAGACCGTCACGCCCGCCGGCGTGGGCACCGTGCCGTGCGGATAGGCCATCGTGTCCAAGCCGTGCGCGCGCATCCCGTAGTCGCCGTCGCCGGAGACCTGGCAGCCGATGCGACCGATCGCGTAGCCGAGCGCGAGCACGGTCGCGGCCATGTCCAGGGTGGGCCAGTCCAGGACCTTGCGCACGTGGGCCCAGGTGAGGATGCCGATCGCCCCGCCGATCGCGCCCCCGTACCAGACCAGCCCCGAGCCGGAGAAGACCGCGTGGAAGACGTGGTGCTTGACCTCGCTGTAGTTCTGGATGACGTAGTAGCCGCGAGCGCCGATGAGGCCG
>DATAWZ010000126.1:0-16520 GCA_036266975.1 Solirubrobacteraceae bacterium
CCGAGAAGCCGCCGAACGCGTTGACCACGCCGAGGCCGAGCACGCCGAAGGCGAGGCCGTGGGCGTGGAAGGGGGCGGTCGACCACGCGTGGTGGTGGTAGCCGCCGCGCGCGAGGATGACGATCCCGACGATCGTGATCAGCAGGATCGCCGCGCCCTCGCAGATGAAGATGACCAGCGAGGAGATGCGCATCGACACGTAGGCCGCCGCCATCGTCGCCGCCCAGCCGACGATCGCGATCGGCACCCAGGAGATGTGCACGTGCAGCGAGGCGAGCAGCGACTGGGCGATGTCGGCGGTGCTCGCGTAGACCGCGGCGGCGAACGAGGTGTAGACGAGCAGCAGCAGCCAGGCCGAGACGAACCCGTAGCGCGCGCCGAGCGCCGAGCCGTTGAACGCGTAGACCGAGCTGGCGCTGTTGAACTCGCGCGAGAAGATCACGAACGCGTAGGCCACGAAGGCCATCGCGACGAGCCCGAGCACGTCGGCGAGCGCGCCGGCGCCGCCGACGATGCCGGCGAGCAGCGCGGGGGTGACGATCACGCCCGCGGTCGGGCCCTGGATGCCGACCGAGAGCGCCATCGTGCGCACGAAGCGCAGGCTGCCGCCACGCAGCGAGCGCGCGGGATCCTCCTGCGCGACGCTCCCCTG
Organism: Solirubrobacteraceae bacterium; assembly: GCA_036266975.1. Taxonomy (GTDB): domain Bacteria; phylum Actinomycetota; class Thermoleophilia; order Solirubrobacterales; family Solirubrobacteraceae; genus DATAWZ01. Next base: position 653 of record DATAWZ010000126.1, read on the forward strand.
GACCCGGTCGGCGAGCGCGAGATCGTGATCGGGGCCCGCCGCGGTCATCGGCGGGACATTCTCGCCGGGCGGCGCGCTTCGTGTCGCGCGCCGCGCCGTCGTCAGGCCGGTGTCGGTGGCGCGTCGACCCCGCGCCCTCGGGTCATCCCTCGCCCGGGACGACGAGCGTCCCGGGGCGAACGCCGTCGGTCTTCATCGCCCGGGCTCCCCGCTCGGTCCGCATGAACCGCTGGGAGGCCTCGAAATCCGGGATCTCGGCGATCAGTCCAACGCGGTTCGATCCCTGCGGATCGCGGAACGGGCGCACGGTGATGCCGAGCGGCCCGAATACCTCCTCGCGTGGGGGCGGGCCGAGCCAGTGCGGGACGTCGTCGACCTCGTCGGTGATCAGAGAGGGAGCCATGATCGTGGTCCCCTCCGTCGCTACGGCGTTTTGCGGTGCAACCACTCGGTCCCATCCTCCGCGGCGGCCCAGTTGTGGACGTTCTAGCGCAGGTCGTCGATGACGTATGCGTCGGGTCGGCAGTAGCCGGGCTCGTTGGGGGTCTGCATCACGACGCCTTGCAGCCAGGTGCGGTACCCGCGGTCGAGCAGTAGTCGATATGCGTCGTGACGGGCCGCGTTGACGCCGGCGATGATCCGCTGCGCGCCGCGCTGCGCCGCCAGGCTTTCACAGGCCATGAGCAGTTGCTCAAAGCGCTCCCCGGCGTCGGGGCCGGGGCGGACGGCGCCGAACTTGATGAAGCACCCGTCGCTGCCGGACTCGCCGGCGCGGCAGTGACAGACGGCAAAGGCCGCAAGTCCGGAGTCCGTGTCGAGCAGCACCGTCTCGCCAAGTTGCTGAGCGTCGGTGGCACGGATCTCATGCGCGACGTCGAGGCCTTCAAAGATCGCGCTCGTCAGCGCACCACAGGCGCCCAGGACCCCCTCTCGCTCGGTGACGGGAACCTCGGAGTAGGTCGAGTACGTGCTGGGAGCAGCCTGAGCCCGCGTGGCCTTCTCCATCACCGGGGTGAGGTGTTGCGGCCAGAACCCGAACCGCTGATACAGCCCGACGTGCTTGGCGCTGTGGGAGAACGTGAACAGTCCCGCCTGGCGCACCGACCACACCTTGAACAGATCCATGATCGGCTCCATGAGCTGACGCGCGATGCCACGGTCCCACAGGTCAGGGCGCACGCTCAGCGGTCCGAAGAAGCCGTAGCTACCCCACCTCGTTGCGAAGATCGAGCCGACCACCTCACCATCGAGCTGGGCGGCGAAGGCCCATTGCGGCGCCGCCGCGAACCGCGTATACACGTAGTCGAGGTCGCCGAACACCTGCATCGGATCCGGCGCACCCAGGAAGGTGCCGAACGCCAGTCTCATCACCCGATCGGCTGTCTCCAGGTCGCGCTCCTGCAGCGGACGGACTGACACCGTCCTCGCCACGGAGGCGGCCCCTTGCTCCCTACTCGACATCACGCACTCCTCCCACCGGTTGTGTCCAATTCAAGGCCGAGCCAGCCTCGCCCGCGCCGCCGTCATGCCCCTGCTCACCCTGCAGGCGGCAGGAACTCGACGCCGTGCTCGGCGGCAAGCGCCACTGCGCGCTCCATGTCGGTGAGGCCGTCAAGCGCCTCAAACAGCGCCGCAAGTCGGCCAGCCGGGCTCACCCAGAACAGCGCCCTCGCACGTTCCTGCGTACGGTTGGCGTAACCATGCGAGCCGCCGCGCGGCAAGCGGACGAGGTCGCCTGGCTTCGCGGTCACCGGGGCACCGTCCAGGAGCAGCTCATAGCGCCCCTCCAGGACATGGATGAACTCATCCTGGCCGGGATGGACGTGCGGCGGGACTTCGGCTCCGGGCGGATCATCGGTCACGAAGGCAAAGCACGATTCGGCTTCGGCTACCGGCCGGTAGTCGCTCCCGAAGATGTTCCACTGCCGACCGTCGCAACTCTCGCGCTCTCGAGTAATGCCCGCAGGCATCTCCATGGTCATCTCCTCTTCTCCTCTCTCCTGCGCTCAGCGCGGGGTTCTTGATCGACCCAGGTTCGCGGGTGCGCCGACGTCGCGGCCCGCCGGCCAGCCGGCGTAGGCGAACAACCGTGGCCCTCGGCGGCACCGTGACCCGCCATGGATGCCACCGACGATGGGATCGATACGCGTGTCGGGCACGATCACCTGGCGGTGCCGCGAGCCGCGGACTCGGGACCTGCCTCGGCGGTGAGCTGGGCGGCGATCGCGCCACCGTCGAGCCACACGTTCTCGCGGCTGATCGCGCCGTCCCTGAACTCCCACACGTGCAACATTCGAAAGACGACCTCGCGGCCGTGACCGGGCAGGCCCATGAACTCGCCGGTCACGCGCGCGGTGCACGCGTGCTCGATCACCGCGAAGTCCTCGCCGAACCACTGGTGGGTCGGCGTGAGCCTCTGGCTCTGGAGGTTTGCGATCAGCTCCTCGTAGAAGCCCTCGGCGGCTTGCGGGCCGCAGAGCGGGCCCAGCGGCGAGCCAACCACGTCGTGCACCACATCCTCGGTGTACATCGCCACCGCCGCCCGAGCATCCCCGGCCAGCGCGGCCGCAAGGTGCTCGTCGATCAATCGCCGCTTTTTCTCGATGTCCATCGCGACCCCGCACTTGAAATTCGCGTGGCAGCGACGCTAGACCGCGACGCGCGGCCGCGCAGTAGGGACCCCCCCTACTCTTTCCGCGAGGATCGATCGGCCGCGCTGCCCTGACGGCCGACGTGGGCGCCAGGTAGTGTTCGGGCTCGCGACCTACGCCACGGGAGGGGGCGTTTCACGTGCTCATCGAACGAGAGCAGGAGTTGCTCGTCCTCGAGAAGGTCCTGTACGACGCCCAGGCCGGACATGGCGGGCTGGTCGCCGTCGGAGGTCCACCGGGCATCGGAAAGTCACGAGTGCTGGAGGCCGCTCGCGAGCGTGGGCTGGAGGCCGGCATGCAGGTGCTCCACGCACGGGGCCATGCGCTGGAGCGGGAGTTCGGGCTCGGCCTCGCGCGGCAGCTGTTCGACCGCACGCTGGCCCGGGCGGCGGCGCCCGTCCGTGAGGATCTGCTCGCGGGGCCGGCCGCACTGGCCGCCCCGCTGCTGGACCGCGGGACCCCGGAGTCCCCGCCGGTGGGTGATCAGCACGGCATGTCGGTGGCCCACGGCCTGTACTGGCTGACCGTCAACCTCGCTGAGCAAGCGCCGCTGCTGGTGGCCGTGGACGATCTGCAATGGGCCGACGCGCTGTCGTTGCAGTTCTTGGCCTACCTGAGCAATCGCCTCGCCGACCTCCCCGTCGCGCTGGTGCTCGCGGCGCGCCCCGGCGAGCGGGTGCCATTGCTCGACGGGCTGATGGGTGATCGGCAGGCCACGGCGCTTCGGCCGGCGGCCCTGTCGCCTGCCGGGGTCGGCGCGCTCGTTCGGGCGAGGCTCCCCGATGCCGCCGAGGAGCTTCTCGGCGCCTGCGCGCGCGTCAGCGGCGGCAACCCGTTTCTGGTGCAGGAACTGGTGCGCACGATGGTCGCCGAGGAGTGGCGGCTCAACGCCGAGGACGCGCACCGCCTCGACGACGTGGCCGCTGAGACGATCGCCCGTGCCGCGCTTATCCGTCTCCGTCTACTCCCGGCCGCGGCGGTCAGCCTGGCGGAGGCCCTCGCGGTGCTGGGCGACGAAGCGCCCCTGCGACGGGCGGCGGCGCTCAGCGGTCTGCACCCGAGCGTCGCGGTGCCGGCCGCGGACATTCTCGCGGGCGCCGAGGTCTTGGGCAGCGTGCAGCCGCTGGCCTTCGTGCATTCCGTCGTGCGGGAGAGCGTCTACGAGCAGATCCCGGCGGCGAAGCGCGCCGATGCGCACCTGCGCGCCGCGCGGGTGCTCGCCGAGGAGCCGCTCGCGCCGGAGATCGTCGCCGCCCAGCTGGTGCATGCCCGTGCCGGCGGCGAGCGCTGGGTGGTGGACACGCTCAGCGCGGCCGCTGTCGCGGCGAGCGCTCGCGGCGATCAGCAGGCGGCGGTGCGCTACCTGCACCGAGCCCTCGAGGAGCCTCCGGCCCCCGACGCCCAAGGGCGCGTCCTGCTCGCCCTCGGGCGCGCCGAGGCGCCGCTGGGCGACATGAACGCGCTGACGCATCTGGACCGGGCGCTCGAGCGAACCGCCGACCCGCGCGAGCGGGCGGAGATCCTGCTCGCCACCGGCCGGTCGCTCGTGCCCAGCGGGCGGATGGACGAGGCCGCCCGCGCGTTCCAGCGCGGCTCGGACGAACTCGCGGTTACCGGCGGCCACGCCTCCGATGAGAAGCTCGTGCTCGAGCTGCGCGCCTCGCGGGCGCTCGCCGCGATCTACGGGACCGTCGAGACGGCCGCCGCCCTGGCCGAGATCACCGGCATCGCGGCCGACGCCAGAGCGCCACGCACGCCCGGCGAACGCTCGCTGATCGGGGTGCTCGCCGGCGTGCACATCCTGCGCGGGGACCAGCGAGAGGACGCGGTCGCCCTGGCCCGGCGAGCATGGGACGACGGCGCACTCCTGCGGGATGAGACCGCCGACAGCCTGAACACGTACACGCCCTCGTTCGTGCTCGCGAGCGCCGGCGAGCTCGAGGAGGCCAGATGCATGTGCGACGCTGCGCTCGCCGAGGCACGCGAGCGCGGCTCGCCGATGGGCTACGCCAACGCCTGCTATTGGCGGCTGCAGGTCCAGCAACGGCTGGGCCGGCTCGGCGACGCGGTCGCCGACGGTGTAGCCGCGCTCGATGCGGTCACCTACGGCTGGACGCTCGCGGCCGCCGGCGCGGCCGGTCTGCTCGCGATGTGCCTGCTCGACCGCGACGAGCTCGAGCGCGCCGCGGCCATGCTGGCGCAGCACCCGCCCGCCGAGGGGCAGGGCGCCGACGCGACGCACGGCTACTACTACGAAGCGACGGCACACGTGGCGCTGGCCCAGGCCGCCCCGCGCCGTGCGCTCGCCTCCCTGGCCGAGTGTGAGCGTCTCACCGCCGCGGCGGGATGCGTGAACCCCGCCCCGCTCGACTGGCGCTCCCCCGCCGCCCTGGCCCATGTCCAACTCAGTGAGCACGCCCGCGCGCGCGAGCTCGCGGACGAGAACCTCTCGCTCGCCCGTGCGTTCGGCGAGCCGCGTGCGCTGGGAATCGCCCTGCGGACCGCCGGCTTGGTCGCCGCCGGGGAAGAACGTGGCGCCCTGCTCGCGGAGGCGGTCGCCACCCTGCGCACCTCTGCGGCGGTCCTGGAGCTGGCCCGCACGCTGCTCGAGCTCGGCGCGCACACACGGCGAGGCGGCGAGCCGCGCGCGGCGCGCGAGCCACTGCGCGAAGCGCGCGAGCTTGCCCAACAGTGCCACGCCGGGGCGCTGCGCCGTCGCACCGACGAGGAGCTCGCCGCCTCGGGCGCCCGCCCCCGCCGCACCGCGCTGCGCGGTCCGGACTCACTCACACCCTCCGAGCTACGGGTTGCCGAGCTCGCGGCCGAAGGCCTGACGACACGGCAGATCGCCCAGTCGCTGTTCGTGACTCCCAAAACGGTGGAGAAGCACCTCTCAAACGCGTACGACAAGCTGGCGATCCGCTCCCGGGACGCCCTCGCCGAGGCGCTACAGCCCGCACCGGTGGCGTGACGTCCGAGTCGCGGGCCGGTTGCACCCGACCGCACCCGCGCCGTAGGCTGCGCGGCGATGCCGATCCGGCTCTACACGATCCCGCTCTCGCATCCTTCGCTGGCCGCGCGTGGGATGCTCGAACGCAAGGGCCTTGACTTCGAGGTCGTCGAGCTGCTCGGCGGCGCGCACCCCGCGCAGCTGTTCGCGATCGGCTTTCGCAAGCCGACCGTCCCCGCGATGAAGCTCGCCGACGGCGAGCGGGTGCAGGGCTCGCTCGCGATCGCCCACGCGCTCGAGCGGGTCGCGCCCGAGCCCTCGCTGTATCCGGCCGACCCCGAGCTGCGGCGCGCGGCGGAGGCCGCCGAGAAATGGGGCGAGGGCGTGCTGCAGCCGGTGCCACGGCGGCTGATCCGCTGGGGCCTGGGCCATCACCTGCGCCAGCGCCAGTGGTTCGCGCGCGAGGCCACGCCGCTGCCCGCGGCGCCGCTCGTCGGCGCGCTGCTCACGCCGGTCGTCCCGATCTTCGTACGTCAGGCGAAGGCGACCGACGAGGCCGTGCGCGCCGACCTGGCCGCGCTGCCCGGCCTGCTCGACGAGGTCGACCGCCTGCTCGGCGAGGGGGTCATCGGCGGGGAGTCGCTCGGGGCGGCCGACTACCAGATCGGCAGCTCGCTGCGGATGCTCTCGGCCTTCGAGGACCTCGGCCGCATGTTCGCCGGCCGCCCGGCCGACGCGTTCGCCCGGCGCGTGGTCGCGCAGGACCCGGCCGTCCCGGCCGCGCTGCCGCCCGACTGGCTCCCGAAGGCGGCCTGACCCGGCGCCACACTGGGCGCCTGCACAGTGTGGGCGCCCGAATGTTTGGCCAGAGGGCCAATGCGAGCGGGCTGCGTTCCCGGAAAGCTGCCGGACGCGATGAGCGCCAACGTGATCGTCTCCTACGACGGCAGCGACAACGACGACGACGGGCTCGCCCTCGCGCGCCTGCTGGCGGCGGCGGGAGCGACGCTCGCCCTCGCCTACGTGCGCCACTCGCACGAGTTCGACGAGGGCCGCGAGCACCTGGCCCAGTACGACGCCGAGCGCCGGCTCGAGCTCGGCGCCACGTGGCTCGGCGATCCCGACATCGCCCGCCACGTGATCGTCACTCCATCCACCAGCGAGGGGCTGCGCACGCTGGCCGAGAGCGAGGGCGCCGCGCTGATCGTGTTCGGCTCGGACTACCGCACGCCGCTCGGCCACGCCGAGCCCGGCGCCGCGGCGCAGAATCTGCTCGAGGGCGGCAGCCGCGCGGTCGCCGTGGCCGCCGCGGGGTTGCGCGCGGACCCCGACGCGAAGATCGCCTCGATCGGCGTTCTGACGCCCGAGGGCGACACCGCCGCGCAGCAGACCGCCGAGGCGCTCGCCGGAAAGCTCGGCGCCCAGCTCGCGGACTCAACCTCGGCCGACCTGATCGTGGTCGGCTCGCAGGCGAGCGGCAACCGGATCACGCTCAGCGGCGCGATCCGCTCGAAGCTCGACTCCTCGCGCGGCTCAACCCTCGTCGTCCCCTCCGGCCAGCCCGTCCTGCTTTAGGGAGCGTCGCTCAAATAGGTGATCCTGTACTTCCACGCTGGGTGGAAGGTGTGGCGGTGCAGGTTGACCGCGGCGAGCTGTTCGTCGGTGACCGTGAGCTTGTCGGGGGGGACGCCCTCGTCCAGGCGGGCGTGCACCTGCAGTCCGGTCCGGGTCGTGGTCGAGGCGATCAGGTTGATGATGACCTCGTAGGAGATCAGTGGCTCGCCGCGCCAGCTCTCCGAGATGAAGCTGAGCAGGCGGTGCTCGACCGTGTTCCACTTGCTGGTGCCGGGCGGGAAGGGGCAGACGGTGACCTGCGGGCCGGTGTGGTCGGCCAGTCGTTGCAGCTCGGTCTTCCACAGGCGGGTGCGGCTGCTCAGCGTCTTGCGCTCGGCCAGCCCCTTGCGGACCGTGTTCTGCGCCAACCCGCACGCCCGCGCGACCGCCGCGATCCCACCACGACCGAACGTCCGAGCCTCTGTCGCAGCAAACCGCCGCCGCCGCCGGCGCTCGTTCAGCCGCGGGACATCAGTCGATAACGCCCACCGATCGCAGCTTCGGCATCGCCCATGCCTCCGGTGTTCTACACCGAGTCCCTTCACCTTATTTGCGACTCTGCCTTAGGCTCGTGAGCCGGTCCAGGAAGGGCGCCTGGGCGGGCAGCAGCCGCTCGCGCGCCTCGGCGAGGGCGAACCACTGCGCCCGGTCGACCTCCGCGAAGGACTGCCGTCGGCCCGAGCGCGGCGGCCACTCCATCTCGAAGGTGTTGCTCTCGGTGAAGAAGGGCTGGGGGTCGCCGGCGAGCGCGAACGCCCGCACCCGCTTGCCCGAGCGCTGACGGACTTCGCCGAGGTCGATCGCCTCGCCCTCGGGCGGGGCGACTCCGAGCTCCTCGGCGAACTCGCGCCGAGCCGCATCGAGGGAATCCTCCTCGGGCGTGAGCACGCCCTTGGGGATCGACCACGCCCCGCGGTCGCGCCGCGCCCACAGCGGACCGCCGGGGTGCACGAGCAGGACCTCCAGGCCGGCGCCGATGTCGCGGTGGAGCAGGATTCCGGCGCTACGGACGGGCACGGCGCCACCGTATCGCGCCGATTCAGCTCAGCGGCGGCCGGCCGGCCGGCGTCGGCGGGCATCCTGGGGTGCGTTGCTCGGGTACACCATGAGTCCGCCAGGGCAACACACCCGGTCCGGCGTGACCCCCGTGTGTTGCTCGGGACAACCTGGAGGCGCCCAGAGGAACACACCTCCGAGCAGATGACGGTCGAGGCCCGCGTTAGGGAAGAATGCTCGTGTGCGCGCCGCGAGGTCACGCCGGTGAAGGTCGCCGTCCTTCAGTTCTTCAGCTGGCCCGAGCGGCGCACGAGCCTGTCCGAGGTCTACGCGCGAGCGCTCTCGCGGATCGAGCACATGGACGCCTCGGGCTACGACGCCGTCTGGCTGGCCGAGCACCACTTCAGCTCGTTCAGCGTCTGCCCGGCGATTCACATGGTCGGCACCCTGGTCGCCGCGCGCACCTCGCGGCTGCGGATCGGCATGGGCGTCTCCCTGGCCGCCTTCTACCACCCGCTGCGACTGGCCGAGGAGGTCGCGCTGCTCGACGTGCTCTCCGACGGGCGCGTCAACTGGGGCGCCGGGCGGGGCTTTGCCCGCGTGGAGTTCGACGCCTTCGGCGTCCCGCCGCAGGAGAGCCAGTCGCGCTTTCGCGAGCACGTCGACGTCGTCCTGGCGGCCTGGACCCATGAGCGCCTGACCTACGAGGGTGAGCACTTCCGTTGCGAGGACGTCGAGGTGCTCCCCAAACCGCTGCAGCAGCCCCACCCGCCGGTGTGGGTCGCGGCCTCCTCGGACGGCGCGATCGCCTGGGCGGCCGAGCAGGGGTTCACGATCATGATGGACCCGCACTCGCCGCACCGCGAGATCGCCCGCAAGCACTTCCGCTACCGCGAGCTGCTCGCCGAGGCGGGCCACTCGGCCGAGGGCCGCGAGATCCCGATGGCCCGGCTGGTGGCGATCGCCGATACCTCGAGCCAGGCTGAGGAGGTCGCCCGCGCGGGCGCGCGCTGGCTGGCCGACTCCTACGTCGGGCCCCAGCACAAGCCGGTGCTCGACATCACCGACTCGACCTTCGTCGCCAAGGAGTCCACGGGCGCGATCGAGCGCTACATGGACGGGGTGATCATCCACGGCACGGCCGAGGAGGTGACCGACCAGGTGCTCGGCCTGCGCGAGGAGATCGGCCTTCACTACCTGCTCTGCGCGCCGCTCAGCCATCGCTCCTTCGAGCTGCTGACCGATCGGGTGCTGCCCGCGGTCGCCTCGTGAGCGTCCTCTCCGAGCTCGAGCTGCCGATCGTGCAGGCGCCGATGGCCGGCGGGCCCTCGACGCCGGCGCTGGCGGTCGCCGTCGACCGGGCCGGAGGCCTGGGGATGCTCGCCGCCGGCTACCTGGGCGCCGAGCGCCTCGCGGCGGACATCGTGGCCGTGCGTTCGCAGACGCCGCGCTTCGGCCTGAACGTGTTCGTCGGCGGCGGCGCGCCGGCCGACGTGGAGACGGTGCGCGGCTACGCCGAGCGCCTGCGCGCGGACGCCGAGCGCGCCGGGGTCCAGCTCGGGACGCCGCGCTTCGACGACGACTCCTTCGCGGAGAAGGTCGCGCTGCTCGTGCGCGAGCGGGTGCCCGTCGTCTCGTTCACCTTCGGGCTGCCGCCCGCGGACGTGATCGCCCGGCTGCGCGACGGCGGCGCCGAGGTGTGGCTGACCGTGACCTCGCCCGAAGAGGCGTTGGCGGCGGTCGCCGTGGGCGCGGACGCGCTCATCGTCCAGGGCGTCGAGTCCGGCGGGCATCGCGGGGTGTTCGTCGACGACGAGTCCCAGTCGGACCTGACGCTGCTCGCCGCGCTGCAGCTCGTGCGCGCCGCGGTCGACCTGCCGCTCGTGGCCGCCGGGGCGATCATGACCGGCGCGGCGCTGGCCGCCGTCCTCGCCGCCGGTGCGAGCGCCGGGCAGCTGGGCAGCGCCTACCTGCGCAGCGTCGAGGCCGGCACCTCCGAGGCCCAGCGGGAGGCGACCGCCACCGACACCGCGACGGTGCTCACCCGGGCCTTCTCCGGGCGCACCGCGCGCGGCATCCGCAACCGCCTGCACGACGAGCACGCCGCCGCGGCGCCGAGCGCCTACCCGGAGGTCCACCACCTCACCTCGCCGCTGCGCGGCCACGCCCGCAAGGTCGGTGATGCCGACCTGATCAACCTGTGGGCCGGGCAGGCACACGTGCTGGCCGCGGCGCTGCCCGCCGAGGAGATCACCCGGCGGATCGCCGCCGAGGCGCGCGAGGCGCTCGAGCGCGCCCGCTTCTGATCACGCCGGCGCGAGCTCGGCCAGGGTCGCGGTGAGGGTCCTGCGCGGGGACCCAGGTGGCCGCGGCGGGCACCACGTGCAGCCCGGCGGCCCGGGTCACCGCGAGGGCGTTCTCGCGCAGCGCACGCGCGCGCGCTCGTCGTCGGAGCGGGTGACGAGCGACCAGCACCACAGCGGCGTGGGATCGCGCACCGGGCGCGTGCGCAGCCCGGCCCGGAGCGGGATCGGGTGGCGCTTGGGCGACTGCCGCACGGGCACCCCGAGCGCCCGGCAGCGGTCGTGGAAGCGTGACCGGCGATCCCGCCGTCGTCGATCTCCATCAGGCGTGCCTGCACGTCGCGTGCGAACGCGCCGGCGAACTCGTTCCAGGCGTCCCACGAGGTCAGGTCGGCGCGACCAGCACCCGCAGGTCGCACGCGGCGATCGCCTTCTCACTCGTGCGCGCGGGAACGACGGCCAGCAGCGGCTCGGGCCAGAGCAGGCGGTGGTCGAGGCGCTCGTGCCGGGCGTCGGCCCAGGCGATCACCGCGTCCAGGCCGCCGTCGAGCACGCGCGCGATCTGGATGTGGCTCGGCATCACCCACTCGTCCAGGCGCACGTCCGAGCGGATCGCGGCGATCAGCCAGCTCACGTAGCCGAGACGCAGCAGGCCGACGGCGCCGGCCAGGCGGCGCTGCGCGTTGGCCGCGAGCGCGAGGATCTCGCGCGCGTCGCCGAGCAGCATCCGCCCGGCCGAGGTCAGGGCGACATGGCGGCGATCGCGGTCGAACAGCGCCACCCCGACGTTCGCCTCCAGGGCCTTGACCTGCTGTGAGAGCGAGGGCGCGGCGATGTGCAGCCGCCCGGCCGCGCGGCCGAAGTGCAGCCCCTCGGCGACCGCCACGAAGTAGCGCAGCTGACGCGGTTCCACTCGTCTGAGCGTAGGCGTGCTGTTAGGCACCGCCCATCAGCGTGACCTCATCGGTCGTGGAAAGCCGGGGTCGATACGCCCACGATGAAAGGCATGAGCTCCTTGCCGCGGTGGTCGACCGCCCGCCCGTCGGCGCGGGTGCGCCGGCCCGCGCTCGGGCTGGCGGCGATCTGCCTGGGCCTTCTGATGATCAGCCTGGACGCGACGATCGTCAACGTCGCGCTGGGCCCGATCGTCGCCGGCCTGGGCGGGACGCTCTCGGCCGCCCAGTGGATCGCAGGCGGCTACGCGCTCGCCTTCGCCTCGCTGCTGCTCACCGCCGGCGCGCTCGCCGACCGGCTCGGCGCGCGGACGGGCTTCGCGATCGGTCTGGGCGCCTTCGCGCTCGGCAGCGCGCTGTGCGCCGCCGCCCCGCCGATGGACGTGCTGATCGCCTGCCGGGTGCTGCAGGGTCTCGGCGCGGCGTGGCTGATGCCGTGCTCGCTGGCGCTGATCGCCCACACGCTGCCCGGCGAGCACGAGCGCCGTCGGGGCCTGGCGATCTGGGGGCGGCGGCTCGGGGATCGGCCTGGCCTCCGGTCCCGTGCTCGGCGGGATCCTCACCGCGGCGATCGGCTGGCGGTCGAACTTCCTGGTCAACGTGCGGTCGCGTTGCTCGTCGGGACACCGCCGATGCGCCACGTGCCCGAGACCCGCCGCCACGCCCACCGCCTGGACCTCCCCGGCCAGCTGCTGGCCATCGCCGCCCTGACCTCGCTCACCGGTGGGTCCATCCTCGCCGGCCAGCAGGGCTGGCGCGCGACGCTGCCGCTCGTGCTGTTCACCGTCGGACTGGCCGGGGCGGCCGGGCTGGTCGCGGTCGAGCGTGGGTGCGGCGGCCGATGATCGACCCGGCGTTGTTCAGGGCGCGGAGCTTTGCCCTCCCGGTGGGGATCGGGATGATCTCTGGCTCTGCGTGCGGCTACGGTGATCACCGGGATGAGCGCATCTCTCAGCGGCCGCGCGACCGCGCGCCTGGGTGAGTGGCCGGTGATGCTCGGCGGGCTGTCCGCCGGCGCCCTGGCCGCGGTGCTCGTCGCCCTGCCGGCCACGCACGGGCCGCTGCGGGCGCTGATCGCCTGCGCGGCGTCGCTCGGCGCGACCGCCTTCGCCATGCCGGCGATGACCGCCGTGGCGATGGCCAGCGCCCCCGCTCAGCGGATCGGGCTGGCCTCCGGGGTGCTCAACACGTCCCGCCAGACCGGCGGGGCGTTCGGGGTCGCGGTCCTCGGGGCGCTGCTGGCCAGCGGCGGCGCCGGCCATGTCTCGTTGCAGCTCGCGTTCGCGGCGATCGCCGGCGCGTACGCGGTCGGGGCGCTGCTGGCGCTGTTCGGGCGGGTGTCCTGCGGTGGGCGCTGAGCTTCCCGCGCCGCGGCTGCGGCACGTCTTTCGGATCGACGCCTCGCTCGGGGACCCGATCGACCTGGGGCCCGGGCCGGACGGGCGCCAGCGCATCGTCCCGATCGCGGGCGGGCGCGTCGAGGGCGACGCGCTCAGCGGCGAGGTCCTGCCCGGCGGGAGCGCGGACTGGCAGACCGTCCACCCCGACGGGTCCAGCGAGGGCGAGATCCGCATGACGCTCGCGACCCCGGCCGGAGCGACGGTCACGCTGGCCGCCCGGGGCCTTCGCCACGGCCCGGCCGAGGTACTCGAACGGCTCGGGCGCGGCGAGCCGGCGGGCGCCGACGAGTACACCTTCCGCGCCTGGGTCAACCTCTCCTCCTCCGCACCCGAGCTGGCGTGGCTCGGCCGCGGGATCTTCATCGCGGTGGGCGGGCGCCAGCCCGCCGGCGTCGCCTACGACGTGTACCTCGTCGAGTAGCCGACGCGCCGGCTGGCACTCTCACAGCGTTCATAGATCGAGCCGCCACCGCGCTTACCCGCGGCCGGGATCGTGGTCGATGTGATCGCCGCGGTTCCTACATCGGTCTTACACCCCGGCCGTGAGTCGGCGCGCGCGAAGGACTCTCAAGGTCCAACCAACCAAAGGAGCGCTTCACGATGAAGCTCGACCGCAAGGCCATCGCGATCGCGGCCTCGGCCGCGATGATCGCCGGCAGCGGCGGCGTCGCGTACGCGGCGTCCTGCCCGGGGATGGGCAGCGGCACCGCGCCGACGTCGACGTCGACCGGGACGACGTCCACCGCAACCACGACGTCCTCGACCGTCACCCAGGCCCCGCGGCACGCGCCGCGCCATGGGGTTCGGCACCCGACCCGCCGCTAGCCCCATCCGCCGGGCGGGAGGGCGCTTCCCTCCCTCCCGCCCGGCTCTCCCCTGCACATGACCTCTTCTCCTCTCCACCTTCGCGTACTGCTGGCCGCCAGCGCCGTTCTGGCCGGCGCCCCTCCGGCGATGGCCGCGGCCGCACCAACGCAGGCGCCGCTCGTGCGCGTGCTCGCCTCCGGGCTCGATCAGCCCAAGAAGCTCACCTTCGCCGCCGAAGGCGACCTCGTCGTCGCCCTGTCCGGCGACGGCGTCGCGCCGTCGAGCTGCACCGACGGTGCGCAGGTCTCGTGCGCCGACCGCTCGGGAGCGATCGACGCGGTGAGCCCCGCCGGCACGGTGACGACGCTGCTCGGCGGGCTCTCCTCGGTCTCATCGGGCGGCGCCGACGCGCAGGCCACCGGCCCCGCCGAGGCGCGGCTGGCGGGCGGCCGGCTGCAGGTCCTCTTCCAGGACAGCACGATCAGCTCGACCACCGGTGCGCAGGCGTTCGGGACGGCGGGCTCGCAGCTGGGCAGGTTGATCGGCTTCTCCGCCGGCGCCTCGCACGTGGAGGCGGACCTCGGCGCCTTCGAGGCCGCGCACGACCCCGACCACGGCGCCGGCACCGACGTCGCCTACGGCCTGGACTCCGCGATCGGCAGCGACCCGTACGCGTTCGTCCCCTACCGCGGCGGCTACGCGATCGCCGACGCCGGCGCCAACGACGTGCTGTTCGTCTCACACACCGGCCGGGTGAGCGTGCTGGCGGTCCTGCCCACGATCGCCGAGCGCGCGCCGGCGGGGACCTACGGCACCGCGCAGAAGACGGCGATCGAGGCGCAGGCCCAGTCGGTGCCCGACGCGATCGCGGTCGGCCCCGGCGGCGACCTGTACGTCGGCGAGCTCGGCGGGATGCCCTTCGCCGTCGGCCGCTCCTCGATCTACCGCATCGTCCCCGGGCGCCGGACCGAGCGGTACGCGACCGGCTTCACCTCGATCGCCGACATCGCCTTCGACCCGCAGGGACGGCTGCTCGTACTGGAGCTCGATCGCGACGGGCTGAGCGACCCCGGTTTCAACCGCGGACACCCGGCGTCGGGGACGATCATCCGCCTCGCGCGCGACGGCGCTCGTACGACGCTGCTCGCCCGCGGGCTCCAGTACCCGACCGGGATCGCCGTGTCCCGCACGGGGACGATCTACGTCTCGGACGACGGCGTCTCCTCGGCGACCGTCGGGCACGGCGGCGAGATCCTCGAGGTCACCCCACGCTGATCATGGCCCGCGCCCGCGTCCGATCCGCGCTCGTCCTCGCCGTCGCCGCCGCCGGCGCGCTGGCCCTGCCGGCGGCGGCCGGCGCCAACACGATCACCAGCGAGAACTGGGCGGGCTACGCCGCCCACCGCGGCGGCGTGCACTTCCGCCGCGTGAGCGCCACCTGGGTGCAGCCCGCGGCGAAGTGCGCAGCCGGCAGCGGCACCTACTCGGCCTTCTGGGTCGGGATCGGCGGCTATTCGCTGAGCTCCGAGGCGCTCGAGCAGATCGGCTCCGAGCTGGACTGCAACGCGGACGGCAGCGAGACGATGTCGGCCTGGTACGAGCTCGTGCCCTCGCCGACCCGCGCGATCCACCTGACGATCGACGCCGGCGACGTGATGAGCGCGAGCGTGACCGTCTCCGGCCACCGGGTGACGCTCGCCCTCGACGACCACACCCGCGGCGAGTCCTTCGCGCGCGCGGTCACCGACGCGCACGTGGACACGAGCTCGGCCGAGTGGGTGGCCGAGGACCCGTCGGACTGCTCGAGCTCGGAGAGCTGCCAGACGCTCTCGCTGACCGACTTCGGGGCGGTGGCCTTCGAGCACGCGAGCGCGCAGACGGCCGGCGGGAAGACCGAGCCGATCACGAGCTCGCTGTGGACGACGACCGAGATGCTCCTGGGCTACTCCGCGGACGACGGACGCTTCGTAGCCGACGGGGAGACGGCGAGCGCGACGCCGAGCGCGCTGGCCGGGGGCGGCCGCGCGTTCCTGGTCACCTACTCGGGGCCGACGGTGAGCTCCGGTTCGAGCGGCTCGGGCTCCACCGGCTCTGGCTCGACCGGCGTCGGCGCCACCGGCCCGGGCGGGGGCGGCCCCGGCGGATTGGGAGGACCGGGCGCCGGGGGCGGGCCGCCCGGCCTGGGAGCGGGCGG
>DATAWZ010000127.1:0-16530 GCA_036266975.1 Solirubrobacteraceae bacterium
CTCGCCGCGCTCGACTCGGGCGCCGGCTACATCGGCGCGATGGGCAGCCGCCGCGCACAGGCCCGCCGGCACGAGCGCCTGCTCGCCGCGGGGGTCGCACAAGATCAGCTCGAGCGCATCCACGCCCCGATCGGCCTGGACCTCGGCGCGCTCGGCGCCGCCGAGACGGCGCTGTCGATCATGGGCGAGATCGTCGCCAGCCGGCACGGGCGCAACGGCGGACCGCTCAGCGAGACCGAGGGCCGCATCCACCAGGAGCTCCCGGGAATACTGACCTGAATGCAGGTCACGGTTTCGGTCAACGGGACCGAGTACACGCGCGAGATCGAGCCGCGCCTGCTGCTCGTTCATTTCCTGCGCGACGAGCTCGGGCTGACCGGCACCCACTGGGGCTGCGACACCTCCAACTGCGGCACGTGCGTGGTCCTGATGGGCGGCGAGCCGGTGAAATCGTGCACGGTGCTGACCGCGACGGCGAGCGCCTACGAGCTCCGGACCGTCGAGGGCCTCGAGGTCGACGGCGTGCTGGACCCCGTCCAGCAGGGCTTCGTCGAGGAGCACGGCCTGCAGTGCGGCTTCTGCACGCCGGGCATGATGCTCACCGCCCGCGCGCTGCTCGACCGCAACCCCGACCCCGGCGACGAGGAGATCCGCGCCGCGATCTCGGGGCAGATCTGCCGCTGTACGGGCTACGCGATGATCGTGCGCGCGATCCGCTGGGCGGCCGATCACCCGCGATAGAGCGCCGTGTGCTCCTCGCGCAGGCGGTACTTGAGCACCTTGCCGCCGACCGTCTCGGGCAGCGCGTCGACGAGCACGATGCGCTTGGGGACCTCGTAGCCCGCCAGGCGCTCGCGGCAGAAGGCGAGCATCGAGGCCTCCTCGGGCCGCGTGCCGCCGGCGGGGACGGCGAACGCGGTCACCGCCTCGCCCCAGCGCTCGTGCGGCAGGCCGACGACGGCGGCCTTCGCGACCTCGGGGTGTTGCTGCACGATTGACTCCACGCGCAGACTCGAGACGTTCTCGCCGCCCGTCTTGACGATGTCCTTGTAGCGATCGACCATGATCCGCCGCCCGCCCTCGTCGACGACGCAGCTGTCGCCGGAGTGGAACCAGCCGTCGCGGAACGCCTCGCGAGTGGCCTGCTCGTCGCGGTAGTAGCCGGCGGTCATCGCCGGCGAGCGGTACACCGCCTCGCCGGGGACGCCGGGCGCCACCGGCGTGGCCCCGGGCGTGGCCGGGTCGACCACCACCGAGGCGAGCATCGGGCACGGCACGCCGACGTAGTTGTCGGCGGGCGCACGCTCGCGGTGCACCTCAGGCCACTGCTCGACCCAGAAGCGGTGGTTGGTGATCGACTCGGTCTGCCCGAAGATCTCCACGAGCGAGAGCTGCTCGCCGCACAGCCGCTTGAGCCGCTCCACCAGCTCGGGCGAGACCTGGCTCCAGCCGTACATCAGCACCTGCAGGCTGTGCCCGTCGAAGCGGTCCGGGTCCCCCTCCAACGCGTCGGCGAGCGCCTGCACCATCACCGACTGCCCGGCGAAGATGCCGGTGATCCGCTCGGCGGTGATCGCCGCCGCCTCCGCCTGCGGGTCGTAGCGTCGCCCCATCACGAACGTGCCGCCGCAGAACCACGCCGCCGGCGGCAGGATGTGCCCGCCCACGTGGTAGATCATCGGCAGGAAGTCGGTGATCACGACGTCGCCCTCGACCTGCACGCCGCGCCCGAGCGAGATCGCGTGCGCGTGCCCGGCGATGTACGTGTAGACGTGCGAGAGCATCACCGCCTTGGGCAGCGCGGTCGTGCCGGAGGTGAAGAGGATCTCCCAGATGTCGTCGCCGTGGATCTCGACGTCGGGCTCCTGCTCGCTCGCGCCGGCGATGAACTCGGCGAACGAGCACGCGCCGTCGGCCGCGCCGCTGGGCTCGCCGATCGGGATCGTCACGTCGACCCGCGCACCGGCGCGCTCGGCGGCCCCGAGCAGCTCGGCGTCGACGATGCCCAGCGCCGGCTCGCAGCGTTCGATCAGCGCCGCCACGACGTCCGCGGCCAGACTCGGGTTGATCGGCATCGCGACCAGTCCGGCCTTCGCGCAGGCGAGCTTGACCAGCATCGCCTCGTTGGAGTTCTCGCACACCATCAGCACGCGGTCCGAGCGCCGCAGGCCGCGCGCGAGCAGCGCCCCGGCGATCCGGTTGGTGAGCGTGTCGGCCTGCCGGTAGGTCAGCCGCCGGTGCTCGGGGTAGGCGTACGCGCCCTCCCACCCCACGAGCGCCTCGCGCTCGGGGAAGCTGTAGGTCAGGCGCTCGAGGATGTCGCCGACGCTCAGGCGCTCCCAGCGTCCTGCCGCGCGTCGTCCGTGAAGGCTGGTGACGTCGAAGCTCACCGGCGGCCCATCATACGGGCGAGCCTCTGCCATATGGTGCCGGGCAGGCGACCGACCGACCGACGAGAGGAGCGGCGATGACGACGATGCGCGCGATGCAGGTCAGCAAGGCCGGCGGCGACTTTGAGCTCGTCGAGCGAGAGGTCCCGCAGCCCGGGCCCGACGAGGCGCTGATTCGAGTGCACGCTTGCGGGGTGTGTCACAGCGACTCGTTCGCCAAGAGCGGCGGTTGGCCCACCGTCCGCTTCCCGGTCGTCCCCGGCCACGAGATCGCCGGCGTGATCGAGGCGCTCGGCGAGCGCGTGCGGGGCTTCCAGGTCGGGCAGCGCGTCGGCGTCGGCTGGTTCGGCGGCAACTGCGGCTGGTGTGAGTGGTGCCGGCGCGGGAGCATGATCGACTGCCAGAACATGGAGGTTCCGGGCATCAGCATCGACGGCGGCTACGCGGACTACGTTCTCGTGCGCGCGGGCGCGATGGCCCGCATGCCCGACGAGCTCTCGGCGGCCGAGGCGGCGCCGCTGCTGTGCGCGGGGATCACGACCTACAACGCGCTGCGTCACAGCGGTGCGTTCGGCGGCCAGCGCGTCGCGGTGCTCGGCATCGGCGGCCTCGGCCACCTCGGCGTGCAGTACGCGGTCAAGCTCGGGATGGAGACGATCGCGATCGCGCGCGGCGCCGACAAGGAGCCGCTCGCGCGCGAGCTCGGCGCCCACCACTACGTCGACAGCACCGCAGCCGACCCGGCCGAGGAGCTGAACAAGCTCGGCGGCGTCGACCTGATCCTCGCGACTGCGACCAACGCCGACGCGATGGCCGCCGCGTTCGGCGCCCTGCGCCCGCACGGCAAGCTGCTGATCGTCGGCGCCTCGATGGACCCGCTGCCGATCCCCGCCGCGGCGCTGCTCGGTCCCTCGCTGTCGATCGCCGGCCACGCGTCGGGAACCGCGCAGGACTCCGAGGACACGCTCGCGTTCAGCGTCCTGACCGGGGTCCGCCCGATGATCGAGACGATGCCGCTCGAGGCGGCGGGCGAGGCGTACCAGAAGATGATGGACGGCCACGCGCGCTTTCGCATGGTCATCACCACCGGCGCGTCCTGATATGGCGTGAGGTCACCGATGGGCGGCGAGCCGATGAGCGACCTCGCGCTGCTGGAGCAGCTGGTGCAGCCGCGCGGCAAGGACGTGCTCGACATCGGCTGCGGCGGCGGCTCGCTCGTGCGCGGGCTCGTCGCCGCCGGCGCCCGCGTGGTGGGCCTGGAGATCTCCGATGAGCAGCTCGCGACGGCGCGGGCCGGCGACGGCGGCAGCGGGGCGCGGTACGTCGTCGGCCGGGCCGAGGCGCTGCCGCTGGCGGACGCGTCGCTCGACGTCGCGGTCTTCATGCGGGCGCTGCACCACGTCCCGCCCGCGCTGCTCGAGCGCGCGCTGCGCGAGTGCCGGCGCGTGCTGCGCGCCGACGGGGTGGTGTACGTCGCCGAGCCGCTCGCGCGGGGCGACTTCTTCGAGCTGACGAGCCTGGTCGAGGACGAGCTCGAGGTCCGCGCGGCGGCGCAGCAGGCGATCGCCGACGCGGCGCGCGTGGGCCTACAGCGCGTGCACAGCGTCGATTACGACGTGCGCTTCTGCCTGGCGGGCGTCGAGGCGTTTCGCGAGCGCGTCGTCAGCGTGGACCCCGAGCGCGGCGAGCGGTTCGAGGCCGAGCGAGAGCACATCGAGCAGGCGTTCGCGCGGCTGGGCGAGCCCGGAGGACGTCCGGGTGAGCGGTGCTTCTGCCAGCCGATGCGCGCCGACGTGCTGCGCATCGCGCCGCGCGAAGTGTGACGAGGCTCACACGACCTGGCGCTCCGGGCGCCGATCGTAAGGTCATGACTCCTCCGACCATCAAAGCCCCTCAGCGTCCCATCGCGCCCTCCTGGGCGATGTGGGGCGTGGACACCGAGCCCTCGCCCGAACAGCGCCGCGAGCGCTGGCTGCGCTCGCGCGGGGTCGAGGTCGGCCACGTCGTCCGCGTTCTGCCGGCGACGAACCGTGATCTGGAGGAGATCCTCTTCGTCACCCCCGCCGGTGATCCCGAGAGGGCCTTCGTGCAGGACGACTGGACCGCCCTGCGTTTCCAGGGTTGGTAGCGGCGTCGCCCCTCAGTGGGCGGCGTTGGTGCAGGCGATCGACGCGGTCAGCGACTGCGTCCCGCTTGCGCTGCGCACCTGCAGCAGCCCGGGCCACCCGGCGCTGGTGCACGTCTTCGGGTTGGTGAGCAGGCTCACCGACTGCGTGCCGGTCTGGTGCCGGGTGCAGCGCCCGTGCGCGTGGCGCACGCAGCGCGAGACCCGCTCGGTGCCCCGCGCGCCGATGTTCAGGCTCACTTCTCGGAGCTTGAACACGGCGCCGAGTGGGAGCGTCACCGACGGAAGCGGATCGAACTTCAGCTCGGTCCCGTACGTCGGACCCGAGAGCGCGAGCACCTCACCGCGCGCGCTCAGGGTCACCCCGAACGCCTGGGCGGTGACGATCACGTCGGCCTCGCTGCCCCCCGTGGGGGCGGTCAGGTAGGCGTCCAGCGTCGCGTCGATCGGCTCGGACAGGCCGAGCGCGCTCGCCGTGCCGGTGATCGACCCGGTCGCGACGCGACTGCTGGCCGGGCAGGCGTTGCCCTTGGCCTGTGTCGCCGAGCAGCGGCTCGCCGCGGCGAGGTTCACGCCGTAGCCGCGCGCGACCTCGATCGTGACGCCCTTGGGCAGCGCCGTGCCCAGGTTGATCGTCGACCCGCTGGCGCTGATCAGCAGATGCGCGGCCGCACCGGCGCTGCTGGGGCTGGCGATCGCCGTCCCCGACGGCGCGGTCTGGGCCGCGGCCCACGACGCTCCGCCCGCGAGCAGCGCCGTGAGCGCGACGGCGGCCGGAACGGTCGAGCGGAGCGGACGCATCTGCCCCTCAGGGTACCGGCCCGCCTCGACGCCGCGCTGCCGGGATGGTTCGATGCTCGAACCATCTGGGTAGGCTGAGAGGGTGACCACCCGCCGCTCCCCGCCCGCCTCCGCCGACGCGATCGCCGCCGTGCGCGCGCTCGCCCGGGCCCTGCGGGTGCTCGAGCGCGCCACCGACGAGCTGAGCCTGGCCCACTACCGCGTGCTCGTGGCCGTCGCCTCCGGGGATGAGCGCGCCTCGCGGGTGGCGGCCAAGCTCGCGCTCGGCAAGCCGGCGGTCAGCGCCGCGGTGGAGGCCCTGGCTCGGCGCGGCCTGCTCGCCCGCTCGAGCGTCGCCGGCGACCAGCGCGCGGCCGCGCTCAGCGTGACCCCCGGGGGCGCCGCCGTGCTCGCGCGCGTCGAGCGCGCGATGAGCGAGCGGCTGCACGAGCTGTGCGCCCACGCGCCCGACCCCGAGCGGCTGCTCGCCGCGCTCGCCGAGCTCGGTCCCGCCGTCGATGAGCGCCGCGCCGAGCGCGAGGCGGCCCGGTCCCCTGAGACGGGGGCGGCGTGAGACGGCCCGGCTGGCTGCGCCGCCTGAGCGGCTACGTCCTGCGCCACCGCCGCGACGTCGTGCTCTCGCTCGCCGCGGCCGGGGCGGCGAGCGCCTGCCAGGTCGGGGTGCCACTGGTCGAGCGCCAGATCGTCGACCACGTGATCGTCCATCACCGCTCCTCGCTGTGGCCCTGGCTGACGCTGCTGGTCGTGCTCGCGATCGCCGCCTTCGCCTTCTCCTACGTGCGCCGCTACCACGGGGGCCGCGTCGGGCTGGCCGTCCAGTACGACCTGCGCAACGCGATGCACGAGCACCTCCAGCACATGGACCTGGAGAACCTCGCGCACATGTCGACCGGGCAGCTCGTCGCCCGGGCCAACTCGGACTCGACCCTCGTGCAGGGGCTGCTCGGCTTCTTCCCGACGATGAGCGGCAACGCGCTGCTGATCGTGCTCTCGCTCGTCGTGATGCTCATCCTCTCGCCGCTGCTCGCCATCGTCGCGCTGATCGTCATCCCCTGCCTGCTGGTCATCTCCTACCGGATGCGCTGGCGGGTGTTTCCCGCCACCTGGCACGGCCAGCAGCGCGAGGGCGAGCTCGCCCAGATCGTCGACGAGGACATCGGGGGCGTGCGTGTGGTCAAGGCCTTCGGCCAGGAGCAGCGCGAGCTCGAGCGGCTGGCCGACGCGGCCGAGGTGCTGTACGGCTCGCGCATGCGCGCGGTGCGGTTGCAGGCGCGCTACCAGCCGCTGCTCTCCTCGATCCCCACCCTCGGCCAGGCGGCGATCCTGGCGCTCGGCGGCGAGCTGGCGCTGCACCACCACCTCTCGCTGGGGACGTTCCTGGCCTTCTCCAGCTACGTGGTCCAGTTCGCCGCGCCGGCCCGCCAGCTCGCGAGCATCCTCACCATCGGCCAGCAGGCGCGGGCCGGCATCGAGCGGATCTTCCAGCTCATCGACCTGCCCCCGGCGATCGCCGACGCGCACGACGCCGAGCCGCTGGGATCGATCGCCGGCGCGATCGACTTCGACTCGGTCTCGGTGCGCCACGGCGACGGCCCGACGATCCTGCACGAGGTCAACCTGCACGTGGCGGCCGGCGAGCACCTGGCGATCGTCGGCCCCAGCGGCAGCGGCAAGTCCACGCTGGCCATGCTCGTCCCGCGCTTTCAGGATCCCGAGCAGGGCGCGGTGCGCGTCGACGGGCACGACCTGCGCGGCGCGACGCTGCGCTCGCTGCGCCGCCAGATCGGGGTCGTCTTCGAGGAGAGCTTCCTGTTCTCGGAGTCGGTCGGCGACAACATCGCCTACGGGCGCCCGGACGCGAGCGCCGAGCAGGTCCGCGCGGCGGCCCGCGCCGCCCAGGCGCACGAGTTCATCGAGGCCCTGCCGCGCGGCTACGACACGGTCGTGGGCGAGCGCGGGCTGACCCTCTCCGGCGGCCAGCGCCAGCGCATCGCGCTCGCGCGGGCGATCCTCTCCGAGCCACGCATCCTCATCCTCGACGACGCCACCAGCGCCGTCGATGCGGTGATCGAGGAGGCGATCCACGATGCCCTGCGCGAGCTGATGCCCGGGCGCACGATGCTGCTGATCGCCCACCGGCGCTCGACGCTGCGCCTGGCCGACCGCATCGCGGTGCTCGAGCGCGGGCGGCTGGTCGACCAGGGCACCCACGAGGAGCTGCTCGGGCGCTGCGCGGCCTACCGCGCCCTGCTGGCCGAGCTGCCCGAGGACGGCGCGAGGCCGAGCGACGACGGCATCGAGGCGCTCGCCGCGGCCCAGAACGGCCACACGACGGCCTCGGCCTGGCAGGCGCCGGCACCCGGCGCCGGCTCGGCGATGGGCAGCACGCGCACCTTCGGCGCCCCGGCGCTCGGCCCGGGCCTCGGCGCCGGCGGGGGCGGCGCGTGGCGCAAGAACCTCGCGCCCACGCCGGAATTGCTCGAGCGCGTCGCCGCGCTGCCGCCGGTGCGCGACGAGGCCCACGCCGACGTGCCGCGCGAGTCCCGCCAGGACCGCCGGTTCACCCTGCGCCGCCTCCTGCGCGAGTTTCGCCGCCCGCTGCTCGTCGGGCTCGCGCTGGTCGTGCTCGACGCGCTCGCCTCGCTGTCGGGGCCGATCCTCATCGAGCTCGGCATCGACCGCGGCGTCGCGCACGACTCGCAGACCGCGCTGCTGCTCGCCGCCGGCGTGTTCCTGGCCATCGTCCTGGCCGACCTGATCGTCGAGATCGGCGAGACGTTCGTCACCGGCCGTGCCGCCGAGCGGATCATGCTCTCGCTGCGGATCCGCGTCTGGGCCCAGCTGCAGCGCCTGTCGCTGGACTACTACGAGCGCGAGCTGGCCGGCCGGATCATGACCCGCATGACCACCGATGTCGACCAGTTCGAGTCGCTGATCGAGAACGGGCTGCTCTCGGCGCTGGTCGCGATCGTCACCTTCGCCGGGGTGGGGATCGCGCTGGTGGCGATCAACCCCGAGCTCGGCGTGTGCACGCTGTCGGTCGCCGTCCCGCTGGCGATGGCCACCGTCGTCTTTCGGCGCCGTGCCGCGGTGCTCTACGACCTGGCCCGCGAGCGGATCGCGATCGTCAACGCCGACTTCCAGGAGAGCCTGTCGGGCGTGCGCGAGGCCCAGGCCTTCGTCCACGAACCGCTGACCATCGAGCGCTTCCACGCGCTCGGGCGCGACTACCTGGACTCGCGCGTGGGTGCGCAGCGCCTGGTGGCGACCTACTTCCCGTTCGTGCAGCTGCTCTCCGGCGTGGCCGATGCGATCGTGCTCGGCGTCGGTGCGGGCCTGGTCCACGAGGGCCATCTGACCTCCGGCGCGCTGATCGCCTTCGTGCTCTACGTGGACCTGTTCTTCTCGCCGATCCAGCAGCTCTCGCAGGTCTTTGACTCCTGGCAGCAGACCCGCGTCTCGGTGCAGCGGATCGGCGAGCTGATGCGGCTCGAGCCGCTCACCGCGCCCGCGGCGGACCCGCTGGAGCCGGGCCGGCTGAAGGGGGCGCTCGCGCTGGAGGGCGTGCGCTTCGCCTACCCGGCGATGCCCGGCTCGCTGCCCGAGCGGCGCGGCCCGGCCGACGCGCGTCCGCTGACCAGCGAGGACGCCCGCGCCCAGAAGCCGCCCGAGGCCCTGCGCGGCATCGATCTGCACATCGCGCCGGGTGAGACCGTCGCGCTCGTGGGCGAGACCGGGGCGGGCAAGTCGACGATCGTCAAGCTGCTCTCGCGCTTCTACGACCCCCAGCAGGGGGCGGTCACCGTCGACGGCCACGACCTGCGCACGCTCGACCTGCCCGCCTTCCGGCGCCAGCTCGGCTACGTCCCGCAGGAGGCGTTCCTGTTCAGCGGGTCGGTGCGCGACAACATCGCCTACGGACGCCCGCAGGCGAGCGACGCCGAGGTCGAGGCGGCGGCGCGCGCGGTCGGCGCCCACGACTTCATCGCCGAGCTCGCCGGCGGCTACCACCACGAGCTGGGCGAGCGCGCCCGCTCGCTGTCGGCCGGGCAGCGCCAGCTCATCGCGCTCGCTCGGGCCGAATGCGTGGACCCGGTCGTGCTGCTGCTCGACGAGGCCACCTCCAACCTGGATCTGGCCACCGAGGCGCGCGTCGCCGCGGCGACGCGCTCGCTCGCGCACGGGCGCACGACGGTCCTGATCGCCCACCGCCTGCAGACCGCGCGCACCGCCGACCGCATCGTCGTCCTCGCCCGCGGGCAGCTCGTCGAGCAGGGCTCGCACGAGCAGCTGCTCGAGCGCGGCGGACGCTACGCCTCGATGTGGCGGGCCTTCGACCTCGCGGCGGCCTGAAGGCGCAGCGAGCGCAGCCGACGCAGGACGTGCGAGTGCTCGCGCTCGGCCTGCCATCCGCTGTCGGGCTCGAGCCGGGCGGCCAGCCCGGCGAAGGTCGCCGCGGCCTCCAAACGCGCGAGCCCGGCGCCGGCGCAGAAGTGCGGGCCCAGGCCGAAGGCGAGATCGCCGGCGGGGCGGCGGGCAAGGTCGAGCCGACCGGGACCTGATCGCCTTCGCGCACTCAGCTCGACCTTCGCGGGCTTCGCCGGCTGGCTGGCCGAGCAGCGCGACCCCCCACTCGGTGGCACGAGGCAGGGGCCCGGGCCGCCGTCGGCCTGGGCGCGCTGTTCTCCTCACGCGTGCCGGGCAGCGTCTTCGGCGTGGCCCTCGAAGCCGACGACGAGCGGCTCGTGCGCACCTGGGTGCAGATGATGCGCGCGAGCCTCGACGTGTAGAGGTGGTCGCTCAGTTCGGCTTGCGCAGCATGTCCTCGAACGAACCCACGGCGTGTTCGACTACGTTGAAGAACTTGGCCAGGTCGACGGTGCTCACCGGTCCGTGCTGGGCGGCGAGAATCAGGCCGTACAGCGTCTGGCCGAGCGGGAACAGGAGCGCCTGGAGCTTCGCGATGGGCACGTGGGCCATCTGTTGGGCCTTGCCCACCTCGTGCTTCATGAAGTCCATTCCCAGCTGGAAGGCGAACTCGTGCAACGCCGGCGAGAGGGTGTCGGGGGCCACCGGGTCGGCGGTGCCGGCAAGGCGATCGACGATGGCCGTGAACACGCCGCCCGGGTCGAAGCCCGACTTGTATTGCTCGCGCTCCTCGGTGCTCACGATGTTGACCCCGTCGATGGCGGCGTTCACCAGCTCGTCGACGTCGTCGCGGGCGATGGCCACCTTCTCCTTACGCACATCCTCGGCCAGGTTGCTGAGCCCGTTCGACACGAAGCCGATGATCGTGTTCTCCGGACCCGAGCCCGCGTTGAGGTTGGGCAGCAGGTCGTGCAGCAGGCCGGCAAGCAGGTTCAGGTCGCCCTGCAGGTCGCCCGTCGAGGACGCTGAACCGACGCCGGCCAGGGGCGCCACCCTGCCGATGAGCCGCGCGACCTGCTTGGCCAGGGCCTGCAAGTCGCCCGGCTTCAGGTCGGCCTTGGCGACCACGGCCGGCAGCGCGCGAAACCACGAGCCCATGACGAAATGGCGCAGGTGGATCTGCTTCGGCGCGTAGTTCGTGCCGACGCTGCTGCGCAGCTCCTGGATGACGGGGGCCTTGTCGTAGCTCTGCTTGATGGCGGCCGGGAAGCCGCTGCGCGCCAGCAGCTTGACCTTCCCGAGCGAGGAATGACCGGTCTGGACCTTCTTGGAGAGGATGTGGGTGTTCAGACCGCGCTGGACCGCAGCCGTCAGCTCCTGGTAGTTCAGCTGAGTGGGGTCCTTCTCGACGCTGAGCGAGAACGAGTACTCGTCGCTCTCGTGGTTCAGGTAGCCGGCGAAGCGCTGGAAGCCGAACTGGCCGAACAGGTGGTCCTTGACCTGCCCGTTGAACCACAGCCGCATCGGGCCCGGGCGATCGAGCCCGTGCTCCTTCAGGAGCGGCCGGAGGTCGATCGGCTCGCCGCTCGGCGGCTGCACCAGGACCCGGCGCTGCACGACCCGGGCTACCGCAGCATTCCGGCCGATCGCTGCAGCGCCATGATCGAGCTCGCGGGCCCGGGAGGCACCGGCTCGTGCTCGCATCGCCCATCCCGCGAAGGTCCGCTGGAGCCCACGCGAGAGAACGTAGCCGACCGGTCCAACGCCAGGTCGGTCGAACGACCAGCGCACGCGCGGGTCGTTCGCGCGCGGACATTCAGGCGCAGGGGTGGTAGCGGCGCGTCTGGCCCACGCGCCGGCCGCGCGCTCCCCGGCCGCTGATGCGCACCACCGCCACCCCCCGCAGTCCGCGCAGGTCGAGCCGCGCGGCGCCGCGGCGCAGCTCGACCGGGCGCCCG
This sequence comes from Solirubrobacteraceae bacterium, assembly GCA_036266975.1. Classification (GTDB taxonomy): domain Bacteria; phylum Actinomycetota; class Thermoleophilia; order Solirubrobacterales; family Solirubrobacteraceae; genus DATAWZ01. The sequence goes on from DATAWZ010000127.1 coordinate 11,643, forward strand.
TCGAGCGTGACGCGCCCGTCGCGCACGCCGCGCGGGACGCGCACGGTCACGCGCGAGGTGCACGCCGGCGCCGTAGCCGGGGTCGAGGTGGGCACCGGCGCCGTGGGCGTGGCCGCGCAGACCGCGAACACGTAGCAGTCGAGCGGCGGCTCCTGGGCGACCTCGCCGGTGGTCAGCTCCGAGACCAGCGGCGCGTCGATGCCGAGCTCGCCGGAGGCGAGCGCGGTCGGCGTCACGTACGGCATCGTCCCGGGCAGGCACGACGACGGCGTCCCGACCAGCGCGAGGTTGGCGGGCTGCCCCGGGTGCTCGATCGCCTCGATCGCCACCGCGTAGGCGGCGGGGTCGGCGACGAGCAGCAGGTGATCGGAGGTGTCCAGCGGGCAGAGATCCTGGATGGCGACGTTCGTGACGTTCGGCCCGGCCGGCAGCACCGACAGATCGCCGGTCAGGTCGGGGGCGACGACGTCGTCGGCGCGCGTGTAGATGACGGTGTAGGCGATGCCCGGGAACGTCTGCTGGCCGGAGTTCACCGCGCCCAGCAGCTGCGAGCCGACCCGCTGCTGCCAGATCGCGGGCACGCACTCCCCGGTATCGCACAGCGCGTTGGCGTCCACCGTGCCGATGTTGTTGAGCGGCGCGAGCCCGACGAGGCTCGCCACCATCGGGCGGATGTCCGGCCAGAAGCGAAGCGCCCAGCGCGGAAGCGTGCTCGCCCCCTGGCTCCAGCCGAACAGCACGACCGGCCGCCCGCTCTGGGCGTGGATCGTGCGCACCGCGTTGACGACGTACTCGCCGGCGACCTGGATGTCCCCGTCGGTGTGGTCCGGGACGGTGATCGTGCAGTAGGGGATCCCGAGCGCCTTGAAGGCGACCTCGTAGTTCCAGCTGAACGCCTGGCCGGGATCGGTCGTCGTGCCGGGGATCATCAGCACGACGTCGCTCCTCGCCGTCGCGGGCGCGGTCGGGCAGGCCAGCGCCGCGGCGAGCGTCGCCGCCGGGACGTCGAGCGCCGGGCCGGGCTGATTGACCGGCGCGTAGCTCGCCGCCTGGGCCGTCCCGGTCCCGAGGAGGGCGATCGCAACCGCGATGACGATCGAGGCGAACCCTCTACGCGCCATGCCGGCGATCGTACCCCGGCTGGGAGAATCGACTCGTGGAGACGACCGCGAGCGAGCTGGTCGGCGCGACGCGGGCCGGGCAGCTCACCTGCGTGCAGGCGGTGGCGGACGCGCTCGCGCGGATGCACGCGGGCGCCGGGCTCGGGGCGTGGACGGCGCTCGACGGCGAGCGCGCGCTCGAGGACGCGGTGCGGCTCGATCGCGAGGGGCCGCGCGATCGTCCCCTGTTCGGGCTGCCGATCGGCGTGAAGGACATCTTCGACACCGCCGGCCTGGTCACGAGCTACGGCTCGCCCGTCTACGCGGGCCACATCCCCACGGCCGACGCCGCCGTGGTCGCCGCGCTGCGCGAGGCCGGGGCGATCGTGGTCGGCAAGACCGCGACGACGGAGCTGGCGACGCTCGGGCCGACCGCGGTGCGCAACCCGCTGGCGCCCGACCGCTCGCCCGGCGGCTCCTCGAGCGGATCGGCGGCGGCGGTCGGCGCGGGCCACGTGCCCGCCGCGCTCGGCACCCAGACGGCCGGCTCGATCATCCGACCGGCGAGCTACTGCGCGGCGGTCGGCTACAAGCCGACCTTCGGGGCCGTTACTCGCGCGGGCGTACTGCCGGTGTGCGACTCGCTGGACACCGTCGGCTGCTTCGCGCGCAGCGTGGCCGACGTCGTGCTGCTCATGCGCGTGATGGCGCAGGCCGACCCGCGCTGCCCGACCGCCCGGCGGACGGCCCCGGTCTCGCTGCCCGAGCGTCTGGACGGCGGCGCGCCGCTGCGGCTCGCGGTGGCCCGCACACCGCACTGGGAGCTGATCGAGGACGGCGCCCGCGACGCGATCGAGGCGCTGTTCGCGCGGCTGTCGCTGCCCGAGGTCGCGCTCCCGGCGGACTTCGACGCGCTGACCGCCGCGCAGCAGACGGTCCAGCAGGTCGAGACCGCGCAGTCGCTCGCGCGCGACCTGCCCGGCCTGGGCGAGGAGCTCGCCGCGTTCGTGCGCGCCGGCCTGCAGGTCGACGCGGAGTCCTACGCGCGGGCGCGACACGACATCGCCAGGATCGGCTGGGAGTGCCGCGAGGTGCTCGGCCGGGTCGACGCGCTGCTGACCCCGAGCACGACCGGGCCGCCGCCGCCGCGGCCGCAGGCCGGCGACCCGGTCTTCTGCCGGGCGTGGACGGCGATCGGCGCCCCGTGCGTGGCCGTGCCGGTGGCCGTGACCGCCGAGCGCCTGCCGGCGGGGCTGCAGGTCGTGAGCGCTCCCGGCGCCGACGACCGCGTCCTGCGCGCGGCCGCCGTGCTCCTCGGGGAGGGCGAGTGAGTCCACTATCGTCGTCGGGTGTCCTCCTCGGCGCTGCCGCTTCCCGCTGAGGGCCCGTCGCTGAAGCGCGTGCCCGCGCCGGCGCTGTTCGTCGGCGGGGCGCTCTCGCAGTACGCCGGCTCGGCGCTCGCGGTCACGCTGTTCGCCGCGCTCGGCCCCGCCCGCATCACCTTGCTGCGCGTGCTCATCGCCGGGGTCGTGCTCGTCGTCGTGCGCCGGCCGCGGGTGGCGAACTGGAGCTGGGCCACCGTGCGCGACGTGCTCGCCTTCGGCGCGGCGCTGGCATGCATGAACCTCGTCTTCTACGAGGCGATCGCGCGGCTGCCGCTCGGCTCGGCGGTGGCGATCGAGTTCGCCGGGCCGATCGTGATGGCCGCCGTCGGCTCGCGGACCCGCCGCGACCTGGCCGCGCTCGGGTTCGCGGTGGCCGGCGTGGCGCTGCTCGCCGACCTGCAGATCTCCGGCAGCCCGGCCGGCGTGGGGTTCGCGCTCGCGGCCGGCGCGATGTGGGCGCTGTACATCCGCTTCGGCCACCGGGTCGCCAACCATCCTTCGCTGCGCCCCGGCGACGGCTTGGCCGTCGCGCTGCTGTTCGGCGGCGTGCTGCTGCTCGTGCCGCTCGCCGCGCAGATGGGGCCCGCCCTGCGCGCGCCCGGGCTCCTGGCCCAGGCGGCCTCGGTGGCGATCGCCAGCAGCGTGGTCCCCTACGCGCTCGAGCAGGTGGCGATGCGTCGGCTCCCCCGGGCCCGCTTCGCACTGCTGCTCGCGCTGCTGCCGGCGACGGCGACGCTGATGGGCGCGGTCATCCTCGGCCAGATCCCGGGCGCGCCGGAGGGGTGCGGCGTCGGTCTGGTCGTGCTCGCCGCCGCGCTGCGCAGCCATCGGGCCGACACGGCGCCTCCGGCGCGTGGTCTGCCCGCAGCGTGAGCGGGACGTCACACCAGCGTGCCCGCGCGCGCCGGAACGTCGATTCCAGCACGACGAGGGTGCGCGCCCGCCGCACGGCACGCGCACCACGGCCGCCGCCGACATGCAGCCACTTGCGGTCCCCGGACGCCGACGCCGCGGCGTCGCGTCCTGGAAAGCCACCGCCCCGCGCACGAAATCCAGGACGCGACGCCGTGGGCGGGCGACACAGAGCTTACGCCGGCAAACCCCCGAAAGGCCGGTCAGATCGTGCCGACGCCCGTTGGCGTCCCGTCCAACCGCTTGTCGACTCTCGTCATCGCGGCCCGGTCGGGGACACTATGTTCGTCATCGGCAGGCGTCGAGCCAGCTGCGACGATCGTTCTCGAAAACCGACCCGGGAGAGGAACCAGATGAACTTCGGGATGCTGCTGTTGTTCGCTCATGCGGGTTCGAGCCTGACTGAGGCCGAGCTGTTCCAGGAGGAGTGCGATGTGGGGGTGTTTGCCGAGGAGGTGGGGTTGGACTCGGTGTGGGCGCCTGAGCATCACTTCGATAAGCCGTATTGCATGTCGCCGGACAACCTGGATGTGCTGATGTACATCGCGTGCAAGACCGAGCGGATCAAGCTCGGGACGGGTGGGGTGATCCTGCCGTGGCATAAGGATCCGATGCGGGTCGCTGAGCGGCTGAACATTCTGGACATCATCAGCAAGGGTCGGGTGCTGTTGGGGTTCGGGCGGGGTCTGGCGCGGATCGAGTACGACACGTTCGGCGTGAAGATGGACGATTCGCGTGGGCGGTTTGACGAGGCCGCGGCGATCGTGATGCAGGGCTTGGATAACGGGGTGGTGGAGGAGTTCCACGGCAAGTACTTCGATCAGCCCCGCGCGCCGATCTTCCCGAAGTCCGAGCGGACCTGGCGTGATCGGATCCACACGATCGCGATGAGCCCGCCCTCGACGATCAGCGCGGCGGAGTTCGGCGGGACGTTGATGTGCTTCAACTACCAGTATCCGCTCGAGCAGCAGGCCGAGCAGTTTGAGACCTGGCGTACGCGCTACCGGGAGGTCCATCAGAGCGAGCCGCCGGCGCCGGTGCTGCTGGACTTCTGCTACTGCCATGAGGATCCCGAGCATGCCGATGCGCACATGCGCGCCTACCTGGGCAAGTTCTACAACGCGATGGTCGACCATTACGAGTTCGACGGGCAGCACTTCGGCAACACGCACGAGTACTCCAGCTACCAGGACGGTGCGGACATGCTGCGTGAGGTCGGGCGCGAGGCCGCGTTCGATTTCTTCTACAGCCTGCAGCTGAAGGGCTCGCCCGAGCAGATCATCGAGACGATCAAGCAGCGCCGTGAGGCGATCGGCGAGTACCAGCAGATGGTTCTGATGTCCTTCGGCGGGATGGACTTCAGCGAGGTTCGCGCGAGCCTGAAGCTGCTCGGCGACAAGGTCATCCCCGAGTTCAAGGCACCGGCACTGACCACGGCCGGCTGACCACCCCGACACGCGACGTCCGCCCACACCCACCGGGCGGACGTCG
>DATAWZ010000128.1:0-29059 GCA_036266975.1 Solirubrobacteraceae bacterium
CTTGTCGTAGGCGACGACGAGCACCTTCTCGGCCACCCCCGAGGAGACCTGGTAGAAGGCGCCGACCGCGCCGGCGAAGCCGGTGCCGCCGCCGCTCGTGATGCGCATGACGGGCTTGCCGTGCGCGCCGATCGCGTCGACGAGCCACTTCTCGGGCTGGTTGACCGCGGCGAACAGCACCGGGCCGGTCGCGACGATCACCGAATCGATGTCGGCCATGGTCATGCCCGCGTCGTCGAGCGCGCGTTGGACCGCTTCGCGTGCGAGGCCGACCTGATCGACATCGGTGCGGCGACGTGCGTGATTCGTCTGGCCCGCGCCGACGATCGCAACTTCATGTGCCATGTCAGTCCACCCCCAGCAGCGCGACGCAGGTGTTCTGCATGCCCACGCCGCCGGCGCCGTGCACGATCGCGCTGGACGCGCCCTCGGGCGCGTGGTCGACGCGCCCGGCGAGCTGCAGCGCGGCCTCGGACAGACGCACGAGCCCGGTGGCCATGATCGGATCGGCGGGCAGCGCGCCGCCCGAGGGGTTCAGCACGACCGGCGAGCCGTCGCGGTACAGCCGCGCGCCCTGGCCGGCGGCCGCGAGCCCGAGCGCCTCGAGCACCATCAGCTGTCCGGTGGCCGAGCCGCCGCTGACCTCGGCGATCGAGACGCTGAGCGGATCGTCGATCCCGGCCCTGCGGTAGCACGCCTGGGCGGCGGCCTCGCACGCGTCCAGGCGCCCCGGCGTGCGCTGCACGAAGGAGTGGCAGTCCATCGCGGTGCCGATGCCGGTGAGCCACACCGGCGTGGAGGTCACGCGCTGGGCGACGTCGCAGGAGGCGAGCAGCAGCGCGACGGCGCCGTCGACCGGGCGGGAGAGCTCGAGCTCGCGCAGCGGGCGCGCGGCCCACGGCGAGTCGCTCACCGCCGCCGCGTCGGGCACGGTGTCGATCTCGACCGCGGGGTTCTCGGCGGCGGTCGCCCAGTCGCCGGCGACCAGGCTGGCCAGGTCGGCGGCCGTGGCGTCGGCCTCGGCCAGGTAGGACTGGGCGGCCAGCCCGCAGGCGGCGCGGTGGTCGAAGCCCACCGGGCGCACGCAGAACGGCTCGGTCTGGGTGGCGTAGAAGGCGGCCACGTCGGACTCGGAGGGCTTGGAGTAGGCGACCACCAGGCCCACGCGCGAGGCGCCGGCGGCGATCTTGGTCGCGGCGTACAGCGCGGCCCACAGGCCGTCCTCCTCGACCCGCGACTCCTCCTTGTGGTGGGCGCCCATCGCGCCGAGGAACCCGCAGTTGGAGATGCTGCGCCCGTCGAGGATGTCGCTGCCGGAGTCGATGACGAAGTCGACGTCGTCGATCGAGAGCCCGCTGCCCTTCAGCACGCCGTTCACGGCGGCGGAGATCAGGTCGACGTGCTGCAGGTCATCCCACGCTCCGCGCAGCTGCGTCTGGTGGCTGGCGATGATCGCGACGCGGCTCGAACCGGCGAACATGGGCGGGCAATTTACCAGACGGCCGTTTGTTTGACAAGGTCACGCACCGCACCCCGCCGGACCTTGCCACTCGTGGTCCGCGGGAGCGCGTCCAGGAAGACCACCGAGGTCGGCTTCTTGTAGGAGGCGAGCCGCTCGCGGCAGTGCTCGACCACCGCCTCGGCGGCGACCTCGCCGACGACGACGGCCACCACCGTCTGGCCCCAGCGCTCGTGCGGAAGCCCGACGACCGCGCACTCGCGCACGCCGGCCAGCGCGGCGATGCAGTCCTCGACCTCGCTCGGGTACACGTTCATCCCGCCGCTGACGATCAGGTCGGTGCGCCGGTCGGCGATCGTCACGAAGCCGTCCTCGTCGAGCGCGCCGAGGTCGCCGCTGTGGAACCAGCCCTGTAGCGGTCCTCCCCGGCGATCGGGGGTGGATGTGGATGGGTGGGACCAATACCCGTCCATCAGCGCCGGCGAGCGGAAGGCGAGCTCGCCGACCTGGCCGGGCTCGAGCGTTTCGCCGTCGGGTCCGAGGGCGACGATCGCCGTCTCCACCGCCGCGCGGCCGACGGTGGTGAACGTGCGCTCGCCGTCGCCGGCGCGCGTGGCGGTCATCAGGCCGCCCGAGTTCTCGGTCATCCCCCACCCCTCGACGAAGCGATCGCCGATCACCTCGCACAGCGCCCGCAGCTTGTCGGGCTCCGCGCGCGAGGCCGAGTGCAGGACCGAGCGCAGGGCGTGCAGGTCGGCGCCGCGGGCCGCCTCGGTGAAGTCCGGGATGGTCGGCGAGGGCAGGTAGGTGAAGGTGATCCGCTCGGCGGCGATCGTGTGCAGCAGCGACTGCACGTCCCAGCGCCCCATGATCACCGAGCGCCCGCCCACGTACAGGTGGGTCAGGATGTGCGCGGGCACGGTGGCCACGAACGACATCGAGCCGGTGAGCGCGGCGACGCTGCCGATCGGCAGGCGGTAGCTGATCGCGTTCAGGCGGGCGATGGCCAGCACGCTGCGATGGGTGAGCATCGCCCCCTTGGGCGGCCCGGTCGTGCCGCTCGTGTAGCCGAGGATGTACAGGTCATCGCGCGCGGGCGGCGCGGGTGGGCGCGGGTCGCCCTGGTCGAGGAGGCCTTCGAGGGCGGGTTCGTCCAGGGTGATCACGTCGACCCCGAGCTGGTCGACGCGTTCCGCCTGCGGGGCGGAGAAGGCGAGCGCCCGCGCGCCTGAGTCGCGCAGGATGTGGCCCGCCTCCTCGCCCAGGAAGCGGGCGTTGATCGGCACGATCACGAGCCCGGCCTTGGCCGCGGCGAGGTAGAGCTCGACGTAGGCGATCCCGTCGTCCATCCACGCGGCGAGCCGATCGCCGCGCTTCAGGCCCTTGCCCAGCAGCCCGTTGGCCGCGCGACTGGTGCGCTCGTCGAGCTCGCCGTAGGTGCGCGCGGCGCCGCCCGGCCCGCGCCGCCGTATCGCCACCTCGCGCGGGCGGCCGCAGCGCGGCAGGTCGGCGACCGTGTCGATCAAAGGTCGAACGAGGCGGCCAGCCGGGCGCGGTGGTCGATCGAGCTGCCGAGCACGGCCGCGCTCACGACCGCGCGCTTGTAGTACAGGCCGATGTCGCACTCCTGGGTGAAGCCGATCCCCCCGTGCAGCTGGATCCCCTCGGTGGTGACCTTCACGAAGGTGTCCGAGGCCGCCGCCTTGGCCGCGCTCACCGCGCGCGCCGCGCCGACGCGGTCGTTCTCCAGGGCGAGCGCATCGACCGCGAACAGGACGGTCTCGCGGGCGGTCTGGACGGCGACGCCGAGGTCGCAGGCGCGGTGCTTGAGCGCCTGGAAGCTGCCGATCGGCACGCCGAACTGATGGCGGTCGCGCATGTAGGCCAGGGTGATCTCCAGCGCCTGGCGGGCGCCGCCGACCTGCTCGGCGGCGAGCGCGACCGTCGAGCGCTCCAGCGCGCCGCGCAGGAGCTCGCTCTGGTCCCCGTCGCCGAGGCGCTCGGCCGCGGCGCCGTCGAAGGTGATCAGCGCCGCGCGGCGCGTCTCGTCGACGAGCGCCCGCGGGGTGCGCTGCACGCCCTGGGCGTCGCCGGCCACCGCGAACACGCCGACGCCGCCGTCGTCCTCCAGCGCGGCGGCGACGAGCAGCTCGTCGGCCTCGTGGGCGTCGAGCACCAGCCCGCCCCGGCCGTGCAGCGTGCTTGTGCCCTCGGCGCGCACCGCGCCCGCGACCGAGTCTCCGCCGTGCAGATCGCCCGCGGCCACGACGGTCGCCCGGCGCTCGCCGGCGATCAGCGGGACCAGGCGCTCGACCGCGCCCAGCGCGCTGAGCAGGTCGCTGGCCAGCACGGCGCTGGAGAGGAACGGGCCCGGCAGCAGCGAGCAGCCCATCTCCTCCATCAGCACGACGCGCTCCACGTCGCCATAGCCAGCGCCGCCGAGTTCCTCGGCCACGGCGATCCCGGCCCAGCCCATCTCGGCGATCCCGGCCCACGCCTCGCCCGACAGCCCCTCGCCGGCCATCAGCTCGCGCACGGTGCCGAGCGGATACTCCGTGTCCAGGAAGCGCCGCGCGACGTCGCGGATCTCGTCCTGGTCGGCGGTCAGGGTGACGGTCGTGGTGCTCATGTGCGAACCCCCGTCGCGAGGTGGTCGATGATCCGTCCGCAGGCCTGCTCGAATCCCTCGATCGGCGGCTGGAGGACGAGCTCTGCGATCCCGTCGCCGGCGAGCTCACGCTCGAGCGCCTCGAACTGCTCGCGGACCTGCGCCGGCGTGCCGGCGAGCGCGAGCTCGGCGACGACCTCGTCGGGCACGAGCGAGGCCAGCTCGGTCCACGGGGCCTTGCGCTCGGAGGCGTCGTAGGCCTCGCGCACGTCGCCGGCGACGTGCTCCCACGGCGTGCCCTGCACGACGCTCGCGTAGCTCGGGGTCGACAGGTAGAAGGCGATCTGGCTCTTGGCCGCGTGCACGGCCTCGGCGGCGTCGTCGGCGATCGAGGTGATCACCCAGGCGGCGACCTGCGCCTGCTCGCTGCCGCGGCGTACCGCGGGCAGCAGCCGTTCGCGCAGGTGCACGCGGGCCAGCGCGATCGGGTGCAGCAGCACGCCGTCGTAGGCGCGGGCGGCGAGCCGGCCCATCGTCGGGTTCAACGCGGCGGCGTGCAGCGTGGGCGGGTGCTCGAGATCGATCCCGGCGCGGACCGCCTCGGCGTAGCGCTCCATCGCGGTGCCGGCGGGGCTGAAGTTCTCGACGCCGTACCAGCGCCGCACGCCGCGCGTGCCCGAGCCCAGGCCGAGCGCGAAGCGCCCGTTCGAGAGGCGCTGCACGTCGGCGGCGAGCGCGGCCATGGCCAGCGGCGAGCGGGTGAAGGCGTAGGCGATCCCGGTGCCGACCTCGATCTTCTCGGTGGCCAGGGCGACGGCGATCGCCCGCGCGATCGCGTCCCGGCCGACGTACTCGGTCGTCCACACGCGGGAGAAGCCGGCGGCCTCGGCGCGCTGGGCGAGCGGGACGAGCGGCTCGAGCTCGTCGGAGCCGAAGACGATCGAGCGCTTCATCGCGGAAGCCCCAGGATGCGCTCGGCGATGATGTTGCGCTGGATCTCGGCCGTGCCCGAGTGGATCGAGGCCTGGCGGCTCGAGAGCAGCTCGTGCCCGACGGGGTCGTGCGCGAGCACGCCGCGCGCGCCGTGGACCAGCGCGTCGAGCTCGGCCACCTCCTTCTCGAGCTCGCCCCAGAACAGGTTGACGACCGAGCCCCGAAAGCCGATCGACTCGCCCGCCTGCTGGTTGACCGCCATACCGAGGTTCAGCCGGCGCAGCTGCTGGGTGCGGATCCACAGGTCCGCGTAGCGGTCGCGGGCCTGGGCCCGCTCGGCCACCGAGAGCTCGGCGCCGCGCAGCGCCTCGGCGATGTCGTGCAGCCAGACCAGCGTGCGCGCGTGATCGGTGAACCCCTGGTCGCCACGCTCGAAGCCGAACATCGTCATCGCCGCGGTCCAGCCCTGGCCGACGTCGCCGACGATCAGATCCGCGGGCGTGCGGGCGTCGTCGAAGAACACCTCGCTGAACTCCGGGTCGCCGCTGATCTGGACGATCTCGTTCTCGGTGACCCCGTCGGCGTCCATCGCGATGATGATCAGCGTCAGGCCGCGGTGGCGCTCGCTGTCGGGATCGGTGCGGCACAGCACGAAGCACCAGTCGGCGTACTTGGCCCACGTCGTCCACGTCTTCTGGCCGTTGATCACCCACTCCTCGCCGTCCAGGACGGCCTTGGCCCGCAGCGCGGCGAGGTCCGAGCCGGCGCCCGGCTCGGAGAAGCCCTGGCACCACATCTCCTCGCCGGAGAGGATGCCGGGCAGGAAGCGGTCCTGGAGCTCCTGGGTGCCGTGCACCATCATCGTCGGCCCGAGGAGCACGATTCCCGGGGTGTTGGCCGGGAAGGGCGAGCGGGCGAGCGCGAGCTCCTCGTAGTACATGAACTGCTGCAGCGGGCCGGCGCCGCGGCCGCCGAGGCGCTCGGGCCAGTGGGGCCCGGCCCAGCCGCCGGCGAACAGCTTGCGCTGCCAGGCGCGGCGCATCGCGACCTTCTCGTCCTGGTCGAGCGGCTCGGGCTCGCCGGTCGCGTTGTCGGCCAGCCAGTGGCGCAGCTCGACGCGGAACGGGTCCTCGTCGCCGACGAGCGGGATCTCGGGCCCGAGGACGGACCGGGGCAACAGCTCCAAGCCGCTCATCGGATCGCCACCGCGTTGGCCGGCGAGCCGACGCCGCCGGGCAGGTTCATCGGTGCGGCCACGAACAGGAAGTCAAAGCGCCGGTCGGCGGCGCACAGTCCGCTCAGGCGCTTCAGGTCGAGCAGCTCGGCGATCGCGAAGCCGAGCATCGGGATCAGCCGCCGGTGCAGCGAGCCGATCTTCGGGTCCCCGGGAGTGACCTCGACCGGCGGGTTGTCGGCGGCGATGGCGATCAGCCCGCCGTCCCACAGCAGCCGCGCGACGTCCTCGGATCCCGCCAGCCCGCTGATGCGCGGCTCGCGCGCGAGCGCGGCGCGCTCATCGGCGGGCAGCTCGCGGAACGCCTCGATCCAGCCGGTGCGTAGGCACATCACGTCTCCCGCCTGCAGGGTCACGCCCTGGTGCTCGATGGTCGCGTGCAGATCCTCGGCGGTGATCGTGTCGCCGCGCAGCGGCTCGTAGTCGCCGGTCTGCGACAAGTAGGCGCAGGCGTCGACCAGGACGCCCCGCCCGACGATCCCGCGCTCGGCCCACTTCTCGATGCCGAGCGGCCCGGGGCCGGGCTGGGGATCCTCGGTCCCGCCGCCGAAGTAGCCCTGCTCCCGCGCGCGCACGTGGCGCAGGCCGTCCCACTGCGAGGAGGCCTGGGGGAAGAAGCGGTCGACGCGGTCGTCCATGTCGTTGCGCGAGATCGGGTAGATCGCGTGCTCGATCGCCTCGCGTCCGAACAGCGGCGGGTCGGGCTCGGTGACCGGCAGGTTCAGCGGGATCACCGTCCCGTCGCGCACGCAGGCCACGGCGCGCTGAACGGTCTCGGGCGTCATGCGGGCGAGCGTGCCGAGATCGTGGTCGAGCACGTCCCACGCGCACCGCAGCCCGAGCGGCTCGTTGAGCGGGAGCTGATCGAAGGCCGTGTGCATCACTGCCGTCCGACGCTCACCGACAGGCCCGGAAGCTGCACCGACGCCCGCCTGAGGCGCTTCGCGCCGGCGAGCAGCTCGGACACCTCGCGAACGAGGTCGGGGGTGTAGGCGCGGCTCTTCCTGCTCACCGAGCCCGAGGCGATCGTGCGGTCGACCTCCGCGTCGGACATCGACCAGCGCAGCAGCAGCTCCTCGTCAGAGATCTGCCGGCCGAAGCCGTCGCGGATCTCCTTCAGCGTCGGCTGCGGACGCTCCCACGTGGCGAAGTGCTTCGCGCGCGGCGCCGCGAAGATGCGGTCGGCGGCCTCGGGCTCGATCGGTCGCGCGAGCGGACCGTAATGCCCGTGGGCGTACTGGATCACCTCGTCGGGCACGACGGCGTAGCGGTCGCCGGTGACGATGTTCAGGACGGCTTGGATCCCTACGAATTGGGAAAAAGGCGTGGCCATGATGGGCTCCCCCAGCTCCTCACGTACGAGCATCGTCTCCTGGAGCACCTCGTTCAGACGTTCCTCCATGCCGTGCTGGGCGAGCTGGGACTTCAGCGTCCCGGTCATGCCGCCCGGCAGCTGGTGCTGGTAGGGGCGCAGGCTGTAGGGGTTCGGGACGCCGAGCTCGTAGCCCGAGCGGATCGCCTCGGCCTCGAAGTGGTCCGCGACGGGCTCGAGCTGCTTCGTGTCGAGGCTGTGGGTGTGCCCGAGCATGTCGAGGATCTCGATCATGTCCTCGGTCGCCGGCAGCGACGGGCCGTTGGCCATCGGCCGGCTCGCGGTGTGCAGGATGTCGATCCCGCAGTTCAGCCCCTCGATGTAGACGAGCGGGGCGAGCCCGGTCGTGTTGTGGACGTGCAGCTCGATGGGGGTCTCGCCGGTGGCCTGTTGCAGCGCGGGCAGCAGCGTGCGGGCGCGCTCGGGGGTGAGCACGCCGGGGGCGTCCTCGACGTAGACCGTCTTCACGCCCGGCCAGCTGGAGATCTCGCGCGCCTTCTCGGCGAAGAAGGCGTCGTCGTGGACCGGCGTCAGGCCGTACATGATCGCCGGGGCGACGTCGGCGCCGGCGTCGAGGATCACGTCGGCCAGCCGCTTCATCACCGGCATGTCGTACAGGCAGTCGTAGATCCAGAAGCTCTTGATGCCGTGCTTGACGAACGTCCTGACCCACAGGTCGATGATCGCGTCGGGGGCGAAGCCCATGCCGACGACCGAGATCGTCCGCAGCGCCGCGCGGGTGCCGCTGCCCGGCATCCCGTTGATGAGGATGTCGGTGCTCTCCCACGGGTCGTCGGCGAAGGTGCGGGTGAGGACCTGGAACATCCCGGCGCCGGTGAGGTCGACGACGCGGAAGCCCGTCCGGTCGATGTGGCCAAGCGCGGGGGTGGCCTGGTGAGCGCGCATGCGCAGGCCCCACAGGCTCTGCTGACCGTCTCGGAGCGTCTGATCGATGAACTGGACGTGCATGGCTCCCGACCGGTAAACTACCAGACGGTCGTTTGTTTAGCGAGGAGGTCCTTGTGGATACCTGGTCTGGCGGGTCGGTCGAGACGAGCGCCTGGTTTCCCGCCGCTGGGAACGTGCGGGTCTACGACCTCGCGGTCGCGCTCGAGGCCGGGATGGCCCGGCATCCGGCGCATCCGCCGTTCAGCTTCGTGCTGATGAAGAAGCACGGCGAGCACGCCTACCCCGGCGGCCTGACGGCGACCTCGGAGATGTTCAGCACCGGCGGGCACGTCGGCACGCACGTCGACGCGCTCGGGCACGTGGCGATCGACGGCTGCATCCACGGCGGGCACGACGTGATGGCCGGCCAGTCCTACACCGGCGGGCTGGCCGTCGGTTCGGTCGAGGAGGTTCCGCCGCTGATCGGGCGCGGCCACCTGGTCGACGGCGAGGCGCTGTTCGGGCGCCAGATGACGCCTTCCGATTCCTTCGGGCCGGCGGAGCTCTCGGACTGGTTCACGGGCGCTGCGGGTCGCACCGAGCCGGGGCCGGGGTCGATGGTGCTCCTCCGGACCGGGTGGATGGCGCGCCACTGGTCGGTCAGCGCCGACGCCTACATCGGCCTGGAGACCGGGCTGCCCGGGCTCTCGCTCGACGGCGCGCGCTGGCTGAGCGAGCGCGGGATCCTCGCCGCCGGCAGCGACACGATGAACCTCGAGCACAAGGTCGCCGGGGTGGTGTGCCTGGAGGTGCACAAGTGGTTCCTCGTGCAGTCGGGCATCTACATCATGGAGTCGCTCGCGCTCGACGCGCTCGCGGGCGACGGCGTGCGCGAGTTCTTCTTCGCGGCGGCGCCGCTGCGGATCCGGGGCGGGACCGGCTCGCCGATCCGGCCGATGGCCGTGGTGGAGCGCTGAGCTTCTCGTTCAGCGCTCGCGACTGAGCCTGACCCGGCCGATCACCACCGCGCGCGGCGCGCGCGGCGCGAACCCGCCAGGCGCCGTGTGGGCGTCGTAGAGGATCGTCACCGTCACGGTCGGCCGTCCGTGGGCGTTCGCGAACGGCTCGACGATCGGCACGCAGACGCGCTGGCCGCGGGCCACGTCCCGCTCGAGCGTGCGCAGGGCGCCGTCGGCGTCGACCTCGTAGGCCTGGCCCGAGCTGGTGACCGCGTAGGGCGCGGTGAAGTGCACGTTGACCGAGCCGCCGGCGCCGGCGGTGACCGGCAGGCGCTGGTGCAGGTCGCGCTGCCGCCCCGTGAGCGGGACGAACTTGGGGCGCGGACACGCGCGGCCGGCGACGGGGGTCAGGCTCTCCACGCAGGCGCGGTAGACGATCTGGCGCAGCGCGCCGTCGGGGCTGGGCGGGGCGCCGTCGAGCGCGATGCTCACCCCGCTCTCCCCCACCCGCTGGGTCCTGCTGGTGATTGCGGGCGTCACGAGCAGGTAGGCGCCCGTCCCGGCCAGCGGCGCCGACGCGCCCCCGGCGTAGAGGATCCGCACCGCGTTCGGGCCGAGCAGCCCGTAGGAGAGGTTGCGCAGATCGCCGAGCGGCCCGGTCGGGTTGCGCTCGCTGACCGCCGCGCTGCGGTCGACGCCGACGGCATTGGCGGTGAACGCGGTACCCGCGAGCTGGCAGGTGGCGTTCAGGCTCACGCCGGCCGCCGCGTCGGCGGGCAGGACGTCCCGGGGCAGCGGGTGAAAGCGGCCGTCGTCGCCGAACGCGCCGTCGATGCCCAGCTCGCCGATCTGGCCGTCCTGCACGCGCCCGACCTGCAGGCACAGCTCGCCGCGCGTGGTGCGCACCAGGCGCATCCCCCACGGCAGCCCGCCGTCGGGGTCGGCGACGCGCAGCGGCAACAGGCGCGAGCTCCCCGGCGCGGGCAGGCCCTCGCCCGTGGTCGCGCTGACCGGGCCGCTCGGGCGCACCGGTGAGCCGGTGGGGATGACGCCGGTGGCGGCGAGCGCGGCCGCCGTGGTGGCCAGCAGCGCGGCCGCCGCGAGGAGCGGGGTGCGCGCCCGGCGGGGCGGTCGGGCCTTTCGGGTCGCCGCCGGGGCGTGGCGCCCGGCCGCGCGGCGCTCGGCCGCCTGGCACAGGTCGCGCTCGAGCTGGGGCAGGATCGTGTTCATGGGCGTTCACCAGCCAATCGCGCTCGCAGGGTCCGCAATCCCCGGCTGACGCGCTGGCGCACGACCGCCTCCGAGCAGCGCAGCTCGGTGGCGATCTCCGGGTACTCGCGCTCGTTCAGTACGCGCGCGGCGATCGCCTCCCGCTGCTCGCTGGGCAGCTCGGCCAGGGCGAGCGTCGCGCACTCCTCGCCGGCCAGGCGCGCGATCGCCTCGGCCGCCTCGTCGTCGATGACGAGCGCGGGCAGCCCGAGCCGCCCGCGCGCGGCGGCCTCGACCCGGCCGCGGCGGTGGCTGTCGTGCAGCACATGGCGGGCGACGCCGAACAGCCACTGGTCGGCGCGGCCGCGCTCGGGGTCGAAGGCGTCGACCGACTCGAGCACGCGGGCGAAGGTCTCGGCGGCGAGGTCGCCGGCGAGCTCGGGGCGCCCGGTCGCGCGCATGAAGAACCCGAGCACGGGACGTTCGAAGTGACGGTAGAAGGCGGCGAAGGCCCCCGCGTCGTCGCGGGCGGCCCGCAGCAGGGCCTGCTCGTCCTCGTCTGGGTTCATCGCCCTCCATTGGCGCCAGGGCATGTCGTTGTGACGAGGCTCTCAGCTGAGGAGCAAACGCTAGGGCCACTAGGTGGCGCTCGGGGTCCTGCAGGGACTCGAGCGTGAGCCGGTAGTGCTCGGTGTCCTGGAAGGCGGGCGTCGCGATGCGATGCTCGCCGAGCGCGTAGATCGTCGCGTCCGGGTAGGCGAGCAGCAGCGGCGAGCGGGTGGCGACCGCGAACTGGGCGCCCTCGAGGGCGAGCTCGCGGACCCGCCGCAGCATGGTCGGGCCGCCCTGAGGCGAGAGCGCCGCCTCGGGCTCGTCGAGCAGGAACGGCCCGTCCGGGGAGAAGCGCTCGAGCCGCAGGGTCAGGAACGACTCGCCTGCGACATCTGGTGCAGCGGGCGTCCACCGTGGGCGGCGAGCGCGCTCGGATGGCGATCGACCTCCTCGGCGACGCCGAGGAAGCGCTCGGCGCGCAGGAGGGAGCGCGTGCTGGGCCGGCGCGGTCCGCGCGCGAGCACGAGCGCGTCGGGCAACGGCGTGTCGGCCTCGCGCTCGAGAAACGTCATCACGGCGTCGCCGACGCGGGCGTCGAGGTCGAGCTTGGTGGCCAGCGCCTCGAGGATCGTCGACTTACCCGACCCGTTCTCGCCGATCAGGAAGGTGACCTGAGGGTGGAACTCGAGCCCGTCGGCGAGCGCGCGCACCGCGGGCAGCCCGAACGGGAACGCGCTCGGATTCTCGATCCGTGCCCGCTCGAGCCGTAGCGAGCGCAGCACGGTGGGTGCCGCTACAGGCGCTCGAGCACGGCGGTCATCCCCTGGCCGCCGCCGATGCACATGCTCTCCAGCCCGTAGCGCGCCTCGCGCCGCTGCAGCTCGTAGAGGAGCGTGGCGAGGATCCGCCCGCCGGTCGCGCCGACCGGATGGCCGAGCGAGATGCCCGACCCGTTGACGTTCAGCCGGGCGAAGTCGCTCTCGGCCAGGCCCCACTCGCGCGTGACCCCGAGCACCTGGGCGGCGAACGCCTCGTTGAGCTCGATCAGGTCGATGTCGGCCAGGGTGAGCCCGGCGCGCTCGAGCGCCTTGGCCGTCGCGGGCACCGGGCCGAGGCCCATCAGCTTGGGCGGTACGCCGGCGACGGCCCAGCTGACGATCCGGGCGAGCGGCTTCAGGCCGAGCTCGCCTGCGCGCTCGGCGGTGGTGATCAGGCAGGCCGAGGCGCCGTCGTTCTGGCCGCTGGCGTTGCCGGCGGTGACCGTCGCCCCGTCGATCTTCATCACCGGGCGCATCGCGGCGAGCGCCTCCAGCGAGGTGTCCGCGCGCGGGTGCTCGTCGGTGTCGACGGTGCTCTCGCCCTTGCGGCTCTTGACCACCACCGGGACGATCTCCTCGTCGAAGCGGCCCTCCTGCTGGGCGGCGACCGCCTTCTGGTGGGAGCGCAGGGCGAACTCGTCCTGCTCCTCGCGCGGGATGTCGTGCTTGGCCCTCACGTTCTCGGCCGTCTCGAGCATCCCGCCGGGGACCGGGTAGTTCTCGCCGCCCGCGGTCACGCGCGCCCGTGCGAGCCGGTCCACCAGCGTCACCGCCTCGCGGTTGGGGCCCCAGCGCATCGTCAGCCCGTAGAACTCGGCCTGGCTCATCGACTCGGCCCCGCCGGCGAGCACGACGTCCGAGACGCCGGTCTGCACCTGCATCGCCGCGGTGACCACGGCGGTCAGCCCCGAGCCGCAGCGGCGGTCGAGCTGGTAGCCGGGGACCTCGACGGGCACGCCGGCGTCCAGGGCGGCGACGCGGCCGATGGCCGGCGCCTCGCCGTTGGGATAGCACTGGCCGAAGATGACGTCGTCGATCGCGGCGGGGTCGAGGCCGGTGCGCTCGAGCACGCCCTTGATCACCGTGGCGGCGAGCGTCGCCGCCGGGACGTCGCGGAACACGCCGCCGAAGCGGCCCACCGGTGTGCGCAGCGGGGAACAGACGACCGCCTCACGCATGCTCGCTTCTCCTCATCGGTTCTCGGCCTCCCGCACGCTCGTGATCGACGCGGGGCATGATCGCAGCCGCGCGCCCATTCGCCCGCTCGCCGGGCGTACGCCTACCCGCTCGCGGGGCGCAGCTCCTCCGGCGCGGGCAGGGCGATCGGCTCGGCCCGCCCGAAGTCGAACAGCTCGAGCAGCATCCGCGTGCGGCCCGCGCGGCAGGTGGCGCGGCGGATGCGCCCCTCCTCGTCGAGCCAGGCCTCGACGGCGAGTTCGCGTGCCGGGCCGGCGTGGGTCGGCCAAGCCACGATCGTGCGCGCGACGCTCTCGCCGACCTCGCTGAACGTGGCCGACCCCCGGTAGCGGACGCACTCGACCCCGCGCACGCCGCCGCGCTCGACCGCCTCGGCGCGCGCGGCGCGCGCGAGCACGGCCAGCAGCCAGAACGGCTCATCGACGGTTAGCGGCTCGTACTCCTCGAGCTCCCACTCCCCCGGCCGGCCCGTGTAGTTGCGCCC
The DNA here is from genome assembly GCA_036266975.1 of Solirubrobacteraceae bacterium. Classification (GTDB taxonomy): domain Bacteria; phylum Actinomycetota; class Thermoleophilia; order Solirubrobacterales; family Solirubrobacteraceae; genus DATAWZ01. The sequence goes on from DATAWZ010000128.1 coordinate 13,714, forward strand.
TGGGGCGAACAGGCGATAGCCCTCGCCCGCGCTGTACAGGCAGCGCTCGGCGCGGAAGTCGATGTGCCCGAGGCCTTCGTGGGCGAGCTCGAGCACGGCCGCCTGGCGGGCGCCGGCGCGGACGGCGAGCGGCAGGAAGCGGCCGAGGCCGAGCAGCCCAGCGCCGCGCCGCGGACGGCGCTCGAGCACGTCCTCGTAGGAGGGCCCGAGCTTGACCCAGGGCAGGAACTGCATCCGCGCCGACCTCTCGGCCTCGGTGCGCGCGACGCTCGCGCACATCCGGGCGAGCCCGTCCTCGCTCACTCCGGCGGGCCCGACGGCGCCGGCCAGCGCCGGCACAGGTAGTGCCACAGCCGCTCGATCTGTGCGGCCGCCGGTCCCTGGGCGGCGGCGAACGGCGCCGCCTCCCGCGGTGTGTAGGCGAGCGGCTCGCCGACGGCCGAGGCGGCCAGGCACGCGGCGGCCGAGCGCTCGAGCAGCCAGGCGCGCGCGACCGCCTCGGGCACGCTGCGTCCGGCGGTGGCCGCCCCGAAACCGCGCAGCAGCACCGCGTCGCCGTCGCCCGCGACCTCGGCGAGCTCGGCGCCCTGGGCCGCGGTGGTGACGGTCTTGGCGGTGTCGTAGACGGGCACGAGCGCGCCGCAGAAGAGCCCCATGCCGATCGTCGCCGGCAGCGGGCGCCCGAGCGTGGCCCAGGCCAGGCAGGCCGGGCCGTGGAAGCGGCAGACGCTCACCACCTCCGGCCGGCGGGCGAGGATGCCCAGGTGGATCGGCAGCTCGCCCGGCACGCGGCCGCGCTCGCCGGCGACAAGGCTGCCGTCTCCGAGGGCGACAGTCACCAGGTCCTGCGGCCCGTGCACGAGTCCGGGCCCCTGGTTGCCCGAGACGAGGATGCCCTCCTGCGTCCGCGCGCTCAGGTGTCCGAAGGCGGTCGTGAGGCGCTCCCCGTCGAGGATCGCGCACCCCGCGAGCAGCTCGCGCTGGATCTCATTCACCGTTCACCGCCGCGTCCTGGAAAACAGACGCCCCGCGTACAAGATCCAGGACTCGACCGCGACGCGCGCGGGCCGGGCCGCCGCGTCCTGAAAAACGTGCGCCCCGCGCACACGATCCAGGACGCGACCGCAATGGGCACCTCGCCGCGTCCCGGAACAGACGCGCCCTGCCCGCAGAGTCCCGGACGGGCCATCAGAAGATCATGCTGATCGCGCCGTTGGGGCTGAGGCGCTCGAGGTCGAGCTCGGCTCGGCGCAGGCGAATGCGAAGGCCCGCGTCGGTGCGGACCAGCGTGTGCTCGTAACGCCCGACGAAGCTGTCGCGCTCGCCGTGGCGGAAGCGGTGCACGACGACCGAGCACGTCGCGCGCACGGTCTCGCCGTCGTCCGCCAGCACGCGCACGTTGGTGATCTGCCGGCGGGTGCGCGACCAGGGGAACTCGCGGTGGGCGTGGCGGCTCTTCAGCCGGTTCACCCGCCAGGTCAGACGCAGGTAGTCGTCGTCGACGAGCACGAGCTCCTCGGCGGGGTTGCCCTGCGGGCGGTCGGTCGAGGGCACGACGAGGCGCCCGTCCGGGGCGAACAGCTCGAGCCAGTCGTCGAGCTGCCACGCGTCGAGCAGCGCGGCCTCCTCGACGAGGAACTCCTCGACCTCCAGGCGACGCAGCAGGCGCTCGGTGTCCGCGGCAGTGGCGCTCACAGCATGCTGCTCCCGCCGTTGACGCTGACGACCTGGCCGGTGATGAACGCGGCCTGCGGCGAGGCGAGGAAGGCGACGGTGGCGGCGACCTCGTCGACGCTGCCCGCCCGCCCGAGCGGGATCTGCTCGACGGCCAGGTCGAGCATCGCATTCCAGTCCGCCGAGAAGCTCGCGCGGTCGGCGAACATGCGCTCGACGGCCGCGGTGGAGACGATCGACGGGGCCACGCAGTTGACGGTGATCGAGCGCGGCGCGAGCTCGCGGGCCAGGCCGGTGGTGAGCCCGTGCACGCCGCCCTTGGCGGCGTTGTACATCGCGTGCAGCAGCAGGCCGTTGCGCACCGACTCGGCGCCGATGTTGACGATCGCCCCGCCCCCGGCCTCGGTGATCGGCTCGATGGCCGCGCGGCAGCAGTGGATCGTCGTGAGCAGGTTGCGCGAGAGCGTCTCGTTGATCGAGTCCTCGTCGTGCTCCAGGAACGGGCGCAGCACGCCCCCGCCGGCGTTGTTGATCAGCACGTCCAGCCGACCGAAGGCGCCGAGCGCGACCTGGACGGCGGCCTGCGCGGCGGCGAACGTGCTCAGGTCGCCGCCGTGGGCCACCGCGCCGGGCAACTCGGCGGCGACCCGCGCCGCGGCCTCGTCGTTGACGTCGGCCACGGCGACGCGCAGCCCGTCGCCGGCGAGACGCCGGGCGATGCCCTCACCGATGCCGCCGCCGGCCCCGGTGACCAGCGCGACGCGCTCGGTCACGGTCATGCGACCGCGGGGGCCATCCAGCCCGGCGGCGGCGCCGCCTCGGCCGCGTCGGCGGGGATCTCATCGTCCCAGCGCTCGATCTCCACATCGGACATCTGCGCCGCCCACTGCCGCCACCAGGTTCGCATCTGCAGCTCGTCGTCGAACTGCGCCGGGCGGTGCATCCCGCGCGACATGTCGTTGTACTCCTCGCCGCCGGAGCCGAAGCCGATCTGGCACGACTCGAGCGCCTCGACGTCGTCCGGGGTGGCAAAGCCGCCGGGCCCGAGGAACTCCAGGAAGTTGCGCAGGCGGGTGTGCAGCCGCTCGCCCTGCTCCTCGGCCGGCGCGATCGCCCACGCATCGATCTCCATCAGATCGGTCCGGACCGGCCAGAACGTGCGGATCGTGGCGGCCATGATGTCATTGATCACCAGGTTGGGGTAGATGATCATGTTGCGGTTCCACTCGCAGATCCGCTCGGCGCGATCGCGGCCGTGGCGCTGCACCATCTCGGCCTTGGTGCGCTCGATCTCCGGTTTGGCCTCCTCGCCCATCTGCGGCGCCCAGCGGGCGACCGGGCGCCCCCACGGCGACCAGTACTCGATCACCGCGTGGCCGTTGCCGAGCGAGTAGCCGCGGCCCTTGAGCGCCTTGCCCCCGCCGCCCAGGCCGCCCGTCGCGATCACGTAGTCGAAGTAGGTCTGGTGGGTGGGCATGCCGTGGTAGCCGTCGACGCTGTTCTCGCACAGCAGCTTCCAGTTGGCGCGCATCGAGTACCGGTGCGAGCCCTCGGCCACCTTCATCTGCGCGCTCGGGGACTGGTCGATCAGCAGGTCCAGGTACTCGCGCGCGCCGGCCAGGTAGTCGTACAGGGACATGATGTCCTGCTGCAGGCTCACGAACCAGAAACCGCGGTACTCCTCCAGCCGCGCCACCGGCCGCAGCGAGCGCTCCCCCTTGACGAAGCACTCCTCGGCGTAGGCGTCCCGACCGGGGATACCGACCAGCTCGCCCTCGGTGGTGTAGGTCCACGCGTGGTAGAAGCACTGGAAGGCCTTGGCCGTCCCGGCGTCCTGTCGGCAGACGATCGCGCCGCGGTGCGTACAGGTGTTGTGCAGCACGCGCACCACCCCGTCGCGCCCGCGCACGAAGATCATCGAGCGCCCGGCGACCCGGCGACGGCGGTAGTCGCCCTCGCCGGGGATCTCCGAGTCGTGCCCGATGTACAGCCACGAGCGCTCGAAGACGCGGCGACGCTCGCGCTCGAGCACGAGCTCGTCGGTCATCGACGAGCGGTGCACGCGAAAGACGCCGCGCTGCTTGTCGTCGACGACGTACGTCGGGCGGCTGCCGTTCTCGCTCATCTGCCGTTCTCGCTCATCGGTTCGCGGTGGCCGGCTCCCCGAGCGCGGTGCCGAAGCGGAAGCTCTCGGGCAGCGGCGTGCCCCACATGCTGTTGCCCAGGTGCCCGATCTCCGGGCCCCACTCGATCGCCTTCCAGTCGGGATCGAAGATCAGCATCCCGCCCGTCCAGATCTCCATGCGGTTGCCCGAGGGCTCCTTGAAGTACAGGAACGTCGCCCCGCTCGTGCCGTGCTTGCCCGGGCCCCACTCGATCTCGAAGCCGTGGTCCACGAGGATCGTCGCCGCCCGCAGGACCTCGTCGATCGTGTCGGCGTAGTAGGCGACGTGGTGCAGCAGCCCGCCGGTCTGCATCGCGTTCCTGGTCACCGCGGTCTCGTGGGAGACGTTGTTGCACGACAGCCACGAGCCCCAGCGCGTCCCGTCGGGCCCGAAGACGAAGTAGTTGTGCCGGATCCCGAGCACCTCGGAGAGGAACTCCTGCTCGGCGATGACGTCGTCGACGATGAACGTGACGTGGTCGAAGCGGCGCGGCGCGGCGCCGGTGAGCGGGATGCGGCTCGGGTGGCTGGCCATGCGCGAGACCTGCTCCCCGCTGGCCTGGTAGTAGTCGACCTCCCAGTAGAGCTCGAACGGCAGCCCGCCCGGGGTCGTGAAGCGGTAGGCGTCGCCGTGGCCGGTGATCGTGGCGCCGTCGACCTCGTGCACGGTGATCCCGCGCTGCTCGATCCCGACGCGCAACTCGTCGGCGTCCTGCTTGCGGGGCACGCGCCAGCCCAGGTGCGCGAGGCCCGGCTCGTCGGACTTGGTGAGCACCAGCGTGTGGTGATCCCAGTCCTGCCAGGCGCGCAGGAACAGGCGGTCCTCGTGACGTTCGGAGACCTGCAGGCCCATGATCTCGGTGAAGAAGGCGCTCGACGCCTCCAGATCGGGGACCAGCAGCTCCGCATGTCCGAGGTGTGAGATGGGCATGGCTCAGGCTCCCTCCGCGCGGTTGACATCGTAGGCGTACCGCGCCGGCCCGTGGCCGACAAGTGCAGTCCAGATTATTGGGACGCGCTGGCGCGCAGCCGCCGCGACACCGACGCGCTCGCGCTGATGATCGTGCTGCGGTAGGCCCCCTCGCTCTGCAGGAAGCGCGCGGTCGGCGCGGAGATGCTCATCGCGGCGGCGACGAGCCCGTCGCCGTCGTACACCGGCGCGGCCACGCAGCACAGGCCGACCTGCACCTCCTCGCGGTCGACCGAGACCCCGTCGCGGCGGATGCGGTGCAGCTCGGCGTAGAGCTCGTCGCGCTCGCCGATCGTCGCCGGCGTGAAGCGCGGCATCCCGTGGCGGTCGAGGATCGCGTCCAGCTGGCCGGGCTCGAGGTGGGCGAGCAGCAGCTTGCCCACGCCCGTGCAGTGCGCCGGCAGGACCGCGCCGACCTCCGACACCGGGATCTCGACCGCGCGCGACCCCTGCACCCGGTCCACGTAGACCACGCGGCCGGCGTCGAGGGCGGCGACGTGGATCATCTCGCCGCAGTGGCGGGCGAGCCGCAGCGCCATCTCGTGGGCGAGCGGGCGCAGGGCGTCTGCGCCGTTGACCAGCCGCTCGAGCTCGAGCGCGCGCCAGCCGATGCAGTAGCGCCCGGCGGCGGTCCGGCGCAGCAGGCCGATCTCGGCCATCGAGGACATCAGCAGGTGAGCCTTGGACTTACCCATGTCCAGGCACGCGGCGACCTCGGTGGGACCGCGCTCGGCGTGTTCGGGGTCGTACAGGTCGAGAATGCGGCCGACGTTCTGGATGGTCAGGAGCATCTCCGCTGTCCATGTTATATGGACACTGGTTGCGAGCCTCCCGCGATCTGTGACCAAATGGCGCGATGCCCGACGACCGTCTCGATGCGCTCGCGGCTGCGCTGTTCGCCGCCTTCTCGAGCGGCGAGCCGATCGACCCGATCAGCGAGTCCGATCCGCAGCTCGACGTCAACGCTGCCTACGCGGTCCAGGAGCGGGTGATCGAGGGCCATCGCGACGCCGGCCGGCGCGTCACCGGGCGCAAGATCGGCCTGACCAGCGTGGCCATTCAGCGCCAGCTCGGGGTCGACCAGCCCGACACCGGCGTGCTCTTCGACACGCTGACCTACCGCTCGGGCGAGCGCCTCTGCCTGGCGGACCTGAGGCCGATCATCCCGCGCATCGAGGGCGAGATCGGGTTCATCCTGGCCAAGCCGATCGCCGGCCCGGGCGTGCGCGCGCAGGACGTCCGCGACGCGACGCTGGGGCTGATGCCGGTCTTCGAGCTGATCGACTCGCGCATCCGCGACTGGAAGATCACGCTGGTGGACACGGTCGCCGACAACGCCTCGTGCCTGGGCGCGGTCATCGGCGACCACGTCGGCCTCGCCGACGCCGGGCCGCTGGAGCACACCAAGATGGTGCTGATGCGCGACGGCGAGCCGCTCGCCGCCGGCGAGGGCAGCGCGGTCCTCGGCGACCCGGCCGAGGCGGTCGCGTGGCTGGCCAATGAGCTCGGCCGCCGCGGCGAGCAGCTGCCGGCCGGCGAGCCGATCCTTTCGGGCTCGCTCACCGCCGCGGTCGACGCCACCCCCGGCCGCTACGTCGCCGACTTCGGCGCCCTGCTGGGCGCCGTCGAGATCGAGCTCGCGCCATGAGTGACCCCATCGCCGTCGGCATCCTCGGAACCGGGAACACGCTGCGGATCCTTCGTCCGTCCCCGCCTTCGGCTGCAGGCGACGAAGGACCCTCCGCCGGCCGAGGATTCGGGTCGTGGGCGCTCTTCATGCGCGGGGCGCCGACGAGGGGACGCCCATGAGCGAGCCGGTCGCCGTCGGCATCCTCGGAACCGGGAACATCGGGACCGACCTGCTCATGAAGTTACGCGCGGTGCCCGAGGTGCGCGTGGCGATGTTCGCCGGCATCGAGCCCGCCTCGGAGGGGATCGCCCGCGCGGCGGCGCTCGGCGTGCTCACCTCGGCCGAGGGCATCGAGGCGATCCTCGCGGAGGAGGAGATCCGGATCGTCTTCGACGCGACCTCGGCTTACGCGCACCGCGAGGCCGCCCCGCGCCTGCGCGAGGCGGGCAAGATCGCGATCGACCTGACCCCGGCCGCGCTCGGCCCGCTCGTCGTGCCCGCGGTGAACCTCCACGAGCACGCCGGCGCGCCCAACGTCAATCTCATCACCTGCGGCGGGCAGGCGATCGTGCCGATCGTCGACGCGATCAACCGCGTCGCGCCGCTGCGCTACGCCGAGATGGTCTCGACCATCGCCAGCCTCTCCGCTGGGCCGGGCACGCGCCGCAACATCGACGAGTTCACCCGCACCACCGCGCGGGCGATGGAGGTCGTCGGCGGCGCCCAGCAGGGCAAGGCGATCATCGTCCTGAACCCGGCCGACCCGCCGATCCTCATGCGCAACACGCTGTACGCCGTGCCGAGCGGAGCTACGCTCGACGAGCAGGCGGTCGCCGACGCCGTGCAGCGCCGCGTGGACGAGGTCGCGGCCTACGTGCCCGGCTACCGGCTGAAGTCGCCGGTGGTGATCGACGAGCAGCAAACGCGCTGGGGGCGCGTGCCGGTCGCCGTGGTGCTGCTGGAGGTGCAGGGCGCGGGCGACTTCCTGCCCGAGTACGCGGGCAACCTGGACATCATGACCGCGGCCGCGTGCCGGGTCGGCCGCAGCATGGCGGCCTCGCTGCGCGAGGGAGCGTTCACATGACCTCGGTGTCGCGATCGCCGACCTGGCGCGGCGCGCCCGACAACGCGATCGGGGAGCCCGCATGAGTGTCAAGGGCCCGCTGGTCTGCGACACCACGCTGCGCGACGGCTCGCACCCGATGCGCCACCGCTTCGAGCCCGACCAGGTGCGCGCGATCGCCGCGGCGCTGGACCGCGGGGGCGTGCCGATGATCGAGGTTGCCCACGGCGACGGGCTTGGCGGCTCCTCGCTGCAGTACGGCCAGTCCGCGCACGACGAGCTCGACCTGATCGCCTGCGCGAGTGAGAGCGTCGACCGCGCCGTGATCGCCGTGCTGCTGATCCCGGGGATCGGCACCCGCGAGCACCTCGCCGCCGCCTACGAGCGCGGCGCGCGGGCGGTGCGGATCGCCACCCACTGCACCGAGGCGGACATCTCCGAGCAGCACTTCCACACCGCGCGCGAGCTCGGGATGGAGGCGATCGGCTTTCTGATGATGAGCCACATGCTCGAGCCCGCCCCGCTGGCCGAGCAGGCCGCGCTGATGGCCAGCTATGGCGCCCAGGCGGTGTACATCGTGGACTCGGCCGGCGCGCTCGTGCCCTCCGGAGCGCGCCAGCGGACGAGCGCGCTGCGCGAGGTGATCGTCGACGTCGGCTTTCACGCCCACAACAACCTCGGGCTCGCGGTCGGCAACACGGTGGCGGCGATCGAGGCGGGCGCCGAGCGAATCGACGGCTGCCTGCGCGGCCTGGGCGCCGGCGCGGGCAATGCGGCGACCGAGCTGCTCGCCGCCACCCTGGACCGGATGGGCTACGACACGCCGCTGGACACCTTCGCGCTCTCGGACGCCGCCGAGCACGTCGTGCTGCCGTTGATGCCCTTTCAGCCTTTCCCCGACCGCGAGTCGCTCGCGATCGGCTACGCCGGCGTCTACTCGACCTTCCTGCTCCACGCCAAGCGCCACGGCGAGCGGCTCGGCCTCGATCCGCGCGAGATCCTCGTCGAGCTCGGCCGCCGCAAGGCGGTCGCCGGTCAGGAGGACTGGATCGTCGACGTCGCCCAGGATCTCGCGGGCGCGCGCGCGAGCGCGCCGTAGCGCTCAGCGCTCAGGGCTCAGGCCGACGCGACCGCGACGTGCGCGCGCTCGAGCGCTGCGAGCAGCGTGGGCCCGTCCTTCGCGCACTGCAGCGCGTCACGTCGTTCGGCGGCGATGAACCCCTCGCGCACCGCGTGGTCGACGAGCTCGAGCAGCGGGTGCCAGTAGCCCTCGACGTCGAGCAGCCCGATCGGCTTGTCGTGCAGGCGCAGCTGCGCCCAGGTGGAGACCTCGACGAGCTCGTCGAGCGTCCCGAACCCGCCCGGCAGAGCGATGAACGCCTCGGCCAGGTCGGCCATCAGCGCCTTGCGCTCGTGCATCGTCTCGAGGACGTGCAGCTCGGTCAGGCGCTCGTGGGCGACCTCGCGCTCTGCAAGGTGGCGGGGGATGACGCCGATGATCCGCCCGCCGGCGCCCAGCGCGGCATCGGCGAGCACGCCCATCAGGCCGACCCGTCCGCCGCCGTACACGATCGTGATGCCCCGCTCGGCGAGCAGCACGCCGAGCTCGCGGGCCGCCGCCGCATAGGCGGGTGAGCGCCCGGGGCTGCTGCCGGCGTAGACGCAGATTCGCTGCATCCCCCCATTGTGCCCGTAGCGCGCGCCCGCGCAGGTCAAGGGAATGTTGCCGAGCCGAGCGCCCAGGACGGCCGAGCGTCGCGGAGCGCTCGCCGACGCGTGACCGGGCCGTCCGAGCCTGATGGCGCCGTCCGGTAGCGGGTGGTGAGGCGCCGAACTTCACCCCGCCGAAGCGGCCCTTCCAGCCTGGGCCCCGCCGTGGACTTCACGGCAGTTATCGGCCGCTCGGCCCGTGGAATTTAGCCGGTCCTCGCCGGTGACTCCATCTCAGATGAGTAGTGCCACGGCCGTCGGGCCGGTCGTGGCGGGGCAGGAGACATAAGCAGCAGGCTCGAAGTCAGCGGTGCTTTCCCACACCGACGACCGGAAGGGGCCTCGATGCACGCCGACCTCGAGCTGCTGCTGATCGCTGTTTACTGCACCGCGGACGATCTCCTGCCTGCCAAGAGCGAGAACGCCAAGCGAAGGATCACCGACGCCGAGGTCATTACGCTGTGCGTGGCGCAGGCGATCATGGGGATCCCGTCTGATCCCCGGTTCCTGGCGGTCGCCGAGCACCGGTTGCGCCACCTGTTCCCGGTGCTGCCCGAGCGCACCGCGTTTCACAAGCGTCGCCTGCGCCTGTCCGGGGTGATGGAGGCGCTGATCGCCGAGTTCGCCCGCCACAGCCCGGGATTCTGCGACCAGCTCGTGCTCGTGGACAGCACCCCGATCGAGTGCGCGCGCTCGCGTGAGACGGTCAAACGCGCCGGCAGCTCCAGCCTGGGTGACGCGCTGGGCAACGCCGCCGACTACGGGTACTGCGCCAGCCACAGCCGCTTCTTCTACGGCTTCCGGTTGCACTCGCTGTTCGCGATGGACGGCACCCCCAGGGCGCTGGTGTTGACCTCGCCGAAGATCGACGAGAAAGAGGTCTGCCTGCAAATGGTCGCCCGCTGCCAGCGCGAGCCCGGGCAGACCCTGATCCTGATCGGCGATAAGAACTTCCGCGGCAAACAGTTTGAGAGCGACCTGGCCACCCTGAACGCCACGATCCACCGCCCCCGCCGCAAGGACGAACCCGGCCGCGGCCCGCACCTGGCTCCCGTCCGTCAGCGGATCGAATCGATCTACTGGACCTTCAAGGACATTCTGACCCTGGAACGCCACGGTGCCCGCACCCTTGAGAACCTGCGCGTCCGCCTCAACACCCGGTTCATCGCGCTCGCCGCCGCCGTCGCGCTCAACCACCGATTCGGCCGCCCCAGCCGCTCCCTGGCCTGCTACACCGCCTGAACCCGTGGCACTAGTCATCTAGGGGCCAGGTCGAACGCAAACCCTCCTCACCCCGCTGGCCGGCCCGGCAGAAGCCTCGCCGCCCCGGACCACCTCCTCGACGAACTCGCGCTTACTCTCCGTATTCCTCGTACGCGTTGGCGTACGCTGGATCGTGCGCCCGCCGCTTCCTCATGTGTCGGAGCTCGCTGATGGTGATGGACCGGTTGTCGGTGACGTTCCCCTGGTCCATGGCGATCAGGCCCTGATCGATCTCCCCGCGACCAGCGATCGGCCTAGCCCGCATGATGGGATCCCAGTCAGGGTCGGCACGAGTGTTGAACCACACCTTGCCCCCCAGGACGGTGATCGCGAAGTCCTGACCCAGCTTGCTCGTGCGTCGGAAGAACGCCCGGTAGATCCATTCGTTGAGCGCTGACTTCTTCTTCGCGCTCATCTTGTTGTACTTCTTCTGCGCGCTCGCCTTGGTGCTCGAACCGAGGAAGCTTCGAACATCGCCTGGGGTCAGCCTGTCCTTCTTTTTCTCGCCGGTCTGCGGCTCCTTCCGGTTCTTCGTGAACCGGTCCTTCTTCTTGATCTTGTCCGTGCCGAACCAGCCAGCGCTTTGGCCGAGATACTCCAAGCCGATATAGGCCGCGTGTTGACGGAGGAAGGCGATCCACTGGGTGGTTTGGGCGTTGGCGGTCGCATCTTGTGGCAGGCCCCAGGCGGCGGCGGAGTTCAGCTCATCTCGGATGTCGAACAGCCCCATAGCGGCGGTACTGGCACCCATGGCAGAGTTGATGCCGATGGCCTTGTTGTACTCGTCGATCGTGCGCAGGTACGCCTTCTGGCCCGCGCCCAAGCGAGCCTTCGTTCTCGCTCTGATCGGGGTGATGCCGTAGAGCAGGTCCATGTCCGTGTTGGCGATGCCGGCCACCGGATCGTTGCCGTATGTCGGATTACGTTGCACGGTGACGGTGCCCGCATCGGACGCGGCCTGCGCAGGCCCGTGGCCGCTCTGGACAAGACGCGCGACGGCCGCGTTCCCCGCGGCCCGCTGCAGATGAACCAACTCGCTGGGACTCACCGAGCCGGTTCGGCGCTGGACCGTCGCCCCACCGAGGGCCACGTCCGGTGAGCCACCCCCGCGGGGGCCGGGCATGCCTGCCGCTTGTTCGACTTCTTGGTGGCGAGTCCGCATTTCCCCTCCTGGATCGGAGCCTCAGATCGTGGCACGTCGGTCATCAGGACGCAAGCGTCACGGGTGCCCGAAAGGACACGAAGCCGGGTCGATCGCGTCAGCACCTGCGCCACCTCGGCGGCCCCGAGAGGCCGCGCAGAGCGCCAGCGGCCTAGTGGTGCCTCCTGTAAATCCGGTCGTCGATTCGCGAGCGAAAATCGAGCATGGCCAGGACGCAGGGGGCCGGAATAGCAGCGCTATTTCGGCTCCCGAGGACGCCGCCAGGCGAAGATTTGCAGCCGCGAAGCGGGAGCGGATTTGCAGGAGGTGCCACTAGGGCCGGCGGTGCGCCGGGCACGCCATCGCGCTCGCACGCCCACCGCGCTTCGCTGATCGCTCCGACGCCGGGCGCGCGCTGGCCAAGCGCCTGGCCCACCTCGCCGACGAGGGGCCCGTGGTCGTGCTCGGGCTGGCGCGCGGCGGCATGCCGGTCGCCGCCGAGGTCGCCCGGGCCCTCGCCGCCCGGCTCGACGTGTGCGTCGTGCGCAAGCTCGGAGTCCCCGGGCAGGAGGAGCTCGCGATGGGCGCCATCGGCTCCGGCGAAGTCCAGGTCCTCAACCGAGAGCTCCTCGACCGGCTGGAGCTGGCGCAGCGCGATCTCGAGGCGGTCGTGCGGCGCGAGCGGGCCGAGCTCGCGCGCCGCGAGCAAGCCTACCGCGGCGGGCGCGAGCCGCTGGACTGCTCGGGGGCGTACGTCGTCGTCGTCGACGACGGCCTGGCCACCGGTTCGAGCATGCACGCCGCGGTCCGGGCGATCCGCGCCCGCCGGCCCGCGCGGGTGATCGTCGCGGTGCCCGTGGGCTCACCGGAGGCGTGCGACTCGCTGCGGGCGGTCGCCGAGGAGGTCGTGTGCCTGCACACCCCGCGCCGCCTGGGCGGCGTCAGCGCCTGGTATGCGGACTTCCATCCGGTGGGCGACGAGGAGGTCCGCGCCGCGCTCGCCGGCGGCGCTCAGGAGCGGCGGTAGCGCGCTTCCTCGTCGACCGTGCGCTCGGCGAGTGGGAGCGCCTCGAGCCGCTCGTCGGGGATCGGCTCGCCGCTCTCGATCGAGCGCCCGTAGGTTCCGCCGGCCAGACGGGCCTCGGCTCGCTCGAGGGCGGCCAGGTCGCGCTCGAGCTCCTCGCGCTGCGAGGCGTCGAGCTCGTCCTGGTAGAGGTCCTGCGAGCCCCGGTCCCCCGGCTCGGCCTGATCGGACGCCTCGAGCGGCTCCTCGTCGCGCAGCGCATCGAGCGCGCGCTCGATGCGCTCGCGTTCGCGGCTCAGCAGCTGGCGGGCGTGCTCGTCCTGCACGGCTCAGACCCGCGCCCTCACGCGCACGCGCCGGCCCACCGCGCGAATCCGGGCAGGCGGGGCCGGACGGGCACCGGGGTGGGGCCCGCGGCGCGGCCGGCCCGGGCGGGGAGGTCGACGGTGCGGCCCCTGGCGGCGCGTTCCGCCACCGCCGCCACCACCACCCTCCTCGTCTTCGCCCTCGCCGTCGCTCGCGTCCTCGGCCGACTGCGCCCACTCCACCGGGTCCGAGCGCATCGGCATCCACAGCAGCATTCCGACGATTGGAATCTTGATGACGCCCAGCAGCAGGATCAGGACGATGTCAAGCGTCGTCATGCTGGAATCGTAGGCCAGATCGCGCCGACGTTCAGGTCTGCGCCGATACGCTTGCTCAGGCGGCGTCGCGTTCGCTGCTCAGACGGCTCGCGAGTTCGACGAAATAGTCCAACGAGCGCGGATTGGCCAGCGAGTCCAGGGAGGCGGCCTTCTCCGGAGGCGTGCCGCTGAGGATCCGCTTGATCGGCACCTCGAGCACCTTGCCCGACAGCGTGCGCGGCACGTCGGCGATCTGCAGGACGGCGTCGGGGACGTGCCGCGGCGAGCAGTCCTCGCGAATGCGCTGCTTGATGCGCCGCTCGAGCGGCTCGTCGAGGGTGGACCCGTCGGCGAGCACCACGAACAGCGCCAGCCACAGCTCGCCGCCGCGCGGCACGTCGACGACGAGCGCATCCTGGACCTCGGGAACCGCGTTCGCCGCGCGATAGAGCTCGCTGGTGCCCATGCGCACGCCGTGGCGGTTGATCGTCGAGTCCGAGCGCCCGTAGATCACCGCGCCTCCCCGGGGGGTGATCCGGATCCAGTCGCCGTGTCGCCATACGCCCGGGTACATCTCGAAGTAGCTCTCGCGGTAGCGAGCGCCGTCCTCGTCGCCCCAGAAGCGCAGCGGCATCGAGGGCATCGGCTCGGTGATCACCAGCTCGCCGACCTCGTCCTCGAGCCGGTGGCCGTGCTCGTCCCAGGCCTGCACCGCGCAGCCCAGGGCGCGGCACTGCAGCTCGCCCTCGTAGACCGGCAGCAACGCCGAGCCGCCGACGAACGCGGTGCAGACGTCGGTGCCGCCGCTCGTGGAGAACAGCCAGACGTCCTCGCCGACGTGGTCGTGGACCCAGCGAAAGCCCTCCGGCGGCAGCGGCGAGCCGGTCGAACCCACCGCCCGCAGCGCGCCGAGGTCGTGTACCCGGGCGGGCTGGAGCCCGGCCTTCTCGCACGCGGTGATGTAGCCCGCGCTGGTGCCGAACGTGTTCGTCGCGGTCTGCTCGGCCAGCGCCCACAGGGTGTCGAGGTCCGGATGAGCCGGGTTGCCGTCGAAGAGCACGATGCTCGCTTCGGTGAGCAGGCACCCGATGAGGAAGTTCCACATCATCCAGCCGGTGGTGGTGAACCAGAAGATGCGCTCGCCCGGATGCAGGTCCAGGTGCAGCAGGCCCTTCTTGAGCTGCTCGAGCAGGATGCCCCCCTGGCTCTGCACGATCGCCTTGGGCAGCCCGGTGGTCCCGGAGGAGTAGAGCACCCACAGGGGATGGTCGAACGGGAGCGGCTCGAAGCGCAGCTCTGTGCCGCGACCGCGCTCGCAGAGCTCCTGCCAGGTCAGCGCGTCGGGCAGCGTCGCGTTCTCGTCGAGGTAGGGCACGAGCACGGTGTGGCGCAGCGTCGGCAGCTCGGCGCGCAGGCCGGCGACGAGCTCGCGCCGGTCGAAGTCCCGGCCTCCGTAGCGGTACCCGTCGACGGTGAGCAGTACCGCCGGTTCGATCTGGGCGAAGCGGTCGGTCACCGCGCGCGCCCCGAATTCCGGGGCCGCACTCGACCAGATCGCGCCGATGCTCGCGCAGGCCAGGAAGGCGATCAGCGTCTCCGGGATGTTCGGCAGGTAGGCCACGACCCGGTCGCCGGGCCCGACCCCGAGCGCGCGCAGGCCGCCGGCGGCCTCGGCCACGGCGTCGGCGAGCTCACCGCGGGTCAGCGAGGCGAGCGGGCGCAGCTCGGAGGTGTGCAGGACCGCGACGGCCTGCGGGTCCTGGCCGCACAGCACGTGCTCGGCGTAGTTGATGCGGGCGCCGGTGAACCACTGCGCGCCGGGCATCTCGCGCCGGCCCAGCACCCGCTCGTAGGGGGCGTGGGCGCGCACCCCGGCGAACTCCCAGATCGCGGCCCAGAACGCCTCGAGCTCGTCGACCGACCACCGCCACAGCTCGTCATAGCTCTCCAGGGGCCGGCCGGCGCGGTCGGCGCAGAAGGCCATGAAGGCGGTCAGGTTGGCGCGCTCGCGCCGCTCGGCCGAGGGCTGCCACAGCGGGCGCACGGGATCGTTCTCGCTCATCGGCGCAGTATCGCCGACCGGG
>DATAWZ010000129.1:0-44481 GCA_036266975.1 Solirubrobacteraceae bacterium
GTCGTCGATTCGCGAGCGAAAATCGAGCATGGCCAGGACGCAGGGAGCCGGAATAGCAGCGCTATTTCGGCTCCCGAGGACGCCGCCAGGCGAAGATTTGCAGCCGCGAAGCGGGAGCGGATCTACAGGAGGTGCCACTAGTGGTCCAGCTCGGAAGAACCCGCCCACTTCGCGAGCGAGAGTCGAGCACGGCAAGGACGCAGGAGTCCTGGCGTGGCAGCGCCAGGCGAGACTCCGAGGACGAAGCCAGGCGACGATTTGCAGCCGCGAAGTGGGTGGGGAATTGTGGGCTGGCCCACTACGGCTCCTGGAACCGGTAGCCGGCGCCACGGACGGTGAGGATCAGCTTGGGGTCCTCGGGGCGCTCTTCGAGCTTCTCGCGCAGATGGCGGATGTGCACGTCGATCGCCCGCGGGTCGCGGTAGGCGCTGTCGCCCCAGATCGCCCGCAGCAGCTCCTGGCGGTTGAGCAGCCGCCCCGGCTCGGACACCAGCCGCGCGAGCAGCTCGAACTCCGAGAAGGTCAGCCGCACCGGCTCGCCGCGGACGCTCACCTCGCGGTGGCTGCGGTCGAGCGTGACCGGCCCCACGACGATCATCTCGCGGCCCATCGCCCGCGGCCCCGAGCGGCGCAGCACCGCCCGCATCCGGCTGCGCAGCTCGGCCAGCCCGAACGGCTTGGTCACGTAGTCGTCGGCGCCGGCCTCCAGGCCCTGCACGGCGTCGGCCTCGCTGTCGAGCGCGGTGAGCATGATGATCGGCACGACGTTACGCCGCTCGCGCAGCGTTCGGCACACCTCGTAGCCGTTGGGCCCGGCGCCGAGGGCGACGTCGAGCAGGATCACGTCGAAGTGCTCGTTGCTCGCGCGGTCGATGGCCGTGGCGCCGTCGGGCACCGCGGTCACGTTGTGTCCCTCGCGCGTGAAGGAGCGCGTCAGCGTTTCGCGCAGCGCGGCCTCGTCGTCGACGACGAGGATCTGCAGCGAGGCGAGCGTGTCCATCGCGCCCACGCTATCGGCCCGATCGGGTGCGGTGGTGGCGCCGGCTCGCCGCGTGCACGGCTCGATGATGCGTGCGTGGCGCGGGCACGCGGGCCGGCCGCTGACGGGGGCGCAGCAGCGAGGCGGGAAGCAGCTGTGCGAGACCGGGACCGGGCAGGGCGTAGATGATGCCCGGCCGGCTCAGCCCGATGCCCCGCGAGATGTCGACCCCGTGCGCGCGAACCCACAGCGCGCCGGGCGAGCAGGCGGCCTCGATCGAGGGATCGACGGGCGCGCAGTAGCTGTCGATGATCGCGAAGTGCACCTGGCCGGCGGCCACGTCTGCGGCGAGCCTGGGCACCGGCAGCAGCGGCAGCGAGTTGTAGGTCGTGAGCACCAGCACCGGGCGGTCGTCCTGGACGATCAGCGAGGAGACCTTGGTCGCCGAGATCGCGACGACCTCGTAGCGGGCCCGGCCCTGGTGGCTGGTCAGGAAGCGGCTGAGCTGGCCGAGCTCGGGCTGCGGGATCGCGCCGACGTTGCCCGCGTCGGTGTCGTGGGCGTGCACGTCGAAGATCGCCGTGCGGGCGGGGATCGCGAGCACCGGTACGACGAGCAGGACCGCGGCCAGCGAGGTGAAGCGGGCGTGCGTGAGCGGGACCTGCCGCCACGCGCCCGCGGCGAGCACCCCCAGGACGGCCAGCGCCCCGAGCAGGGTGACCCACCACACCGCGACCGCCCCGAACTCCAGGTGATGGCCGAAGGGAACGAGGATCGCGAACAGCGCAGCCAGCGCGGCGACACCGATCCAGCGCGGCAGGGACAGGACCCAGGCCAGGCCGATGCCCACCATCGCCGCGACCGCGGGGTCGAACGCCTCCACGTAGCGGGGGTGGAGGCGGCTCATGTGGCTGAAGAGGACGATCCCGATCACCAGCCAGGCGATCAGCCCGACCGCCGTGGCGCGCTGGACGCGGGCCTCGTCCTCGGCACGGGCGCGGATCCAGGGCGGCCCGCGCCGGGTGATGGCGAGCAGCAGGGCGGGCACGCCGAGCAGCACCCCCACGAGCACCTCCCAGCCCAGGCGCTCGGCGGACATGGGGCCGACGTCGTCGAGCAGCCGCGTCACCGAGCCCGCGCCGATCGGGATCTTGTTGCGCTCGGTCTGTGTCGCCGTGGGGTAGCGGGAGCCCTTGGCCCGGACCGGCTGATCGCCCTGCTGCGCCTTGCCGAACACGCGCTGGGTGCCGTTGAAGACGAACGCGGCATTCCAGGCGCTGCCGTCCGAGGAGCCGATCGCCCATGGCCGGTCGTGGGCCGGGAAGACGAGGGTCGCCGTGAGCCAGGACAGCGACACCGCGATGTACACCGCCCCGGCGGCGGCGAGCTGCAGGCCGCGGCGGCGCCAGGTCCCGGGCAGCCCGTACAGGGCGACGAGGCCCAGCGCCGGCAGGGGGATGACAGCCTCGAGCAGCTTGACGTTGAACGCGACCCCGAGCGCCGCGGCGGCGAGCAGCAGCCAGCGGGTCCGGCCGGTCTCGCTCGCCCGGATCACCAGCAGCAGCCCGAGCGTGATCAGCAGCATCATCACCGCGTCCATCGTGTCGCTGCGGGCGGTGAGCACCTCCATGGGCAGGACGGCGATGGCCAGCGCGGAGAGCACGCCGGCCGCGGTCCCGAACACGCGCCGCACGGTGACGAACAGCAGCGGCACCGAGAGGGTGCCCGCGGCGGCCTCCGGGAGCTTCAGCGTGGTCGCGCTGAAGCCGAACAACTTGGTCGAGATGACCTGCAGCCACAGGTCGACCGGCGGCTTGTCGATCGAGACGCTGCCGCCCGGCTCGAAGGCCCCGAAGAAGAAGTTGTGCCAGGAGTGGCCCATGCTGCGCACGGCGGCGTCGTAGAAGGGATCCAACGGGACCCGCCCGAGCTGCCAGAACCGCAGGACGGCCGCCCCGGCGGTCAGGACCCCGACGAGCAGCCACGCCGGATCGCGCAGCAGCAGTGGCCGGGACCCGCGCGCGCGCGGGTCCGGCAGGGGCGCGCGGATCGGGTCCGCGTCGGTGGCCACGGTGGAGGACATGGACGCAGGGAGCGGACCCGAGGCCCGCTCGGCCGCGATTATCGCGGGCTCGGGACGCGGAGGGGTTGTACTAACCTCGCGGCCATGGCCGACACGACCGCCACCGATCCCGAGGTTCAGGAGGTGCCCCCGGGCGCCGCGCCCTGCATGCCCTGTCGCGGGACCGGGCGCGTCATCTCCCATCTCGGCGGCGAGACGTCGCTCGTGACCTGCCCCTGGTGCGGCGGTGCGGGCCTACGGGTGCCCGGAATCGACGCCCAGCAGCACGTGTCGTAGTCGTCCTGACCGACATCCGTTGAGCGGGGCTCATGTCGCTCGGCCCCAGCGACGCTCCGCCGATATCGTCCCCGATGGTCAGGGGCATCGGACAACGGCGTCGTGCACACGACGGATTCACGCTCGTCGAGCTGCTCGTGGTGATCCTGATCATCGGCATCCTCGCCGCGATCGCGATCCCCCAGTTCGTCCGCGAGCGCGGTAAGGCCTACGACGCCTCCGCGCAGGAGCTGGTTCGCACCGCGCTGACCACGGCCGAGACCTACGGCGTGGACCATGCCGATGACTACAGCGGCCTGAGCTCGGCCGAGCTGGCTCAGATCGAGCCCACGATCCCGATCAGCGCCGGTCACGACAACGCCTGGCTCTCCTACGCGGCCCCCGACGGCACCGATCACGGCTACACGGTGGTCGCCACCGCGGCGGGTACCGGCGACGCCTTCACGATGACGCTGGCCGACGATGGCGCGCTCGCGCTCACCTGCTCGATCCCGGCCACGGCGGCCGATGGGAGCGGCGAGTGTGAAGACCTCAGCGGCGGCGCCGGCACCTGGTAGCGCGGGCGTGGTTCCCGGACCCGGCGCCGGATCAGTCGGTCCTCCATCGGTACGACGGTCGTCCAGTTGCGCTCGTGCCGCCCGTCTGCGCCTCCGATAGGTGGGTGGAGCCAGACGCCGAGATGCCAAGGGCAAAGCGCCTGTGAGGGCGTGACGCAAAGCCAACGGTCCTCGGATTGGAGGAGGCCGGGCTGCCATTGAGGCGCCGCACGCGGCTGGCGAAAGAGTCAAACGAGTAGGAGGAATCACTGTGCTGTACCGACTGCGCCAGCGCGCAAACGACGAGAAGGGCTTCACCCTGATCGAGCTGCTCGTCGTGATCCTGATCATCGGCATCCTCGCTGCGATCGCGATCCCGTCGTTCCTGAGCCAGCAGGGCAAGGCCAACGACGCGGCGGCCAAGGAGGAGGCGTACACCGCCGCAACGACCGCCCAGACGTACGCGACCAACAACAACGGCAGCTACTCGGGCCTCGGCACCTCGGTGCTGAACTCGATCGAGCCGACGCTCAACATCACCGATAGCACTCAGGCCGAGCTCAGCACCGCGACTGGCACCGCCTCGGGCTACACGGTCACGGTGACCTCGCCGTCGACCGGCGACGGGTTCACGATCGCCAATACGTCCGGGAGCGAGTCGCGCACCTGCACCGTGGGGTCGGGCAACGGCGTGCCCGGCGGCTGCGAGGGCACCGGGGGCGGGACTTCCGGCACCTGGTAGGCACCACCTGACGGATCCAAGTCTGACCAGCGGGGCGGCCTTCGGGCCGCCCCGTCGGCGTTGCCGAAGCCACGTCCTCGCGACCGCCGAGATGCCCTCAAGGGGCCACCGGCCGCGGCCGATACGGTCCTCATGACCACGCTCGCCCGTCGCCTTCCCGCGGTCCTGCTGCTGACGGTCGTCCTCGCCCTTTCGGCCTTCGCGGTCCCGGCGCTCGCGGCCACGTCCCCCTCCTCTGCCGACGGCCCCGGCCTCGCGCAGGGAGTGGAGCCGTCGCTGTTCCCGGTCAACGATTTCCACGGGACGCCGCCCGGCTTCTCGGTCAGCCCCCGGCAGGCGGTCGCGATCGCCGAGACCTCGCCGACGGCGATCGCCATCCACCGCCGCGACCACCACCTGCAGTACGTGGTGTACGTCTGGCTCGGCTCGCACTACGAGATCTACTTCGCCTCCCACGGCACGGTTGTGGCCGACGTTCTCGTCGGCGCGAAGGGCCACCTCGGCTCGACGTTCACCGGGCCGCTCATCTTCGGCCTCTACGCGCGCGGTCACTACTCGCCGTTCTTCGACCACTGGTACGTGTGGGCGCCGTTCGCGCTGCTGTTCCTGCTGCCGTTCGTGCCGTGGCGCCGGCGCCGGCTCGGCCTGCGCCACCTGGACGTGCTCGCGCTGCTCTCCTTCGGCGCGTCCTACCTGCTCTTCGACGCCGCCCACCTCCAGGCGGCGGTGTGGGCCTTCTACCCCCCGCTGCTCTACCTGCTGGCGCGCATGCTGCGGCTCGGGTTCCGCCCGGACAAGCTGCGGCGCGAGCTCGACGGCGGGCTGCCGCTGTGGATGCTCGCCGGCGGGCTGCTGCTGATGGTCGCCGCCCGCATCAGCTTCGCGCTGCTGCCGGTCAACGGCGTCATGGACGTCGGCTACGCCTCGGAGATCGGCGCCTGGCACATCCTGCACGGGCAGCCGATCTACTACCCGGCGCTCGACCACCCCGACACCTACGGCCCGATCGCCTACCTCGCCTACGCGCCGTTCGAGGCGATCTGGCCCTGGCATGGGCTGTGGAACTACCTGACTGCCGCACGCGCGGCGTCGATCAGCTTCGACACGCTGACCATGCTCGGCCTGTTCCTGCTCGGTCGGCAGCTGCGCGGCGGGCGCCCCGGCACCCGCCTGGGCCTCTTGCTCGCCTGGGGCTGGGCGGCCAACCCCTTCACCCTGCTGTCGATCACCAAGTCGACCAACGACAGCCTGCTGGCCATGCTGATCGTGTTCGCGCTGCTGGCCCTGAGCCGGCCGATCGTGCGCGGCGCGCTCGTCGGGCTCGCCGCCGCGGCCAAGTTCTTCCCCGCGGTGCTGCTGCCGCTGTTCGCCGCGGGCCACGGCGAGCGCGACCGTTCCCGCGCGAGCCGCACGATCGCCGCGTGCCTGATCGTCAGCGTGGGCTCGGTGGCCATCTTCCTGCCGCCCGGCGGGATCAGCGAGTTCTGGAGCCACACGCTCGGCTTCCAGCTCAGCCGCACCGACATCTTCTCGATCTGGGCGCTGCACCCGACCCTCGGGCCGGCCAAGGACCTGGTCACCGCGGGGGCGCTCGGGATCGCCCTGCTCGTGGCGCTGCGCCCGCGCGGTCCGCGCACCGTGCCCCAGGTCGCCGCGCTCGCCGCCGCGGTCACGATCGCGCTCCAGCTCCCGGCCGTGCACTGGTTCTACTTCTACATCGAGTGGTTCCTGCCGTTCGTGCTCGTCGCGCTGCTCGCGCTCGAGTCGCGGACGACCGAGGGGCCAGTTGTCGCCGAGCCCGCGGCGCCCACCGAGCTGACCGCGCCGCTGCCGGCCGTTGACCGGCGCGAGCCGGTCGGCGTCGCGTAGGGTCATCGCGCCGACGTGTGTTTCTCTGGGCGCCTGGAGGTTGTCCCGAGCAACACACCCGTTACAGCACGACCCCCGTGTGTTGCCTGGGACAACCTGGAGGCGCCCACAGCAACACGCCCCCGTCGGCGCGGCCCATCCCCGCGCGTCGTTCACCACGCCGCCGCTGAGCCGACAGCCGCTCAAGCATTTCCGCGCGCGCTCCGATGAAGCGGTAGAGGAGCGCGCGACGCTGCGCTCGATCCGAGCCAGGAGTTTCAATATGTCAGCCGCCTTCGCCGGCCTCTTCGGCGCCGTGTTCGGGTCCTTCCTGAACGTCGTCACCTACCGACTGCCCCGCCACGAGTCACTCGTGCGCCCGGGATCGCACTGCACCAGCTGCGGTGTCGCCGTGCGCCCCTTCGACAACATCCCGGTGCTCTCGTGGCTGCTGCTGCGCGGGCGCTGCCGCGGCTGCCGCGCGGCGATCTCGCCTCGCTATCCGCTCGTGGAGGCACTCACCGCCGCGCTGTGCGTCGGCGCGGTGCTCGACCACTCCTCCGCCGCCGGGATCGCGCTGAGCGCCGCGCTCGTGCTCGTCCTCGTGCCGGCCGCCGCGATCGACTTCGAGCACCGGATCATCCCCAACGAGGTGACAGTGCTCGGGGCGGTGCTCGCCGTCGCCCTCGGCGCGGCACTGGACCCCAGCGGTGAGCCCACCCGCCTGATCTGCGGCGCCGCCGCCGGCGGCTTCCTGCTGCTCGCCGCGCTCGCCTATCCGCGCGGGATGGGGATGGGCGACGTCAAGCTCGCCGGCGTGATGGGGCTGTTCCTGGGCACGGCCGTCGCGCCGGCCATGCTGATCGCGCTGATCGTCGGCGTCGGCGTGGGCGCCGTCGTGATCGCCCGCAAGGGGGTGCAGGACGGCCGCAAGACGGCAGTGCCGTTCGGCCCCTTCCTGGCCTTCGGCGGACTGCTGGCGATCTTCCTGGGGTCAGACCTCGTGCACTGGTACTCGACCCACTTCCTGCACTAGAACGAACGTCCGCCGGAGCGGAGATTCCCGTGCGGGCCGCCGGCCGCGGTGCCGATAGGAGGGAAGTGGACGGCATGGAACAGGGATCGCGGCGCCGCCGGCTCCGGGAGGAGGATGCATTCACTCTCGTCGAGCTGCTCGTCGCGATGGTGCTCGCACTCGTTCTGGGCGCGGCGATCATGAGCTTCCTCATCGTCGACATCGACCAGCAGAACGACGTCTCGAGCCGCGCCTACTCCGCGCGCCAGGCCGAGTCGGGCCTGCAGGCACTCACCCGCGACCTGCAGAACGCGATGACCTCCCTGACCGTCAACACCACGAGTACGAAGAGCACGCTCAGCTTCGACCTCCCGACCCAGGGCAGTGACACCACCCCCACAGCGGTGGTGTGGACCTGCACGAACAACGGGACGTGTACGCGCCAGGCGGGCAGCAACGCGGCCGTCGTGGAGATCGAAGGCGTCAAGTCGGCGAGCTTCTCGCCCTCCTCGGGCACCAACCCGGCCTACGTGGGCGTCTCGTTGCTGGTCGAGGACCTCAGCCAGCTCGACACCACGCGCACGCATGCCGCGGCCGGGACGTCGTGCAGCAACGGAAGCTCGAGCACCTCGCAGTGCATCTCGCTGCAGACGGGCGTCGACCTTCGTAACTTCTCATGAGTCGCCTGCGCGCCCGAGCCGAGGACGGGATGACCCTGATCGAGGTGGTGGTTGCCACGCTGCTGATCGCGCTGTCGGTCGCCGCGCTCGGTGACCTGTTCGCGACCGGTAACGCCAGCTCGCTGGGGACTCAGCGGGAAGCGCAACTGCTCGGGGTGGCCAACCAGGCCCTGGAGTCGATTCGCGACCAGGTCAAGACGAGCTCGGTGGGCTTCAACGGCCTGGCGCTCAGCAGCGCCCCGGCCACCGGCGCCAACTGTCCCTCCTACGACTGCACCGCGAGCTCGGTGCCGTCGAACCCCAGCGACCCGAACGACTTCGTCACCAGCTCGGGCAACTGCCTGCTGGTCGAGACGAACTGGAACGCCGCGGGCAGCGGTGGGCAGGGAGCCCTGCCCGGGCTCGACAGCTATTCCGGCTGTGGAGCCTCGGCGAGCAGCGCAGAACCGCTGGTGGTCTGCGCGAGCGGGGGCTCGTGCGCGACCGGGGTGTCGACCGGCTTTGTTGCACCCCAGACCACGATCGATGGCTACACGGTCGATCAGTACGTCACCGAAACCGACGCCGGGTGCAACTCCTCGCTTGCCGTCACCTGCGGTGCCGGCGGCGCCCAGTCGGGGATCGACGCGCGCCGCGTGGTCATCGCCGTGCTGCCAGGAACCTCGACCGCTACCGCGGCCACCAGCCAGGACAAGCCGGTGTGGCTGAGCACGATCCTCACCAACCCGGTGCCCAGCAACCAGCCGAATGCCTCGACCGGCCTGACCGTGGGGTTACAGCTCGGATGACCAGTAGATCCGCCCGCTCCGAAGATGGCTTCATCATGATCCTCGTCATCCTCGTGATGGCGATCGGGCTGCTGCTCGGCGCGGTGGCGCTCGCCTCGACGCTCGACTCGCGCACCCTGGAGAACCGCGACGTCCGCTCGATCCGCGCCCAAGCGGCCGCCGACGCAGGGGTCCAGGCGCAGATCTACCAGCAGTCCGAGGCGCAGATCGGGGGCAATGGCTCGACGACTGCGCTGGACCTCAACTCGGGTCCTTCGCTCTTGGCCGAGCTGTCCGACTGCGTGGTGCCTACGTTCAACGCGAGCCTCCAGATCACCGGGCTGGTACAGACCCAGGTGGCCAACGCCAACGCCGGCGCGTGCCCGTCCTATTCCAGCGCCGGCACGGCGTGTACCACCACCGTGTGCAAGCTGGCGGTTGGCGACCACGGCTACGAGGAGTCTGAGTTCATTCCGGCGGCCGCTTCGGAAACCGTCGCCAACGGCGTCAATTACGGCATCGGCGATGAGCTCTCGCCCAAGATTGTCTCCCTCGGGTGGGACGACGGCGGTAACGCGGCAAACGCCAACGGGATCGTCTACCGACGCGAGGAGGCCATCCTCCAACCGATCTCGGCGTTGCCGGTGCTTGGAGCGACCGGGAATCTCGCCATACAAGGCGTCACGATCACCAATCCGCTGCTCAGCACGGTGCTGGGCCTGCTCGGACTGAACAATCTCGACACCACGGTGAACGGCGACGTGCAGGCCGCCGGAAACATCTCCGTGCCTGCCGTCTTCGCTAACCCCAACCTATCGCTCACCGACGGCCTGCTCGGCGTCGTGACCTACGGGGGCCCGTCGTACTCCGGCGGGATCGCCTCCATCACGACGAAGGTGAACGAGGCACCGCCAACGCGCCAGACGGTGTCCATCTCCTCCTCGACTCCGAGCTGCCCCCCGGTCGATGCCACGGTCCCCCGACAGGCCAACTGCGCGGACCTCGGCAGCGCGTACAGTTCGAGCACTGACAGCGTGTACAGCGCATCGGGGGGCGTCACGATCCCTGGTGGCAACTACGTGTTTTGCAACTTCGACGTGGAGGCTGGTACCGTCACGCTCAAGCCGACCGCCGCCGATCCGGTGCGGATCTTCATCGACAGCCCGCAGTCGAAGCGCTGCGCGAGCGACGGGAATAGCAGCGCCCAGGGCAACTTCATCGCCAAGCCGGGGATTTCCGACGGCGCACTGAACCTCGGTGGCGTGCTCACTCCGAGCCAGCTGCAGATCTATGTGGTCGGCAGTAACGTCAACGGCAACAGCTGCGCCGGGAACACCGTGTCGACCTGCGTGGAGCTCGGCACCCCGCCGACCGGCAACACCCTTTTATCGACTAACCAGGCGACGGAGGCCGGGGTCGTCTACGCCCCGACCTCCACGGTGTCCATGACCACGGCGCAGTGCGCGCTTGGCATTTGCGTGCCCGGCACGTTCGACGGCGTGCTGATCGGCAACAACGTCACCGCGACCGCCCTCGTGTTCACGCAGGACCTCGACCTGGGCAGCTTCCCGCTCTACAACGGGATCAACACGTATCAGGTCGAGCAGTACGTGCAGTGCAGTGACCTGAACAAATCGGGTACGCCGGTCACGTCCCTCACCGGTAACGCCACCACCGACACCTCTGGGTGCTGAGGGTGAACGTCTTTTCGCATCGACTGGACGGACGGACGATCTCCTCGCATCGTCGTCAAGTCCAGGGCCGGTCCGGCCGATACCTCCCATGCGGGCTCGGGTACGACGGAGCCCGGGAACGCTGAACGAAACCTCTCTCATGGCCTCGCTCATCACCCGCAACCTCCGCTCAGGCGCCGCGCGCCAGACCCTCACCGGCCTCGATGTCGAGCCCGGCTTCGTCAGCGCCGCGCGCGTCAGCGTCAACGGCCGCGTCGT
The DNA here is from genome assembly GCA_036266975.1 of Solirubrobacteraceae bacterium. Taxonomy (GTDB): domain Bacteria; phylum Actinomycetota; class Thermoleophilia; order Solirubrobacterales; family Solirubrobacteraceae; genus DATAWZ01. The sequence continues at coordinate 10,879 of DATAWZ010000129.1, forward strand.
CGTCGAGCAGGCGGCCGGCGTCCCCCTCGCCGGGGATGTCCTGCGCGAGGGCGAGGTCAACGACGTCCCGGCGCTCGCCGAGGCGCTGCGCGAGCTGTTCAAGGGCGGCTTCGACAAGCGCGTGCGGATCGGGCTGGCCAGCCAGCGAGTGGTCCTGCGCACGCTCGAGCTGCCGCCGATCGATGACCGCAAGGAGATGGCCGCGGCGGTGCGCTTCCAGGCCGAGGACCAGGTGCCGATGCCGCTGGCCAGCGCCGTGCTCGACTTCCATCCGCTCGGCATCTCCGAGACGCCGAACGGCCCCCGCCTGCGGGTCGCCGTGGTGGCCGCCCAGCGCGAGCTCGTCGAGCGGCTGCTGAGCGCCGCGCGCCTGGCCGGCCTGCGCCCCGAGAGCGTCGACCTGTCGGCCTTCGCGCTGATCCGCGCCCTGCAGCCGCTGCAGCCGCGCGACGACGACGCCGCCGTCGTCTATCTCTCCGTGGGCGGCCTGACCAACATGGCCGTCGCCAACGGGACGATCTGCGTCTTCACCCGCGTCCTCGGAGGAGGCCTCGAGGCGATCGCCACCCAGGTGGCCGAGCGCCGCGGGATCCAGCTCGCGGCGGCGCGCGAGCTGTGCATGGGCATCGGCGTCGACCCCGAGCGCCCGACGCGGGCCGCGCGGCCGACCACGATGGACGAGATCACCGGCGGCGGCGACGCGCACCCCGCCACCCCGGATGCCCCCGCCGCCGACGCCGCCGAGGCGGAGGTGCGCTCGGTGATCGCCGCCGGCGTGCGCGAGATCGCCACCGAGGTCCGCAACTCGCTCGACTTCCACGTCGCCCAGGGCGCCGAGGCGCTGCCCTCGCGCGTCGTCCTCTCGGGGGCCGCCGCCGAGGTTCCCGGCTTTCCCGAGCGCCTTGCGGCCGAGCTCGACATGCCCGTGTCCACCTCGCTGGTCGCCGCGCCGAAGGCCGGCACGCTGTCCGGCGTGAGCCCGTCGCGGCTGTCGGTCGCCGCGGGCCTGGCCATCGAGGAGGCCCCCCGATGAAGGCCGTCAACCTCATCCCCTCCGACCAGCGACGGGGCGCCGGCGGCGTCACCGGTCGCTCGGACGGCATCGCCTACGTGATCCTCGGGCTGCTGACCGGCGTGGTCGTGCTCGCGGCCATGTGGGGCATCGCCGACCACGACGTCGGCAACCGCCAGGGCGCGATCGCCGGGGCCAAGGCCAAGGCCGTGCAGCTGCAGGCGCAGGCCAGCGCACTGGCCCCCTACACGAGCTTCCAGACCGCGAGCCACTCGCGCCAGCAGACCGTCGCCGAGATCGCCCAGGCGCGCTTCGACTGGGCCCACACGATGCACGAGGTCGGCCGTGTGCTGCCCTCCGACGTCGATCTGACCAGCTTCAACGGCACCGGCGGTCCGGCGCCCGGATCGGCCGCCACCTCCGCGCCGAGCGGCAGCACGACCGCGCCGACGCTCACGCTGGCCGGCTGCACGACGAGCCAGGCCGTGGTGGCCGAGACGATGACCCGGCTGCGCCTGATGGACGGCGTCAGCGACGTCTCGATCGGCACGACCAGCGCGGCGCGTCCGATCGCCTCGGGCAACCCGGCGAGCGCCGGCTCGACCGCCTGCCCGCACTCGGTCAGCTTCAGCCTGACCGTGACCTACGACGCTGCCGGCGTGCCCGTCGCGGCCAGCACGGGAGGCGCCAAGTGACCGCCAGGGACCGTCTCGTCGTCGCCGTCATCGTCGCCGTCGGCATCCTCGTCGCCGGCTACCTGACGATCGTCTCTCCCGAGCGCGGCAAGGCCTCGCGCCTGGGCCGCCAGCTCTCCTCGGCGCAGGCGTCGATCACCACGGCCCAGAATTCGCTGCAGGCCGCGCAGGCCGCGCAGACCGCCTACCCGTCCAACTACAGCACGCTGGTGCGGTTGGGCAAGGCGGTGCCGCCGCAGGACCAGGTCGCCTCGCTGATCTATCAGCTCGACCAGGCCGCGGGGTCCAAGCACGTGTTCTTCGCCTCGCTGGCCAACGACACGACGGCGACCGCGGCGAGCACCTCGAGCGCCGCCCCGAGCTTCACCGCGCTGCCCTTCACCTTCACCTTCACCTTCGACGGCAACTACTTCCAGCTCTACAAGTTCCTGCGCGCCATCGATGGCTGGACCACCGCCAAGAGCAACGGCGGCCTGGTCGTCGACGGTCGCCTGCTCACCGTCCAGGGAGTGACCCTCGCTCCCTCGGCCGGGTCGCTCGCGGCGACGATCACCGCGACCGCCTACACGCTGCCCAGTGGGGACCTTCTCCCCGGCGACAGCGCCTCGACCGACGCGCCCACGACCCTGACCTCGACGAGCACGAGCTCGCCTTCGACCGCGGCCACCCCGGCCACCGTTGCCCCCTGACCCCGGAAGACCCATGAGCTACCTGCGCAACATCTGGACCGACCTGATCGAACGGAAGCTGTGGCCCGCGGCGCTGCTGCTGCTCGGGCTCGCCGTTGTGGTCCCCGTGGCCATCACGGCGGGCGGCGGCTCCTCGTCGACCAGCGGCTCGACGGCCAAGGTCTCCCTGCCGGCGCCCGTCGCGGTGAGCGAGGCCCAGGCGAACCCCAACGCCGCGCTGGCCGAGACGGTCAACGGCGCCTCGGTGCAACGAGACGGCCGCGCGCGAGATCCGTTCTTCGTCCCGAAGGTCGCGGCGACCACCAGCGGCGCAGGCGTGACCGGGAGCGCCACCACGGCCAAGGCGGCAACCACCACGGCCAGCGCCACCACGGCTCCGGTGTCCACCCCCAATACCGACACGACCACTTCCTCCACCACGACGTCGAAGTCCACGACGACCCCGAGCACGGCCCCCGCGCCGACGACGCTCGGGATCACCTACCACGTCGACGTCCAGTTCGGACCGGCCGGCCAGGCCCGGCTCTACCGGCGCCTGGTGCGCCTGCAGCCGCTGCCGTCGCGGACGACCCCGATCGTCGCGTTCGTCGGTGTCAAGGACAACGGCAAGGTCGTGACGTTCGCGCCCCTGGCGCCCGCCTTCATCGGCGGTTCCGGCGTGTGCGCGCCCAGCCCGTTGAAGTGCCAGCTGATGGACCTCAAGGTGGGCGAGACCGAGTCGTTCGAGGTGGACACCGCGTCGGACACGCTCAAGGCCTACACCCTGAAGATCGACGGAGTGGGCAAGCACCACACCACCGCACTGGTCGCCGGGCAGGTCTCGCGCGAAGGCCGCGCGATGCTGCAGCACCTCTCGCTGCCCGCCCTGGACGGGTTCGCCTTCTCGCCGACGACCGGCACGCTCGTGTCGGCCCGCGAGGGCGGCGGCAACACGCTGTCGGTCTTCGGGCTGGCCAGCGACGTGTCCCCGGCCAGCCACTAAAAGAGCGGGAGCGCCGCGAGGCGCGCAATAAGCTAGGGCGCCGGATGACGCTGCGCCTGATCACCGCCGGGGAATCACACGGCCCCGGACTGACCTGCATCGTGGAGGGACTGCCGGCCGGCCTGGAGCTGGACGAGGAGTTGCTGAACCGCGACATGGGCCGGCGCCAGCTCGGGCACGGGCGCGGGGGGCGGATGAAGATCGAGCGCGACCGCGCCGAGGTCACCGGCGGCGTGCGGCACGGACGCACGCTCGGCGGCCCGATCGCGCTGCAGGTGCGCAACCGCGACTTCGAGAACTGGCGGGAGCGGATGAGCCCATGGCCGGTCGACGTGCCCGTCGAGGAGGTGCACCTGCCCCGCCCGGGTCACGCCGACCTCGCCGGCACCCAGAAGTTCGGGGTCACCGACGTGCGCAACATCCTCGAGCGGGCGAGCGCCCGCGAGACCGCCGCGCGCGTGGCCGGCGGGGCGGTCATGCGCGCGTTCCTGCGCGCGCTGGGCGTCGAGGTCGTCTCGCACGTCGTGCAGATCGGCACCGTCCATGCGCCCGCCTACGAGGAGCCGGTCGAGTGGGGCGCGTTCGCCGCCGTCGACGCGTCGCCGGTCCGCTGCCTGGACGGCGAGGCCAGCCGCGCGATGGTCGAGCACATCAACCAGCAGCGCAAGGCCAACGAGTCGCTCGGCGGGGTGTTCGAGGTGCGCGCGTTCGGGCTCGTGCCCGGCCTCGGCTCGCACGTCTCCTGGGAGGAGCGGCTCGACGGGCGCCTGGCGATGGCACTGTGCTCGATTCAGGCGATCAAGGGCGTCGGACTGGGAGACGGGTTCGACCTCGCCGGCCGGCCCGGCTCGGAGGCGCACGACGAGATCTTCCACAGCCCCGAGCGGGGCTTCTACCGCCTGACCAATCGCTCCGGCGGCCTGGAGGGCGGGATGACCACCGGCGCCACGCTCGTGGTCACCGGGGCGATGAAGCCGCTGCCCACGCTCACCAAGCCGCTGCGGTCGGTCGACATCGCCACCCTGCAGCCGGCCGAGGCGCTGCGCGAGCGCACCGACTCCTGCACCGTGCCGGCCGCCGGCGTGGTGGGGGAGGCGATGGTCGCCCTCGTCCTGGCCGAGGCCTACCGGGCGAAGTTCGGGGGCGACCACATCGACGACGTGCGCGTGGCGCTCGCGGCCTACCGCGAGCGGATCCGGTGGCCGGCCTGAGCGCCGTCCGAGCCGCTCCGTCGGGGACGGGACAGGCGCGATGAGCGTGGTGCTGATCGGCTTCATGGGGGCGGGCAAGACCTCCGCGGGGCGGATGCTCGCCGAGGCCGCGGGCGTCGAGGCCGTCGACACCGACGCGCTCGTCGAGCACGCCGCGGGGCAGAGCGTGCCCGAGCTGTTCGAAGGCCGCGGCGAGGCGGCCTTCCGCGCGCTCGAGGAGCAGGTGGTCAGCGAGGCGCTCAGGCGCGCCGGGCCGAACCAGGTGCTCTCGCTCGGCGGCGGCAGCCTGCACTCGGCGCGGGTGCGCGAGGCGCTCGCCGGGCACCGCGTCGTGCTGCTCGACGTCGATCTGGAGACCGCGTGGACGCGCGCGCACGATCGCGGCCGGCCGCTCGCGCGCGACCGGGACGAATTCGAGCGCCGCTACGCCGAGCGGGCCGAGCTCTACGGTGCGCTCGCGCACGCGGTCGTGCCCGGGCGCGCGGCGCTCACGCGGGCGTTCTCGCACGTGCGCGCGCTGCCCGACGGAGTGCGGCTGCTGTGGGCGAGCGCGAGCTCGGGCGAATACCCGGTGTGGGTCGGCACCGGGATCCTCGGCAGGCTCCCATGGCCCCTGGACGGGCGGCGGTTCTGCGTGAGCGACGCGACGGTCGAGCCGGCCTACGGCGCGCTGATCGAGCCCCGAGCGGGCAGCCTGCGCCTGCCGCCCGGGGAAGCGCACAAGACGCTCTCCGGTGCCGAACAGGCCTGGCGCTGGCTCGCGGGCGAGGGCGCCACGCGCGCCGACCACGTCGTCGCGCTCGGCGGCGGGGTGGTTGGCGACCTGGCCGGCTTCTGCGCGGCCACCTATCAGCGAGGCATCCCGGTGGTGCAGGTGCCGAGCACGGTCGTCGCCCAGGTCGACTCGGCCTACGGGGGCAAGACCGGGGTGGACCTGCCCGAGGGCAAGAACTACGTCGGCGCCTACCACCAGCCGGCGGCGGTGATCGCCGACACGGCGCTGCTGGCCAGCCTGCCCGCCGAGGAGGTTGCCGCCGGCTGGGCCGAGGTGGTCAAGACCGCCCTGATCGCCGGCGGCCCGCTGTGGGAGCGGGTCCGCGCCGGCGAGGGACGCCGCGCGGCGGTCGACCCCCAGGTGATCTTCGCCTGCGCGCGCACCAAGCTCGCGGTCGTCGCCGCGGACGAGCGCGACGGCGGCCGCCGGCAGGTGCTCAACCTCGGCCACACGATCGGGCACGCGATCGAGACGGTCACCGGCTACCGGCGCTACCGCCACGGCGAGGCGGTAGCCCTGGGGCTGCTGGCGGCGCTGACCCTCTCCGAGCAGCCTGCGCTGCGCGCCGAGGTCGCGGCGCTGCTCGCCGGCGCCGGGCTGCCCGTGCGGCTCGACGCCGCCGTCGACCCCGATGCGGTGCAGGCGGCCACCATCCGCGACAAGAAGCGCACCGGCACGGAGGTCCCGTTCGTGCTCGCGCGTGCCCCGGGGGACGTCGTCCACGGGCAGCTCCTGCCGGCCTCAGCGGTCGCCGCCGCGATCCGCGGGCTCGGCGATGCGCCCTGAGCGCTCGCGCCAGCGCCGCATCGCCCCGGCCGGCAGCGGTTTACTGATGGGGATGAGGCTCGATCGGCTACACCCCGCGCGCGCCCTGCTCGCGGCGGTCCTGACGCTGCTGTGCGCGCCGGCCGCGGCGTCCGCGCTCGCGCCCCGGGTGACCGTCGCGCTGTTCGGCGATTCGGTCGTCGAGGGCTACACGATCCCGAACCCCGTGGCCGACTCGCTCGCCCCTCAGCTCGCCGACGCGCTGGGCCGGGACGGCTTCCAGCCCGGCGGGATCGGCTTCGTGGCCGCCAACCCGACCCGCTGGCGCTTTGACCACTACGCCCTGCAGCCGCCGACCGGCACTGCGCCCAGCGTCGCCAACCCGGCGTTGGGGTTGCCTGCGCTGAGCACCAGCATTCCCACCGGCGGCTGGCTGATGCTCGGCGACGGCACCGAAGGCGGCCAGGACGGCCTGAGTGGCTACGGCGCGCTCGCGGCCAGCCCCCAGGCCACCGCGACGCTCGCGGTCAGCGACCCCGAGGTGGCGATCCTCTACGAGGGTGGGGCGAACGCGGCCCCGTTCACGGTCGCCGGCGGAGCACGGACCTGGACGATCACCCCGCCGCCGGCACCCGGCCCGACCGAGAGCTGGCTGGCCATCCCGCGCGGCGTGCGCAGCCTGACCGTTCACGGCCCGAGCACGGGCGGGCTCGTGTTCGAGGGCGCGATCGAGCGGCTCTCGCGCAGCCCGAACAAGGTTCAGGTCGAGGTCGAGGATCTCGGCCACGCCGGCCAGCCGCCATGGATCGGCCTGACCGCTTCGACGATCGCGGCGTTGCGCGCCCAGCAGTTCGACATCTCGGTCTTCCTGGACGCCTACATCCCCGAGCTGTCGGCCGTCGTGCCCAGCGACGCGGCCTCGGCGATCGCCAGCTACGAGCAGGCGCTCACCGCGCGCGCCCGGGTCGCTCGCAACGCCCGCGGGTGGTGCGTGATCGCCGACCCCTCGCCGATGGCGCGCGTGCCCGCGAGCGTGACCGCGCGCTTCGCGCGGGTCGACCGCACGATCGCCGCCCGCACCGGCTGCGCCTACACCGGCGTGCTCGGCCACGCCTGGCCGGCCTCCAGCGCGTCCAACCGAGGCTGGACGCTGCTCGACGGGATCCACCCGAGCGCCAAGGGCTACCGCCGGCTGGCGGCGCTGCTGGAGCCGCTGATCGCCCGACTGGCGCGCGAGCGCGTCGCCTCGGAGGGCTAGGGTCGATGGCGGCGCCGTGGCGGATCGAGGTGATGCACGGCGTGAACCTGGCCATGCTCGGACGGCGCGACCCGCGCCACTACGGAACGCTCTCGCTGACCGAGGTGCAGGCGCGCGTGAGCGGCTTCGCCTCCGAGCTGGGTCTTCGGGTCGGCTTCTTTCAGAGCGATCACGAGGCCGAGTTCGTCCAGCGCCTGCACGCGCTACGCGGGCAGGCCGACGGCGTCGTGCTCAATCCGGGCGCCTGGACGCACTACGCGTGGGCGATCCACGACGCGCTGGAGATCGCCGAGCTGCCCGCGGTCGAGGTGCATCTCTCGGACGTCAGGGCGCGCGAGTCCTGGCGCGCGGTCTCGGTGATCGGCGACCTGTGCCTGCAGACCGTCGCCGGGCGCGGGGTCGACGGCTATCGGGACGCGCTCGCGGCGCTGGACGCTCACCTGCGCGCACGCTGATCGGCCGTCGCGCGGTGTGCACCACGGGTCCACGAGGTCGGCGCGGGTGGCTCCCGCATCGAAATGGCGGGTGCTGGCAGGGCGCGGGGGCCCGGTCCGAGCCGGTGATCGGCCGCGGACCCGTTCGCCGGCGGACGGCTCGCCGAGCTCTGGCGGCGCGCCGCGGTGCCGGCGCGGCCGCAGACCTGCGAGGGTTTGCCCGCGATGAACGAGACCGAGCGCTGCGATCGCGTGCAGGCCCAGCTCGCCGAGCGCGAGGTGGGGGCGCTGCTGGTCAGCGCGGCGGCGAACCTGCGCTATCTGAGCGGGTTCACCGACGCCGAGGCGCTGCTCGTGGTCACCACCGACGGCGAGCGCTGCTTCTTCACCGACTTCCGCTACGAGATCCAGGCCGAGCAGGAGCTCCCCGCGTCGTTCCTGACGGTGATCGCCACCGACCTGCTGCCGGCGGTCGCCGAGCGCTTCGGGGAAGTCGGTGCGCTCGGGGTCGACGACGACCACCTCACGGTCGCCCAGCACCGCCGGCTCGGCGAGCTGCTCGGCGAGGGGACCACGCGCGTCGGCTGCGGCGGGCTGGTGGAGAAGCTCCGGGTGGTCAAGGATGCGGATGAGCTCGAGCGCATCCGGGCCGCCGCCGCGCTCATCGACGGGATCTACGAGTGGGTGCTTGAGCGCGGGCTCGTCGGCCGGCGCGAGCGCGACGTCGCCCTCGAGCTCGAGCACGAGATGCGCCGCCGTGGCGCGCGGGCGCCGAGCTTTCCCTCGATCGTCGCCGCCGGCGCGCACGGCGCCCTACCGCACGCTACGCCGCGTGACGTGGCGATCGAGCCGGACACGCTGGTGACGATCGACATCGGGGCCGAGCTGGACGGCTACTGCTCGGACTGCACGCGGACGTTCGCGAGCGGTACGCTCGGCGCGGAGGAGGCCCGCATCTACGAGGTCACGCTGCAGGCCCAGCTCGCGGGGCTGGAGGCGGTGCGTGCGGGTCGCAGCGGGCGCGTCGTCGATGCGGCGGCACGGGAGGTCATCGAGCAGGCCGGCTACGGCGAGCGCTTCGGCCACGGCCTCGGCCACGGCGTCGGCCTGGAGGTCCACGAGCGCCCGCGGCTCTCGCGGACCGCGCCCGAGGATCCGCTCGAGCCCGGGATGGTGGTCACCGTCGAGCCCGGGATCTACCTGCCGGGCGTCACCGGCGTGCGCATCGAGGATCTCGTGGTCGTCGGGGAAGAGGGCTGCGAGCGGCTCAGCCACTTCCCCAAGGAGCTGATCGTCGCCGGCTGACCCCCGTCGCCTCCCGTGGGGGTTGACGTGCTGGAGCTCGATGCCCCCCGCGGGGCGAGCAGTCCCGGGGCCCGCCGGGCCAGCCGCGCGAGGTCGAGGCGGCGCAAGCGCTGCGGCGCCAGGGCCCGCAGGCCGAGCAGGGCCAAGGCCGGCAGCGAGAACGCCAGGTACACGACGTTGGCCGCGTCGGGGGCCAGGTGGCCGCCGATCGGGCCGAACCACAGCGCCTGAAAGGCCGTCCAGGCGATCGCGGCGAGCGGCAGGCGACGGGCGCACACGGCCTCCCACGTGGCGAGGGTGGTGAGCATCGGCAGCAGGTAGTACTCGTTGTCGGCCGGGTCCAATAGCGCGCGGATCGCGAGCAGGAAGGCCATCAGCAGCAGCCCTTCGCTCAGCCCGCGAGGCCGGCGCGCGCCCCACCAGACGAGCGCGACCAGCAGGCACAGCGCGACGATCAGCGGATGGGCCACGAGCTGCAGCCAGTGCGGGGCCACGACGCCGCCGGGGGTGCGCCGACCGAACAGCCACCACACCTGCGAGAGGTTGAACTCGCCGATCGCGCCCGTGGTGGTGGCCTGCGAGGTCGCCGCCGAGATCGAGCCGACGAGCATCGAGGGCACGATGGTCAGCGCGGTGATCGCCGAGGCCACGAGCGCGGCGGCAACGCGCCGCTGCGGCAGCACGAGCAGGATCGGCAGCGCGACGAGCAGCGCCCAGTGCTTGTTGGCCATGGCCAGCCCGAGCAGCAGGGCGGTCGGGCGCCAGCGGCCCTGCGAAGCGCACGCCATCGCCGCGACGCACAGCACCGCCCCGAGCAGCTCCTCGGAATGGCTCTCGGTCAGGTCGGAGATCACGATCGGGCTGGCGATGAGCAGCCCGAGGGTGAGCCCCCGGGCCGTCGTGCCGGCGTGCCAGTCGCGCATCCGCTCGACGCACCACAGTCCCAGCCACCCGGCGGCGAGCAGCGCGGGCACGGCGACCGCCCGGTAGACGGCGACGTCGCTGCCGCCGAGCAGGCCGGTGACCAGCGCGATCGGGGCGCGCAGGATCATCGAGTCGCCCTGGCTCGCCGTGGCCAGGAACTCGCGCACGTGGCCGTCGATGAGGGAGCGGAAGATCACCGCTCGGGTGGCCCAGTCGGTGGCCGGGAAGCCGTAGCTGGTGTAGCCCTTCAGGTAGCGCAGGAAGAGCGTCAGCAGCACTCCGGCGGTCAGCGCGACCCAGCCAAGGTGGGGGCGCAGCCGGCCAGAGGCCGGCGAGCCGGGCCCCTCTCCCTTCCCGATCAACCGGAAGCGGTCGATGCGAGGGGCGGTCATGTCGCGATCAGCCGATCGCCGGGCGCAAGGGCTCGCGGGGTCGGCAGGGGGACGGGCACGGCACGCAGCGCGCGCAGGCTGCGTACGAGCAGGACCACGGCGGTCAGCGACGCGGCGAGGTACAGCGCGTTGGTCACCGGCGGGTCAAGGTACGCCGGGGCGCGTTCGAGGCAGATGAAGGCGGCGAACGCCCCGGCGATGCTCGCGACCGGGATTCGCCGCCCGGCGCTCGCGTCGATCGCGGCGAGCACGAGCAGCAGCGGCAGGTGGTAGTAGCCCATCGAGCCGGGGTCCAGCGCACAGCGCAGCACGCAGGCGATCGCCGTGACCCGCAGGACCGCGCCCGCGGACAGCCGGCGATCGCGCCACCAGCACAGCAGCGGCAGCCCCACCGCGACGGCGACGATCACCACCCGGGACAGGCTTGCCTCCACGCCGAGCAGCTGGTGGCCGATGAACGTGCGCGAGTCGCCGAACAGGTTGCTCACGTGCACGACTCCGTGGGGCGAGAAGGGGTACAGCCAGGTGAAGACGGTCACGATCGGCTGGGGCCGGGAGATGTAGTGCGCGGCGTGCATGAAGGCCGAGGCGCTGCCGATAAGCATCGGCAGGGTCGCGAGCGCGGCGGTCGCCGCCATCACGCCGGTCGCCCGCAGCCGGCCTCCGCGCAGGATCAGCAGGCAGGGAACCACGACGATCACCGCCCACTGCTTGGTGGCGACGGCGAGCCCGGCGAGCACGGCACACCACAGGCCGTTCTGCTCGTCGGCGGCGAGCAGCGCGCCGACCGACAGGCTCGCGGCGAGCAGCTCCTCGGGATGCCCCCAGTAGAGCGCGTCACCGATCAGCGGGTTCAGCAGGCAGGCCGCGACGAGCAGGGTCTGGCCGAGCCGCCCGGTGCCCCGGGCCGCGGCCCGGCGCGCGAGCCCAAGCGCCACCAGCGCCACCGAGAGCACGCACGGCAGCGAGCCGGCGCGGTAGAGGTCGCCGTGCAGCGCCTGGGCCACGAGCACGAACGGCGCCCGCAGGTACAGGGAGAAGGCGCCCATCGCCGGCTGATGGGCGAAGAACCCCGGAAGGCTCCCGTGCGCGAGCGCGGCGAGCGCGGGCCCGGCGTCGGTGCCGTAGTCCCATCCGTTGATCGACCGATAGGTCATGGCCACGGCGTAGGCGATCGCCGCGGTGGCCAGGCACAAGCGAAAGCGCCGCTCCCCGCTCATACCGCTCACATCGGCACGCGCGGGCGGACGCCCAAGCGTCCTGGACGCCAGTACGACGGGCGGACGGGGGTCCAGCTACGCCGCGGCCGGCGCGAGCGTGCGCTTGCGACCTCGGCGAAGCGCAAGCCGCACGTGCGGCCAGGCGAAGGTGAGCACGAGCGCGAGGGCGGCGAACCCGAACGCCATCGGGGCCAGGCCGCTGAGCGGGTAGGGACCCCAGCCCTTGTGGAGCGCCGTGGGGTCACCGGCGTGCTCGGTGTTCAGCAGGGCCTGGTGGTCGATCCCCAGCAGGTGTGGCCCGACCGCCGCGAACAGCGCCCAGCCGCCGACCGCGAGCAGGCCGTAGAGCAGCCCGCGGGCGTCGATCGCCAATCGCGTCGTGCTCATGACGGTGAGCACGAGCGCGCCGGCGATGAAGACCAGGAAGGGCGTCATCGCCCACCACCCGCGCCCGGCGCCGAACATCGACAGGACCGTGGGCTGGAAGCTGCCCTGGCGGAGCAGCTGCATCCACTTGAACGCCTCGGTCTCGTAGCCGATCAACGGGTGGGTCATCGTCGCCAGCACGTAACAGACCCCGCCGGCCACCGCGAGGCCGAGCGTCGGGCCCGGGAACCGTTTGAAGGCCACGGCGATCGGCAGGCCCAGGAAGGGCAGCGAGGTGATGAGGAAGCGCGGGCCCGGGGTGCCGCCGCCGTAGGGCAGGTAGTAGCCGGAGTCGTAGATCAGGTAGAGGACGAAGATCAGCCCGATCGTCAGCGCCTCGGCTCGGCGCCCGCGCCGGTAGAGCATCACCGTGCCGACGATGCCCATGATCAGCACAGGGGCGAGCACGAGCAGCCCGCGCGAGGCGAACAGCAGCGTGATCGCCGTACGCACCGACGGAGTGGTGATGCCGAAGAAACCGGCCTGCTGGCGTTTGATGTCGGCGTACGCGACGTGGGTGAAGGACCCGAAGGCCCATTTGTTGTAGGCGGCGAGCGGGATCAGCCCGACCCCGAGACCGACGCCGTAGGTGATCAGCCGCAGCAGCGCCGCCTGCCACGGCGGCCCGGGCTCGTCGCCCCGCGAGAGCGGCCGCGAGGCGGCGAACAGGCCGATCGCGCCGGCCGCGAAGGCGACCGGGTATTCGCTGAACACCGCGTAGCCGGCGATCAGCCCCGCGATCCCCACGCGTGCGAGGTTCGGGGGCCCGTCGCGCTCGCGCATCAGGATCGCGAACGCCCAGAAGGCCAGGCACGCGGTGAACACGTGGCTGAACATCAACGTCGAGAAGGGCAGGATCATCGTCCCGATACCGACGGAGATCGCCGCGGCCAGGCCGTGGCCGGGCTCCAGGCCGTCGCCGGAGCGGTAGAGCAGCAGCAGCATCAGCGCCCCGGGCAGCACCGCCGTCCACAGTCCCAGCGCCCAGATCATGTTGTTCTCGTTGCCTGGCTGGGCCGGGTGGTCCTGGCCGAAGTGCGGATAGTCGACCGCGGTGAGCAGGCCGTACCAGGGCAGGGCGTAGACCGCGAGCCCCGGCGCTCGCGCCGAGTACCAGTGGCCGTTGTAGAAGGCCTTGTCGCCGGTGTTCGAGGAGTACTGGTCGATGTAGGGGTGGTCGTGGGCGAGCGAGCGGATCAGGTCGTAGTGGGAGGTCTGATTCCACGAGAAGGACTGCGCGATCGTCGCGCAGGCCAACCCGAACAGCACGATGGCCAGCGTGGCCCAGCGCCGGACCCGGCGCGCCGCGGCCGGCGATCGCGCGGGCGGCTCCGCGGCGCTCGCCGCGGTCAGCTCGGTCAGCGCGGACATCTCAGGCGTGGGCGCCCGCCGGCGGGCGGGCCGGGTCCAGGTTGAAGATCACCACGTCGCCGACCGTGCGCCGAGTGATCCCCAGGCCGGCGATCGACTTCACCGCCGCGGCGCGTGGGTTGCCAGGCAACGGGGAGGCGTAGGGATCGGGCGGGATCGGATACTCGGGGTTGCCAACCAGGTCGGTGAACAGGATGGCGGTTCGGAAGCCCAGGCCCCGCAGCGTGTCCACGCTCGAGGCGCTGGGGAAGCTCGACATCGCGCCGCGCAGATCGTCCTGCTGCGGGATGTCGAAGGTGCTGTTGCCGTTGGCGATCTCGGGGAAGCCCTGCGTGGAGAAGTACTGGTACTCGCGGTCGTAGGCCGGCGAGGTCGGCAGCATGATCATCGGCTGCGGCAGCGAGGCGAGGTGCGTCAGCCCGCTCGGCAGGCGCGGAACGCGGGGGTGGCCGATGTGGCCGGTGCCCTCGACGAAGACCATCACCGGCAGCAGGCAGGCCAGCGCGGGCGGCGCGACGCGCCCGAGCGCCCCGGCGAGCGAACGCTCGCGCAGGCGCCGCTGCAACTCGTAGGCGCCGGCCGCGGCGAGCAGCGCGAGGAACAGCGAGGTCATCATCACGAACCGGTCCGGGACGCGGATCCCGTCGAACCCCGGCGCGTGGTCGAACAGCGGCTTGTAGGTGATGTTGCCGAAGGTCGGGTTCAGTCCGAGCGAGACGATCGCGCTGACGACCACGCCCGTGGCCAGGCCGAGCTTCTGTCTTCGGGTGTACAGCACGCCGCCCAGTCCGATCGCCGCGAGGATGAGGATCGTCGCCCCGGGGAACAGCGAGCTCTCGTTCTTGGAGCTGACGTGCGCGCGCGCGCCCGCCGTCGCCTTGCCCCAGATGCGGTTGTCCGCCGGCGCCGAGACGAACGCGTCCAGGTTGGCCGAGTAGGTCTTGACGATCGCCAGCGAGCGCTTCGCGTTGGGGTACTCGTTGGATACGCGCAGGTAGGCGTGCCCCTCGATCCCGGTGATCGACCCCATGATCGCCATGCCGATCACGCTCACCACCGCCAGGCGGCGCATCACCTCCCGCTCGCGCCTGAGCATCTCCCGCAGCGCGGCGCGCTCGCGCCAGGCGAACACCGCGACGATCACGGCGAGGATCAGCATCGTGTACGCCAGCTGCAGGCCCAGGGTGAAGCCCAGGCTCATCTGCCAGGCGGCGACGAGCCAGCCGGCGAGCACCAGGCCGCGATGCCGCCGGCGGTATCCGCGCAGCAGCAGGAAGAACGTCAGCGCGACGCCACCGGCGGAGACCACGTGCAGGTGGCCGGCCTCGTCCAGCCGGTAGGGCGCGTAGGCGAAGGCCATGCCGGCGACCAGTCCTCCGGCCCGGCCGGTCCCGAATTCCCGCGCCAGCAGGTAGGCCGCCGCGAACGTAAAGGCGTAGGCGAAGAGCCAGAGCAGGTTGTAACGGACGAGCGCGGCCACCGGCCCGGAGCCGATGAACGCGGTCGGGGCGTAGCCGAGCAGCGTGTCGCTGAACAGAAACGAGTCCGGGTGCGGCCAGAACGCGTTGGAGTTCCACAGGTTGCCGGGGTCGTGCAGGAGCTGATGGCCGCCAAAGGCGACCTGCCAGGCGGTGCGCACCGGGTCGCCGAGGTCGGGCGAGATCCGGCTGCCCATGTGCAGCACCAGCGGCCAGCTCATGAAGATCGCGACGGCCAGGCCGCCGAGCGCGACGTAGAGGACCTCGCGCCACGCGATCTCGGGCGAGCGGTGGCACGCCGAGGGCTCGGCGGTACCGGCGCGCGGGCTTGCGAGGGCCGCCGTGGGGGTCTGGAGCATCGACATGTCGAAAAGGCCGGTGGCGCGCCGGCGGCACGGGCCGGAACCGGACCCGGGTGACGCGCGGCGCGGTCGCATCGGTCCCGGCTCAGGACGGCGCGTGTGCCTGCACCGAGCCGCCGGGCGTCGGCGGCGGTCCGCAAAAACGGACCCGCACAGGGTAGTGGGTGGCGCGGCGGGGCGGCGCCAGGGGCCCGGCGCCGGCGGCGCCGGGCGCCGGTGCGGGCCGACTGTGACCGACCACACACACGACGCCGGCCGCTCGCCTCAACATCGTTGTCGACGGGAGAGGGGTCGCCACCACAGACGACCAAAGGACACCCGAAAATGCCAACCGCCCGCCCCGTTCCGCCCCCGGTGCTCTCGGTCGACGTCAACGACCGCACGTCGGAGATCACCATCCGCCAGTGGCAGCCCGAAGGCGTTTACGCCGTCGGCACGTTTGCCGACGCCGCGAAGGCCTGGGCCGCCGTCGACGCGCTCGACGCTCCGATCGTCGAGGAGCAGCCGGTCGCGGCCATCGAGCCGCGCCGCCAGCCGCGTCGTCGTTCGCGCCTGCGCCTGCGCCGCCAGCCGGTCAGTCTGGCCGCGTAGCCACCAACTTCAGCTTCATGGCCCTCGCCCTCAGGGCGAGGGCCCGAAGTTGGCCAGCCAGGCGAAGAGCTCGACGGTCGCCGCCTGGGTCTGGAGCATGTTCGGCTGGGCCTGATGCTCGGTCATCGGCGTGCCGTCCCAGGCACGCAGGTAGGTGTTCGGTCCGGTGCGCGCCTTGGCCAGCGCATCGTCGGCCATCAGCTCGGCCAGGTTCAACCACTGCGACTGTCCGGTGGCCTGCCCGAACGCCAGCATCTGGTGCAGGTAGATCACGTCGTACTGGGGCCCCATGTTCAGGCGGGCCTCGAAGCGGCTCATTGCGGCGCTCGCCAGGGCGCTGGCCTCCGAGCAGCGGGCGCTGTCCCCGGCCTGGCAGAGCAGCTCCTGCGCTTCGATCATCGTGCCCTCGACGTAGGGAGTGGGCGTTGGATCGGTCCCCGTTCGCCAGTACAGGCCGTTGCCCGCGGCGAAGTGCTGGTCGGCCCACGAGATCCAGCCGTCCACGTCGGTGCGGTACAGCGCGTTGCCGGTGACCGAGTACAGGTCGGCGCCGAGCAGGCTGCCGGCGGCGAGCGGCTCTCCGGCGAGGTAGGGGTGGGCGGTGTTCCACCACATCCCACCGCCGCCCGCGGTGTCCCAGCCCTGCGTGGCGATGAACGTGAAGGCACGCTCGGCGTCGGTGAGCAGACGCGCCTGGTGGGTCACGCGATAGGCGTCGAAGAAGGCCAGCCCCCACCAGCCGTTGTCGTCAAACCAGGTCAGCGCGTGGCCACGATCGCCCGGGTAGGGGGCGTAGCCGCCCATGGTCGGGTCCCAGTAGTTCTCTGCGCCGCGGGCGAAGCGTTCCACCGCCGTCAGGTTGGCGCGGGTCGGCGCGGCCGCCGCGACCGCGTCGAGCGCTTCGAACAGCGGCACCGCGCCCCAGACCGTCGCCTGCGGGTACTTGGCGCGGTCGGCGAGCACCTCGTTGTACCAGTGGTGGGAGCGGTTGACCCACTCGGACTCAGCCACGGTCAGCCCCTTCTCGGCGAGGGCGAGCGCGGTCGCGCGCGGGATCGGCGTGGCGTGCGCGATCCCGGGGCGGTCCGAGAGCGCGACGCCGAGGACGAGGATCAGGATGAGCAGCGCGCCGAACCCGAGGGGCGAGGTCCGACGGAGGAGGGCGAGGTGGCGCCCGGTCACGGCGAGTAGAGGGTCACGAGCGCGGCGCTGTCGGGCGGGACGACCACCGTCGCCTGACCGTGGGCGATCGGCGCCCGCGGAAGCGGCGATGCGGCCGCCCATGTGCCGGCGGGGGTGACCGCGGCGCCGCCGAGGGTGACCCCGCCGGTCGCCGTCGGCGAGGGGCCGACCAGGCGCGTGATCGTCGCGCCTGCGGTATGGGCGGGGACGGGGAGGCGCAGCGCGAGCGGGCGCGAGGAGGCGCTCTGCTCGTCGACGATCACCACGTGCTCGCGCCCGCGGGCGCTGCGCCCCGCGAATACCTGCACGTTCAGGTTGCCGGGCCGCAGGGAGACCGCAAGCGGGCGGTCGCCCTCGAGCTTGCTGGCCATCAGCAGCGCGTAGTACTCGGGCTGGGCCGTGAGCTGCCCGGCGGCGAGGGCGGCGGGGGTGGCGGCGATGATCGGGGAGTACCCGTTCGGCGTGGTGGGGATGTCATGGAAGTTCACCCCGGCGATCGCCGTACCCATCGCGCGGATGAGGAAATCGGCGGCCCACAGGGCCGACGCGAACGTGTCGCTGACCCCCGGCTCCCCGCCACAGGAGATGTTGTTGGTCTCGTCGATCCGCAGCGGCACGTCGTAGGAGGTCGTGATGCCCGAGTCGTCGGCGAGCGTGGTCCTCTCCAGGCGGTGCATGGAGGTGGTGAACAGGTCCTGCGCGGTCGGCAGGAAGCCGTGACACCAGCTCAGCGGGTAGAAGTGGTCGGTCAGCAGGACGGGATGCTCGATCGCCGACTCCTGTTCGACCCAGCTCAGGCGGCTGAAACCGCTGGCGACGTCCGGGCCGGCGAGCGGCACGTTCGAGGGCATTACCGCCCGATAGGCGTCGGTGTCGAGCTCGTACTGCGGGAAGCCCCAGGGCTGCGGGCGCAGCCCGTCGAGCGGGAAGGCGTCGGGCTCGTTGCCCAGGGAGACCGCGAGCAGATGCGATCCGAGCACCGACTCGGCGGCCGTGGCCTCGTTGGCCGCGCTCTGGGGGTCGAAGTGGCCCATGTTGAGCGTCAGCAGGACGGGCCAGCCGGTGTTCTGCGAGAGCGCGGCGAGCGGCCCGAAGTCGGCCTCGGTGAGGCCGAGCGCGGCCCACGGCGGCATCAGTGGGTCCAGTCCCAGCCAGGCGACCTGGGTGTCGGCGGTCACTCCGCCCAGGCGCAGCACTCCGGCGCCCAGGCCGCGCAGCAGCGCGACGAGGTTGCCCGACGCGCCAAGGGCGCCGAGCGTGGGGATGCTCTTGTCCTCGAAGGAGAGGCCGATGAAGTTGCTCGGGATCGCCGGACGGGGCCGGCGGGCGTTGATCGAGACGGCCACGGGCTGATCGCCCGGGCTCGAGACCGCCGGGGGCGAGCCCGACCGGTGCGCTCGCGCGGTGGCGGCCAGCGCGGCGAGGAGCAGCAGCGCGGCGACGATCGGCGCGGCGCGCTTGGCGACGGAGATCGGCAGGCTCACGAAAACACCAGTGTGGCGGCGGCAGCGGGACGCGTGGAATCGAACCCGCGGGCGGCCCCAGGGTAGCGGCGCCCGCGCTCGCCACACCACCGACGGCGCGCCCGCTGAACGCAGGCACCGGCCCGGCGCGCTGTCGAGTCGCCTCGCCGCCGGACCACACCCGGCGCCGGACGATTGGCGCCTCAGCCGCGCAGATGGCGGCCGGCAGAAGCGACGGCGAGCGCGGCCAGTGAAGGTTGGTCACGATTGTGGCGCCAGCCGCGTATATGGCGGCTCACGACACAAGCGTCGGCGGGTGCGGCGGGCAGGTTGGTCACGATTGTGGCGCCAGCCGCGTATATGGCGGCTCACGACACAAGCGTCGGCGGGTGCGGCAGCTCGAGCGGGCCGGCTTGGGGCGGTCGGTGACGCTACCCTCACCCACTGTGATTTCGACCAACCAATTGAAGAACGGGAACCACATCGAGATCGACGGCACGATCTTCAAGGTGCTCGAGTTCCAGCACGTCAAGCCCGGCAAGGGCGGGGCGTTCGTGCGCACCAAGCTGCGCCGCGCGTCCGATGGCGCCGTGATCGACCGCACGTTCCGGGCGGGCGAGAAGTTCCGCCCGGTGCGCACGGAGAATCGTCGCATGCAGTTCCTGTACGCCGACGGCAACGAGGCGCACTTCATGGACTCGAGCTCCTACGAGCAGCTCGCGGTTCCCGAGGTGACCGTGGCCGACGCGCTGCGCTGGACGGTCCCCAGCAGCGAGGTCGACGTTCTGTTCATCGACGACGCGCCGTCGGACCTGCAGCTGCCGAGCGCGGTCGACCTGGCGGTGACCGAGACCGAGCCCGGCCTGCGCGGCGACACCGCGTCCGGCGGGGGCACCAAGCCGGCGACGCTCGAGACGGGCGCCACGATCCAGGTGCCGCTGTTCGTCGACGTCGGTCAGCGCGTCCGGGTCGACACCCGCTCGGGCGACTACATCTCCCGGGCATGAGCGGACGGCGCGGCGTCGAGCCGGGCCCCGTCTCCCACGCATGAGGCGCACCGACCAGCGCCGCGAGGCGGTCGTCGCCCTCTACCAGCACGATCTGACGGGCCGGCCGCTGGCCGACACGCTGCCGCGCGCGGCGGGGCGCTTCACCCGCGCGCTCGCGCAGGCCGCCGCCGATCGCGCGACCGAGCTCGACGCGCTGATCTCGGCCAACGCCGACGGCTGGACCGCCGAGCGCCTGCAGCCGCTGGAGCGCAGCATCCTGCGGGTCGCGCTCGTGGAGATGCTCCATCCCGACGAAGTGCCCGCCGAGCGGGCGATTCCCCCGGAGGGCGCGATCGACGAGGCGGTCGAGCACGCCAAGGTGTTCTGCGGTGCCGATGCGCCCGGGTTCGTCAACGGCATACTGTCCAGCATCCTGCGCGCCCAACGGACCCACGATCCCCTGACCGGATGAGCGACGCCGACGCCTTGGACGAGCTGATCGGCCGGCTGGAGCGCGCCGCCGAGCAGTTGCGCTCGGGGGAGCTCTCGCCCGACGCTGCGGCGACGCTCGTGGAGGATTGTGCCGCGCTCGCCACCCAGGCGAGCGCCGAGCTGGACCGCCGTTCGCGGCTGGAGGCGCCGCCGGCCGTCCTGCCGGGCCAGGACGCGCTGCTGTGAAGGCGACGACCGAGTCCCCCGGCACGGTCGCCTACCCCGACTACCTGCGCGAGGACGTCGAGGCCTACCTGCGCGAGCTGCGCTTCTCGGCCGAGCCCGACCCGGGCGCCGCGCGCGGGACCCCCCGCGGCCCGGACGGCTCGCTCACCGCGGGGCTGGAGGAGGCGATGCGCTATTCGCTGCTGGCCGGCGGCAAGCGCATCCGGCCCGTGCTCGCGCTTGCCACCGCCCGCGCGGTGGGGGTCGATCACGGCACGATGCTGCCGATCGCCGCCGCGCTCGAGCTGATCCACACCTATTCGCTGATCCACGACGACCTGCCGGCGATGGACGACGACGACCTGCGCCGCGGTCGCCCGACCTGTCACCGCGCCCACGGCGAGGACGTCGCGATCCTCGCCGGCGACGGCCTGTACGCCGAGGCGATCCACCACCTCGCTGTCCATCAGCAGGCCGACCCGGCCCACGTCGTCGCCGCCCTGACCGAGCTGGCCGCGGCCACCGGCGTGGGCGGGATGGTCGGCGGTCAATACGCGGACGTCCGGGGGACCGCGCCGGCCGACGGGGACGGGCTTCGCCGGCTGCACGGGCTGAAGACCGGGCGGCTGATCGGGGCTTCGGTGTTGTGCCCGTTGCTTGTGAGCGGTGTACCCGAACCTGCGACAATCGACTTTCGCCGTTTTGCGGCCGAGCTTGGCGTGTTGTTTCAGATCGTTGATGACATCCTGGACGTGACCGGCACCGCAGAGGCCCTCGGAAAGCCGCAGGGCAGCGACGCTCGGCACGGAAAGCGCACCTACGTCTCGGAGTTCGGCATCGAGCGGGCGCGCTCGCTCGCCGCCGAGAGCCATCGCGCCGCACGCGCGTCGCTCGCCGCCGCGGCACCGGGTGGCGCAATCGAGCTCGAGCAGATCACCGACTTCATCTACACCCGCACCTCGTGAGCGACGATCGAATCCCGCCCGTCGAGCGCCTGCTCGACCGCATCGACTGCCCGCGCGACCTGCACGCGCTCTCGGACGACGAGCTCGTCCAGGTCGCCGAGGAGGTCCGCAGGCACATCATCGACACGGTGGGGGAGATCGGCGGCCACTTCGGCGCCAACCTCGGTACGTGCGAGCTCGCGGTCGCGCTGCACTCGCTGATGGACTCGCCGCGCGACAAGATCCTGTGGGACGTCGGCCATCAGGCCTATCCGCACAAGGTGCTCACCGGCCGGCGCGATCAGCTGCACACGATCCGCCAGTACCGCGGCCTGGCGCCGTTCTGCGCGCGCTTCGAGAGCGAGCACGACATCATGGGCGCCGGTCACGCCTCCACCTCGGTCGGCTACGCCGTCGGGATGAAGGAGGGGATGCGCCTGCGGGGCGAGGTTGACTCCGGCAAGGTCGTGGCCGTCATCGGCGACGGCGCCATGACCGGCGGCGTCGCCTTCGAGGCGATCCATCAGGCCGGCGGCCTGGGCACGCCGATCGTCGTGGTGCTCAACGACAACGGCATGTCGATCGCGCCCAACGTCGGCGCGCTGTCGCGCTACTTCAACCGGATCCGCCTGAACCCCAAGCTCTGGCATGCCCGAGAAGAGGTCGAGGGCGGCCTGGTGCGCCTGCCGGCCGGGATCGGCGCTGCCTTCGAGCGCCTCGGGCCGCACCTGAAGGAGTCGATCAAGGCCTTCTGGGCGCCCGGCCTGCTCTGGGAGGAGCTCGACTGGGTCTACACCGGCGTCATCGACGGCCACGACGTGCGCGCCCTGCGCGGCGCGTTGCGCGAGGCGCTCGCCGCCGAGCGCCCGGTGGTCGTGCACATCGCCACCGTCAAGGGCAAGGGCTTCGCTCCGGCCGAGCAGGGCGGCCTGGAGGGGATGGAGAAGTGGCACGCGGCCAAGCCGAAGTCGATCGCCAACGGCGCCCCCGCCAGCGCCCCGAAGTCGACGAGCGCCCGCGTGGCGCCGCCCGCCTACACGCAGGTGTTCGGCGAGGCGATGGTCGCCGAGTGCGCCCGCGATGATCGGGTGGTCGGGATCACCGCGGCGATGAACTCCGGGACCGGCCTGAACATCCTGCAGAAGGCGATGCCCGAGCGCTACTTCGACGTCGGCATCGCCGAGCAGCAGGCGATCCTGTTCGCCGCGGGCCTCGCGCTCGAGGGCGTCAAGCCCGTCGCGGCGATCTACTCCACCTTCCTGCAGCGGGCGTTCGATCAGATCGTCCACGACGTCTGCCTGCAGCGGCTGAACGTCGTCTTCGCCATGGACCGCGCCGGCCTGGTCGGCGACGACGGGCCCACCCACCACGGCGTCTTCGACATCGCCTACCTGCGCTGCCTGCCCCACATGGTGCTGATGGCGCCGCGCGATGAGGCGATGCTCGTGAACATGCTCCACACCGCGCTGCGCTACGACGACGGACCGATCGCCCTGCGCTACCCGCGCGGCGAGGGACTCGGGGTCCCGCTGCCCCAGACGCCCACGCAGATTCCGATCGGCACCGGCGAGATCCTGCGCGAGGCGACCAACGGCGGCGCCCGCGTGGCGATCGTCGGCTACGGCACCGGCGTCGCGCTCGCGCTCGACGCCGCCGACCGCCTGGCCGCCCACGACATCGCCGTCACCGTCGCCGACGCCCGGTTCGCCAAGCCGATCGACGCCCCCCTGATGGCCCAGCTCGCGGCCGAGCACGAGCTGCTCGTGACCGTTGAGGAGGGAGTGCTCGCCGGCGGCTTCGGCAGCGCGGTCTGGGAGACGCTCAACGATGCCGGCGCACGCAACCTGCGCATTCTGCGCGTCGGGCTGCCCGACCACTACGTCACGCACGGCAAGCCGGCGCTGCTGCACGCCGAGGTCGGCTTCACCGGCGAGCGGATCGCCGAGCGCATCACCGCGGCGATCCTCGAGCAGGATCCCGCGCTCGCTCAGGCCTGAGCGGGCCTATCCCAATAGGGTCCGCACGCCCGGGTGCGGCGCGGATCGGGTATCGCCCCTTGACGTGGCTCTGCCCTGTCTGGCCCACCCGTCCGCCTGCGTCCTTCGCCCGCCTGGCCCTGGAACGCCCCGGTCGCACGCCCCCTACCGGGATGGGCCCTCAAGCGCCGGGCGCCGGCGGTCGGCGAGAATCAGGGGCGGGAACCGCGCGTTCGGAGCGCGCGGCGTGTTCTCACTACCGCGTTCATCCCCAAGGAGAGGAGCTCCATGAACCGCCCGTCTCGACGGCGCCCGTCCCCCTCGATGGCCGTCGCGCTGCTCGCCCTTGTCTTTGCGCTCGGAGGCACCGCCTGGGGTGCCGACGCGCTGGTCACCCCGTCCAAGGGGGCGCCGGCCGCCCACGCGGCCGCGGCGGCGCGCGGCCTCCGCGGACGGCGCGGCAAGACCGGGAAAACGGGGAAGCCCGGCAAGACCGGCAAGACCGGCCCCACGGGCCCGGCCGGCCCTCAGGGGACGCAGGGCGCGCCCGGGGCCGCCGGTGCCTCCGGAACGGCCTTCCAGGGCTTTGCCGCCGTCTCCGCCTCGGGAGCGACCGTGGGCTCCTACAACGCGACCGTGACCGCGAAGTCGGCCGGCATCTTCTGCGTCGTGCCGGCGAGCGGGATCGACGCGCTCGGCTTCCCGCCGGTCGTGGTCGTGGACGGCAGCGGCACGACCGCCGCGGGCGCCACGGCCGTTGACGTCTTCCCGGAGCAGAACTGCTCGACCGGGCAGTTCGAGGTCGACACCTACGCGCCCGGGGGCTCGCTGCTCTCCGGACCGTCGCTCGCGGACGAGGGGTTCGTCGTCGAGATCCCCTGACCGCGCAGGCCGGAGAACGAAAAACGGCCCGCCATCAGATGGCGGGCCGTTTCTCCGGAGGGAGGGATGCTTCGCGACTTGGATGCTGACCAGCACGCACAGAAGTCCTGTGACGGTCATCACACTGGGCCCGATCAGGCGCTGACGGCGCGCCGCGGGCTACCGTGTGCGGGCACATGCCCAAGCAGCGGCTCGACACTCTGCTCACCGAGCGCGGGCTGCTGCCCACGCGCTCGCGCGCCGCGGCCTCGGTGATGGCCGGCCAGGTGCGGGTGGGACCCGATCGGCGGCGCGCGTCCAAGCCGAGCGAGATGGTCGACAGCGCCGTCCAGCTCGACGTTGACCGACCGCCGCCGTACGTGTCCCGCGGCGGGATCAAGCTCGCCAACGCGCTCGACGCGGCCGGGCTCGACCCTGCCGGACGCGACACGCTGGACGTCGGGGCGTCGACCGGCGGGTTCAGCGACTGCCTGCTGCAGCGCGGCGCCGCACGGGTCACCGCGGTCGACGTGGGCTACGGGCTGCTCGACCTGCGGCTGCGCGAGGACCCGCGCGTCACCGTCCTCGAGCGGGTGAACGCCCGCCACCTCGAGCCCGCGCAGCTCCCGTACGCGCCTGAGCTGATCACGCTCGACGTCTCGTTCATCTCGCTGACCCGCGTCCTGCCCGCCGTCCTGGCCTGCGCCACCGAGCGCTTCGACGCGCTGGCGATGATCAAGCCGCAGTTCGAGGTCGGCCGCGCCCGGGTGGGCAAGGGCGGCGTTGTACGCGACGTCGCGGCGCGCCGCGACGCCCTCGTCGCCGTGTCCGAATCGGTGCTCGGGCGCGGCTATTCGGTGCTCGGCCTGTACACCTCCGGGCTGCCGGGCCCCAAGGGCAACCGCGAGACGTTCGTGCAGGTCGCGGAGGCGGGCCGCTCGGGGCCGCCCGATCTCCAGGCCCTGGCGCGCGAGGTGGAGCCGTGAGCCAGCGGCGCGCGACCGTCTTCACCCACCGGCGCCTCGGCGACACCGCCCCGGCCCTGCGGGCGGCGATCGCCGCCGCGGCCCGCGCGGGGTGGACGCTGTGTCTGGAGGAGGACGAGGCGGACAAGCACCAGATCGCCGAGCAGGAGGGCCTTCAGATCGCCTCGCCGCCGAGCGAGGAGCTCGACCTGTGCCTGGTGCTCGGCGGCGACGGGACGATCCTGCGCGCGCTGCGGCGCTACGCGCGCACCGGCGTGCCGGTGTTCGCGATCAACTACGGCGAGGTCGGCTTCCTGGCCACGGCCGAGCCCGACGCCCTGGATGATGCGCTCCAGCGCGCGTTCGGCGGCGACTACGAGCTGCTCATGCTCCCGGCGGTCGAGCTCGGCTCGGCGCTCGCGTTCAACGACCTGGCCATCCACCGCAAGGTCGGCGAACGGGTCGCCGAGCTTGCCTTCGGCGTGCAGGGCGAGACGCTCGGCCGCGTACGCTGCGACGGCCTGGTCGTCGCCACTCCCGCCGGCTCGACCGGCTACAACCTCGCCAACGGCGGCCCGGTGATGGCCTGGGGGGTCGAGGGATTCGTCGTCTCGTTCATCGCGCCGCACTCGCTCACGGCGCGGCCGCTGGTGGTCGCGCCGGCCGATCCGCTGGAGATCGAGAACCGCTCGCGCGAGGCGCTCGACGTCACCGTCGACGGGCGCCCGCACGGCGAGCTGGCCCCCGGCGAGAGCGTGCGCGTCGGGTTCGTCGAGCAGGTCGGGGTGATCGCCCAGCTCCCTCCGAGCTCCTTCTACCGGCGCCTGAGCCAGAAGTTCGGTCAGCTCACGAGCTGACCGTCGCGGCCGCCGCCCGAGCCCGAGGATTCCGTCCCCTGGCGCTGGTACACCTCAGGCCGTGCTTTCCGAGCTGCGCGTAGAGAACCTGCTGCTGATCGAGAGCGCCCACCTCGAGCTCGGGGCGGGGCTGAACGTCCTCACGGGGGAGACGGGCGCCGGCAAGACCGTGCTCGCCCAGGCGCTTGACCTGCTGCTCGGCGGCCGCGCGCGGACCGGAATCGTCAGGCCCGGGGCGCGGGAGGCGTACGTCGAGGGCGTCTTCACACTGCCGCCCGAGCTCGAGCACGAGCGCGGTGAGCGCCTTCCGGCCGACGCGAGCGAGATCGTGCTCGCCCGCCGCGCCTCCACCGACGGGCGCACGCGGGCCTACATCTGCGGGCGCTCGGCGACGGTCGGTGATCTGCGTGAGCTCGGGGCGCGGCTGATCAGCTTCTACGGACAGCACGAGCACCGCCGCCTGACGTTGGCGGCCGCGCAGCTGGAGATCCTCGACGGCGCGTGCGGGCCCGAGCAGCGCCAGCGCCTGCGCGCCTGCGCCGAGGCCCACGCCCGCGTGCGCGCCGCCGAGCAGCGACGCGAGGAGCTCGCCGACCGCGAGGGCGCCCGCGAGCGCGAGCTCGACCTGCTCGCCTTTGAGCTGGACGAGATCGAGCAGGTCGCGCCCGAGGAGGCCGAGCACGCCGAGCTCGTCCGCCGCCGCGAGCGGCTGCGCAGCCTGCAGGCGCTGCGCGAGGCGTGCGGCCACGCCGAGGGCGCGCTGGGCGCCGAGGGTGCCGGCGCCGTCGAGCTGCTCGCCGGCGCGGTGCAGCGGCTACACGTGGTGCAGGGGGCCGACGCCGATCTCGATGCGCTCGCCGACCGCGCGCAGACGCTGAGCATCGACCTCGCCGACGTCGCCAGTGGCCTGGCCCGCTACCGCGAGACGCTGGAGTCGGAGCCGAGCGAGCTCGAGGCGGTCGAGGAGCGCCTGGCGGCGATCGAGCGCCTGATGCGCAAGCACGGCGGGTCGGTCGCCAGCGTGCTCGCCCACGCCGAGCGCTGCCGCGTGCGCCACGGCGAGCTCTCTGGCGCTGCCGAGGCCGGTGAGCAGGCCGCGCTCGAGCTCGCGCGGGCCCGGGCCGACCGCGACGAGCTGGTGGCGGCCCTGCGCGCGGCTCGCACGGACGCCGCGCCGCGGCTCGCCGAGGCGGTGCGCGAGCGCCTGCTCGAGCTGGCGATGGACCAAGCGCGGTTCTCGATCGAGCTGGCGCCCCGCGAGCCGGGACCGCACGGCGCCGACGGCGTGGAGTTCCTGATCGCCCCGAACCCCGGGGTGCCGGCCGGGCCGGTACGGGAGATCGCCTCCGGCGGGGAGCTCTCGAGGGTGATGCTCGCGCTGCTCGGCGTGGTCGACTCCGGCCCGGACCCGCGCGTGCTCGTCTTCGACGAGATCGACGCCGGGGTCGGCGGTCAGACCTCGCGCGCCGTCGGTGAGCGGCTTCGCTCGCTCGGTCAGGCCGGACAGCTCGTGTGCATCACGCATCTGCCGCAGATCGCCTCACTGGCCGACCGGCATTTCTCGGTGGTCAAGCAGGCCGGCGACGGCTCGACCCGCACGACGGTGGTGCGGCTGGACGAGAAGGAGGTCGTCGGCGAGCTGGTCCGCATGCTCGGTGCCGGCGAGGACGACGTCGCCGCCCGCCGCCACGCCCGCGAGCTGCTGCGGGCCGCGTGAACCTCGCACGGTGCGGAATCGGGGGGTTCGGGCACTCGGCCACCGCCGGAGGGGCATCTAAACTCTCAGTAACCCACGCGCATGCCTGATCCCCGTCCCGCCGCCCCCACCAAGACTCGCTTCATCTTCGTCACCGGCGGGGTCGTCTCGTCGCTGGGCAAGGGCATCGCGGCCTCCTCGATCGGGCGCCTGCTCGTCTCGCGCGGCTTCACCGCGGCGCTGCAGAAGTTCGACCCCTACATCAACGTCGACCCGGGGACGATGTCGCCCTACCAACACGGCGAGGTCTTCGTCACCGAGGACGGCGCCGAGACCGACCTCGACCTGGGTCACTACGAGCGCTTCACCGACGCGAACACCAGCCGCGCCTCCAACGTCACCGCGGGCGGCATCTACAACGCGGTGATCCGCCGCGAGCGCCGCGGCGACTACCTGGGGGCCACCGGCCAGGTCGTGCCGCACATCACCGACGAGATCAAGCAGCGGGTCGCGCTGCTCGCCGAGAGCAGCGACGCCGACTTCGTGATCACCGAGATCGGCGGAACGGTGGGCGACATCGAGTCGCTGCCGTTCCTGGAGGCGATCCGCCAGTTCCCGGTCGACGTCGGCCGGCGGCGGTGCATGTTCATCCACCTGACGCTGGTGCCCTACATCGGCCACGCCGGCGAGCTGAAGACCAAGCCCACCCAGCACTCGGTCAACGAGCTGCGCCGGATCGGCATCGCGCCCGACATGATCATGTGCCGCTCGGAGGGCCGTCTCGGCCGCGACATCCGCCGCAAGATCGCGCTGTTCGCGAGCCTGCCCGAGCAGGCCGTCGTGTCGGCCTTCGACGTGGACAACATCTACAAGGTCCCGCTGGGCTTCCAGGAGGAGGGCGTCGACGAGGCGATCCTCGAGCACTACGGGCTCGAGGCTCCCGCGCCGGACCTCGACCGCTGGCGCGAACTCACCCGCCGCGCCGACGAGGCCACGGACACCGTGCGGATCGCGCTCGTGGGCAAGTACGTCCAGCTCGAGGACGCCTACCTGTCGGTCTCCGAGGCGCTGCGCCACGCCGCGTTCGAGCACGGCTGCCGGGTGGGGATCGACTGGTTCGACTCCGAGACGGTCGGCGTGACCGGCGAGGCGCGCGAACGCCTGCGCCGGGCCCACGGGATCCTCATCCCCGGCGGCTTCGGCGGACGCGGGATCGAGGGCAAGATCGCCGCCGCGCATCTGGCGCGCGTGGAGTCGATCCCTTACCTGGGGATCTGCCTGGGCATGCAGATCGCGGTCGCCGAGCTTGCGCGCCACCTCGCCGGCATGGAGGGCGCCAACTCGACCGAGTTCGACCCCGAGACGCCCTTCCCGGTGATCGACCTGCTCCCCGAGCAGAAGGAGGTCGCCGACCTGGGCGGCACGATGCGCCTGGGCGCCGACCCGATCAAGCTGCACGCGGACACGCGCGCCCGCGAGGTCTACGGCGAGGCGGTCATCTACGAGCGTCACCGCCACCGCTACGAGGTCAACAACCTGCTGCGCAAGAAGCTCGAGGGCGCCGGACTGCGCGTGTCGGGGACCTCGCCGGACGAGCGACTGGTTGAGGTGATCGAGATCGAGGACCACCCGTTCTTCATCGCCTCCCAGTTCCATCCCGAGTTCAAGTCGCGCCCGGAGCGCCCCTCGCCGTTGTTCCGCGAGTTCGTCGCGGCCGCCCGCGAGCGGGCGCTCGCCGAGGCCGCCTCGCCCCCGAACGGGGCCCAGGAGGGGACCGAGATGCGCGTGCGCGACACCCGCGCGGAGCCCGAGCCGGGCGCCGCGCCCCCGCCGCCCTCTTCCTGATCGCGGTGGACGAGCGCGAGCGGCTGCACGAGCTCTTCTGCGAGCTCTGCCGCCTGGACAGCCCCAGCGGGCGCGAGCAGGTCTGCGCCGAGCGCGTGCGAGCCGAGCTCGCCGACCTGGGCCTCAGCGTGAGCGAGGACGACGCCGCCGCGCAGATCGGCGCGGGCTGCGGCAACCTGCTCGCCCGCGCGCCCGGCCCGCCGGGGACGCCGCGGGTGCTGCTGTGCGCCCACATGGACACGGTCCCGGCGGCCGCGCCGATCGAACCCGAGCTCGTCGAGGGCTTCTACGCCAACGCCAACGAGGCGATCCTCGGCGCCGACAACAAGGCGGCGATCGCGGTGATCCTCGCCGTGCTGCGCCGGAGCGCGGAGCGCGGGGCGCCGGTGGCGCTCGAATTGCTGTTCACGGTGGGAGAAGAGCGGGCGCTCGCGGGCGCCCGGGCGTTCGATGTTCATCAGCTGCAAAGCCCCACCGGGTACGTCTTCGATCACGCCACCCCGATCGGCGAGATCATCACCGCGGCGCCGAGCTCCTATTCGCTGAGCGCGTCCTTCCGCGGCGCCGCGGCGCACGCCGGCATCTGTCCCGAGGCGGGGCGCAGCGCGATCGTCGCCGCTGCGCACGCGGTCGCGGCGATGCAGCTCGGCCGGCTGGACGAGCAGAGCACCGCGAACATCGGCGTGCTCGAGGGCGGCTCGGCGGTCAACGTCGTGCCCGAGCGCTGCACGCTGCGGGGCGAGGCGCGCAGCCTGGACGACGCACGCGCCGGCGAGGTCGTCGCGGCGATGGTCGACCACATCCACGACGCCGCCAACCGCCCAGACTGCGAGTGCGACGTCGACGTGACGGTCGAGCGCCTGTACGGCGCCTACCGCGTGCCCGGCACCAGCGAAGCGCTGCGCGTCGCCGAGCGGGCGCTCGAGCGCCACGCGATCGCCCCGCGGCGGATCGCCACCGGCGGCGGCTCGGACGCCGCCGTCCTGCGCGCCGGGGGCGTGGACTGCGTGAACCTCGCCAACGGGACCGAGGCCGCCCACGAGCCGACCGAGCGCGTGAGCGCCGCCGCGCTGGACACGATGCTCGAGGTCGTCTGGTCGCTGCTGCAGGAGACGGCGGCCGCGTGAGCGTGATGCGCTTTGTTCGATTGGGGGCGCTATATGCCTCAAACTCGACAAAGTCCGCCGGGGGACGCGCGTGAGCGGCGCGACGCCGGAGCCGGTCGACGGCGAGACGGTCTTCGATGGGGAGATCTTCACCGTGCGCCGCGAGCGCTTCCGTCACCCCGACGGCACGGTCGTCACGCGCGAGATCGTGCGCCACGGCGGCGCGGTGGGGATCCTCGCGCTCGACGATCGGCACGTGTGGCTCGTGCGCCAGCCGCGCGAGGCGATCGGCTCGCCCGACCTGCTGGAGATCCCCGCCGGGCGCCGCGACCGCCCCGGCGAAGAGCCGTTGGCCACGGCGCAGCGCGAGCTCGCCGAGGAGATCGGCCGCGGCGCGCGCCACTGGGAGGAGCTCGTGCGCTACTGGACCGGCGCGGGCTTCACCGACGAGCAGGTGCTCATCTACCTCGCCACCGACCTGTTCGAGCAGCACGCCGACTCCGGCGAGGACGAGCGGATCGAGATCGTTCCCTGGCCGCTCGAGCGGCTGGAGGAGGCGATCGCCGCCACGCGCGATGCCAAGACACTGATCGCTCTGCTCGAGCTTGCGCGCCGGCGAGCGACGTGAGCGCGGGGTAAGCGCCGGCAGGAGGGCACGGGGACCCGTCGAAGGGGGAAGGGATGTCGCTCCTGGCCCCCTCCGATCGTGAGCTCGAGCCGCTCATCCTCGACTTCCTGGCCTACCTGGAGCTCGAGCGCGGGCTCTCGCGCAACACGCTGGAGGCCTACCGAACCGACCTGCTCCAGTTCGGCGCCTTCCTGGGCCGGACCGGCGTGGGCCCGCTCGAGGCGCGGCACGGCGACCTGGCCGGGTTCCTGTCCGAGCTCGCCGCCGGGACCCCCGAGCGCGCGCCGGCGAGCGCGGCCACGCTGCAGCGCAAGACCGCCTGCCTGCGCTCCTTCTACCGGCACCTGCGGCGCGAGGCGATCATCACCCACGACCCGACCGCGGACCTGCACGGCCCGCGCCGGGTGCAGCGCCTGCCCAAGGTCCTCACCCGCGAGGAGGTCATGCGA
The DNA here is from genome assembly GCA_036266975.1 of Solirubrobacteraceae bacterium. Classification (GTDB taxonomy): domain Bacteria; phylum Actinomycetota; class Thermoleophilia; order Solirubrobacterales; family Solirubrobacteraceae; genus DATAWZ01. Next base: position 42,387 of record DATAWZ010000129.1, read on the forward strand.
CTGCTCGAGCAGCCGCGCGGGACCGAGCCGCCGGCGCTGCGCGACCGGGCGCTGCTCGAGCTGATGTACGCGTGCGGCCTGCGCGCCTCGGAGGCGATCGGGCTGCTGGTGAGCGACCTCGATCCCGGCGAGGGGATCCTGCGCGCCCGCGGCAAGGGGGAGAAGGAGCGACTCGTGCCGGTCGGGCGCACCGCGCTGGCCGCCGTCGACGCCTACCTCGCGCGCGGGCGGCCGGTGATGGTCGGGCTGCGCAACGAGAGCCACCTGTTCGTCAACCAGCGCGGACGGGGGCTCACTCGCCAGGGCCTGTACAAGATCGTCCAGGGCCACGCTCGCACCGCCGGCCTCGCCGAGCGCATGAGCCCGCACACGCTGCGCCACACGTTCGCGACCCACCTGCTCGCCGGCGGCTGTGACCTGCGCTCCCTGCAGGAGATGCTCGGTCACGCCGACCTGGCCACCACCCAGCTCTACACCCACCTGTCGGCCGAGCGGCTGAAGGACGCCTACTTCCGCGCGCACCCGCGCGCGGTGCGCTGACACCCCCCGGCGCGGCCGCTAGCGTCTGGCGGGGTGATCCGCTCCTCGCTGTCCTCCCGGAGGTTCTCGCGTCCTCCGCGCCTGCCGCAGGCGCGGCGCCCGTCCGCGCGCGCCGTCGGCGTGATCGCCGTGCTCGTGTTGATCGGCATCGCCGCGCTGATCGGCTCGGACTATCCGCGCGAGCGCGCGCCGGCCATCTCGGCGCCACCGAGCCCCGCCGAGTTCGGCTTTCAGCGCTTCAGCTCCGCCGGCCTGAGCCTGTACGCCCCACTGAACTGGCACCTCACGCCAGCCGCGCCGCCCGAGGTCGAGACGATGACCGCCGGGCCGGGCATCGTCGCCATCTGGCGCTACCCGCGAACCCAGCCGCTGCCCCGCAGCGCCGCCGCCCTCGACCTCGCCCGCAACGCGCTCTCGCACGCCGTGGTGCAGCGCGACCCGACCGTCCGGATCTCCCGCGACGACATCACCCGCATCAACCACCGACACGCGATCATGCTGCTCGCCCGCGAGGGGATCGCCGGCCAGGTGCGCGACGTGCGCTCGGCGCACATCTTCGCCGAGCACAGCGAGTACGTGATCGACATGATCTCCCCGCCTGCGTCCTTCCCGCGCCTGGACCGCACGCTGTTCCTGCCGCTGCTGCGCACCGTGCGCTTCTTCACCTCGCAGTGAGCGGCCGACCCGCCCGGTGACTGCACCGGCCGCGCTCGGGCGCCGCCCGGGGCGCTACGCCTCAAACCCCAAAATCGAGACGTCGCTGCACCCGACCAGCCGATAGTGGCGATTGCGCGCGAGGGCACGCATCACGAGCGTCTTGTGGCCCGGCCCGTTGCGGTGGACCGCGCCGTGGCCGTAGACGAGCATCACGTGGTCCTCGCCGGCGCCGGTCCAGATGTCGTTGGTGCCGTGGCCGGAGTAGATCCAGTCGTTGCCCGGCCCGCCGTAGAGGTGGTTGATCTGGGTCACCGGCTGGCCGGTCGGGTGGAAGTCGCCCCACATGACGTCGCCGACCGGCCCAGCGTGGATCACGTTGTCGCCGTTGCCGCCGAGCAGCTCGTTGTGGCCGATGTCGGCCGGGACGAGGTCGACCGCGGCGGCCTTGGCCCCGAGCTGGGCGAGCGGGACGAAGTCGGTGCCCCCGCCGCAGGCGGTGCCCTGCTGCTGGCCGTTGCAGGAGTAGCTGGGGTCGGCGCCGTCGAAGGGGTCATGACCCGGCCGACCGTCGAGCGGGCGCGACTGGTTGTCCTTGTTCATCAGCAGCATGCCGGTGATCGGCGGCCAGCCGGCGTGGCTGGCCTGCGCGGTGTGGGCGGCCGGAGCCGGCGCGGCGAGCAGGGCGGCGGTGAGCGGGGCCAGGGAGCGCATCCACGCTTGGATCGGCTCGCCGCGCCGGAGCGCAAGCGGGCCGAAACTAGTGGCACCTCCGGTAAATCCGCTCCCGCTTCGCGGCTGCAAATCTTCGCCTGGCGGCGTCCTCGGGAGCCGAAATAGCGCTGCTATTCCGGCTCCCTGCGTCCTGGCCATGCTCGATTTTCGCTCGCGAATCGACGAT